>DLGG01000118.1:0-9260 GCA_002482565.1 Solidesulfovibrio magneticus
AGGCCAGGCAGGCCAGGCAGGCCGGGTGCAGCCAGGGACAACGCCAGGACCAGACCGGCGCAGGCCGCGCCGGCGACAGCCAGGCGGGGAGCTCGGGGCAACCGGGGCAGCCTGGACAGCAGGGAGCGGCCGCCGGCCGCCTCGCGCTCGGCCCGGCCCACCAGCCACCAACTGACCCGGGCTTTGCCAAAGCCCACGGCCAACAACATGGACAGATGGCACAGCCGCACGATCTTGCGCGGATGCCCGCCGGTGCGGCGGTGGATGCGGCGCAGGGCGGCCGGGGTGAACACGTCGGGCGTTTCCCCCTCGGGGGCGCAGCGAGCCAGACGCGTTTCGATCATGCGCGCGGTCTCGGCGCGGTTTAGGCATTCCAGGCGGTAGCGGTAATTGACCCGGTCGTCGAGGTTGGGCCGGGCGGCCAGGGTCTCCTCGAACTCGGACTGGGCGAAGATGACGATCTGCAGGAGCTTATGCGTGGCCGTCTCGAAGTTGAGCAGCTCGCGCAACAGTTCCAGGCAGTCGGGGGTGATCTTTTGGCCTTCGTCGATAATAAGGGCCACGGTACGGCCCTGCTCGCCGCTGCGCCGGGCCAGCTCGGCCTTGACCACTTCCTTGAGGATCATGGGATCGCGCCACATGGACGCGGCGTCGAGGCCGAAAAGCGTGAGGATCGAAAGCAGCAAGTCGGTGGTGGAGGCGCAGGCCGGATCGTCCAGGAGATAGGCCTCGATGTCGCCGTCGGCCCCAAGGACGCGCGTCAGTTCCCTGGCCAGGGTGGTCTTGCCCGCGCCCACGGCCCCGAGCACCACGTTGAGCCCCCGGCGAAGCCGCACGCCGATTTCCATGTGCTGCAGGCACTCCAGATGCGTCCGTGACCGGTAGAGCATGTCGGGATCGGGGGAATTGGAAAACGGTTCCCGCGTCAGTCCCATCGCCAGATAGTAGCTCATGGCCTTCTCCTCTCGTCTGCCGTCGCGGCCGCGACCGGCTTCTTGGCCGGACCGGGGCATTTTCCCGGCGCGGCGTCTCCCTGTTGTCGCCTACTGCGTCAAAGACCCGATCTTATCCGTCTCGGCCGCGTCGGAAGGCCGGATCATGGCCACGGCCGGCGGCGGGGATATGGGTTTTTCCTTGAGAATGGTCGGCGTCACGAAGATGTAGATCTCTTCGCGCTTGATGCTCGACGCCTTGGTTTTAAACGCCCAGCCCAGGCCCGGAATGTCGCTGAGGTAGGGCACGCCGGCCTCGTTGTCGCCGACGGTGTCGCGGGTGAGCCCCGAGATGACGATGGTGTCGCCGTCCTCGACCACAAGGTTGGACTGGGTTTCACGCTTATAGATGTACGGGTTGCCTTGGACGGTGTTTGTGGTGTCCACCTGGTCGTCTTTCACCACGATCTTCATGCGCAAATTGGAGCCGTCCACCACGTGGGGCAGCATTTCGAGCTTGAGGGTGGCGTGGGCGAACTGGACGTTGGTGCCGTTTTGCGACGTGGAGACGTAGGGCACGTCCATGCCGTTTTCCACATAGGCGGAATGGTTCTCCATGGTGGTGATGGTCGGGCTGGAGAGGATCTTGACCTTGTTGGACTCGGCCAGGGCGGTGAGCTGGGCTTCCAGCACGTTGCCGGCGATGTTGCCGAAAAGGAAGTTGACGCCGGCGCCGGCCGCGCCCAGGCCCGAGACGCTGGTCAAAGCGGAGGACAGGGCCGGGAAGTTGAGGCCGAAGCCCTGGCCCGACGTGCCGCCCGGGAAAGCCGGCGAGGCCGTGGCGGCCAAATTGGTGGCGGAAGTGGACGCGTTGGAGGACGCTCCGGTGGCCGCCAGCAAAGCGCTGGCGGCGGCGGCGGTAGCGATGTCCGCGGCCGATGTCGGCGAGGACGTGGTCGTCGAGGTCGTGGTCGTCGAGCCGTCCGCGTTGACCGTCGTGGTGGTCGTGCCCGTGGTGCTGTTGCCTATGGAGCCGGAAGAACTCGCGCTGAGCGTCGGCGTGTTGTTGTTGCTGTTTATGGCATTATTGGTGGTGGACGTATTGGATCCGGTGTTGCCGGCACTCAGCGTCGTGGTCGAGGTGCCGGTCTGGGCCGGGGAGATGCGCAGGTTGGACCCCTTGAGCAGTCCGCCCCACTGCACGCCGAGCTGGCGGCCGGTCTCGCGGTCGGTCTGGACGATAAAGGCCTTGAGCTTGACCTGGGGGCGCGGCTTGTCGAGTTCCTCAATCAGCGCCACCAGCCGTTCGGCGTCGTTTGGCGGCCCTTGGACGATGATGGAATTGCTGTGCTGGTCGGGCACCACCGAGCAGTTGAGCTGGCCGGGATGGCGCGCCCCGCCCTGGGCCTGGATGTTCATGGCGTCGCTGGTGGCGCTGGTGGGGGTGATGTCGCGCACGGTCTCGCCGGGCTTGGGCTGGCTGGGCTGCCCCGGGCCGCCGGCCAGGCCGGCCTGGGCTGTCCCGCCGCACATGGCCGACAGGGTGGCGTAGATCTTGGGCAGTTCGGCAAAATTGATCTCCACCCGGGCCATGACGAAGGGCTCCAGCTCCTTGGCCTTGGTCTTCTCGGCCAAAAGCTTGTTGTTGGCTTCCTTGAGCTTGTTTTGCTGCTCCATGTCGGCCAGGGTCATGACGCGGATGATGTCGCCTTCGACGGCATAGGCCAGGCCGTTGGCCGTGAGGATGCTCGTGAAGGTCTCGTCCCAGGGGGCATCGACCACGTTGACGTTGATGCGAAGCGCCTTGTCGCCGCCGGCCGCTCCCGGGATGGACGAGGACAGCACCACGTTCTGGTTGGCCGCCCGGGCCATGGCCCGCACCACGGCCACCAGATCGGTGTCGTACATGCGCAGCGTCACCTTCTGCTTGGGCAGGGACTTGGCCGGCTTGGGCGCTTCCTTCTCGGGCTTGTCGGCTTTGATGGTCGCCTTGGAGAACTCCACCTTGCGCGGTCTGGCCACCGGGGAATAACCCTCGGACTTGTTGGCCATGGTCTCCCAGTGTTCGATGAAGGTATCTTTCTGGGGCTTTTTGACGCAGCCCACGGCCATGATCAGGATCATCCCCGCCGCTGTCGCCGCGAAGCCTCCCGGCCGTCTTTTGTTGCCCATCGCTTGCATGGTCTTCTCCCGTCCCGGCTTGCGCCGGTTCATCGCCCCAGGGCGTCCTGCCCGTCGTAGGGAATATCCAGACGTTGGCCGTTGGCCAGGCTTTCCAGGGTCACCTTGTCCGGGGACACGGCCAGCACCTTGTAGCCGCCGCCCTCCAGGGTGTCGCCGGCCTGGTATTCGTAGCCGTCGATGACGGCCAGCCGACCCGAGCCCAACTCCACATAGCCCGTGAACCGGGGCACCACCGTTGGCCGGCCCGTCCCGCCCCGGGCTTCCAGGGGTTTGTCGTACAGGACGGCCACGCGCCACGGCTTGTCCAAGGCGGCCATCAGCGCCGTCTCCACAACGCCCGGCGCGGCCTGGCGCACCAGGGCCTGGGCCGCTTCCCGAGCCTGGGCGGCGGCCTGGGTCTGGGCGACGGCCTGGGCCTGCACTTGGCCCCCGGGCTGCGGCGCAACCGCCGGACCGGTGTCCAGCAACAGGTAGACCGCGGCAACCACGGCCACCACGCCGGTCACGGCCAATATGATCTTTTCCCGCCGGGTCATGCCCCGCTCTCCTTATGTCCGGGCCGGCTTAACGAACGGCCAGCCAGCACTTCAGGGTAAATTCGCGGCCCTCGCGGCCATACATGGTCGCGGCCGACTCCACCTTGACCACGGGGCCGAAGCCGCCGAGGTCCAGCATGAACCGGCGGGCGGCCTCGGGCGTGCCGAGAAAAGCCAGCCGCACGGCCAACAAGCCCTCGCGGGTCACCGAAGCGGCGTCCGGGGAAACGGCCGACAGACGCAGGCCATGCGGTTTGGCCAGTGCATCGAAAATCGTGGTGAGCCGCTCCACATCGGCCAGGGGGAGCTTGTCCCGTCCGCCCACCGGCCCCACCTCGCGCACCTTGGCCTGGGTTTCGCCCAGGGCCTTGGCTACGGGTTCGAGCTGGCTGCGGTCGTTGAGGGTTTGCCGCAAGGCAGCCGTACGAACGGTCAACTGTTCGATCTCGCGGTATTCCGGCAGCAGGAAAACCGCCAGAAATCCCAGGGCCACAGCCGCGCCCACGGCCAGGGTGAGCAGGGTCCGAGGCGGCAGGGCGCTTCGCATCTCGGCCAGGGTCATGGCTTGCTCTCCGTAAGATTGGCCGCCAGCACAAAACGCAAGCCCGTGGCCCCGCCTTCCAGACCCTCCAGTTCGCTGCGCTTGACGGAAATTTCCTCCAACAGGGGCGAACCTTCCAGGGCGACGACATAGCTGGCCAGCATGGAGTCGAACAACCGGGCGTCGCCAATGGCCACGCCCTCGATGATGAGCCTGGACACCGGGGCGTTGGGGTCCTTGCCGTCCTTGAGGTTCTTGGCGGCCTGGGCGGCCTGGGCGGCGGCCTGTTCCAGGGGCTTGTCGGGCGGCCCGCATTCGGTGGTCATGGAGCCGATGCGCACGCCGTCGGGAGCCAGGGCCAGGGCTTCCTCCCATATGCCGACAATGCGGTTGCGGGAGGCGTAGCGCTGCATGGCCTCGACCTTGGTCCGCAGTTCCTCGGACTTGCGGACCAGGGCGGCCGTGTCCAGGGAAGCGCCGTAACCCGCCAGCCGCTGGTTTAGGGCGTTACGCTCGCTTTCCAGGGTTTGACGCTTGGCCATGGCGGAAAACGACAACAAGGCCATGCCGGCCAGGACCGCCGCCAGCCCCACCAGCGCTCCTTGCTCAAGCAGACGCGAGGCGCGTTTGGCGGCGCGCTCCTTGTAGGTGACGAAAGCGCTTGGCGTGTGGCCTTCGTCGGACAGGGCCAGTCCCAGGGCCTGGCTGAAAAGCGCACCGGGCAGCCGTCCGCCAAGGGTCGTTCCCGCCGGCAGGGGACGGCCGGCCAGGGGATCCAAGGGCTCGCAGGGCAGTCCCACATGTTCCTGGATGAAATCCAGAAACAGCCGGCTGCCGCCCAGGGGGCCGGACACCGTCAGCCGGGTGACCTGATCCTGGCCCAGGGATTCGCGGTAGTGCTTCAGCGTCATTTCCACCTGCCGCACCAGGCGCGAGGCCACCGGGCGCAGCATGTCCATGACGTCGTCGAGCTCCAGCCCGTAGCCGGGGTGGCAGTCGTCCACGGACAGACAGCCGTACACCACAGCGTCGAGCAGTTCGCGGGCGTGGTCGGCTTCCAGCGGCCGGACGGTCACGCCGGTTGACGGCTGCGGCGACGGGCCTTGAGGCCCCGGTTCGGGCGTGGCCGGACTGGCCGGAGCGTCGAGGTCCAGGACGAGGCCGGCCTCGGAGGAGCCGGACAGGGCGTCGAGATCGAGCACCACTTCCTCGCGCGGCCCGGCGGCCCCGGGCGCTCCCGCCGGAGCCTTGGCCGGCTGGGCCGGGGCGGCCAGGCCCCGGGATTCCAGGGCATCGTAAACGGCCTGTTCCATGCCCGACATGGACGTCTTGATGACCCGCACGAACATGATGTCGCCGTTGCTGACGATCTCCAGGCGTGACCAGTTGCGGCCCACATGCAGGTTGGCCGTGGCCCCTTCGGTCGGGCCGTCCACGATGCGGCGGCGATAGAGATTCTGGTGGGCAAACGGTTCCAGGGTCAGACCGGCCAGGGGGAAGCCGGCCTGGGCGAAATCGTTTTGCAGGAGGCTTATGGCCTCGCGCGGCGTGGTATAGGCCATGGCTCCCAGCCGAACGGCCCCTTTTTCCGTGATCTCGCCCCGACGTTCGAAATCGAAGACCACGTCGGCTTCGTCAAAGCCCATGTCCTTTTTGGCGGTCCAGTACACGGCGTTGTCCACCTGACGGGACGGCACCTTGGGAATGGTCAGAAACTGGATGTTGGACCGGGCGCTCTGGGCGGCCGCCCAAACCTTGGGCATCTGGCCGGGCAGGCACAGGCCGGACAGGGCGCGCCCCAGCAGGGCGGCGAATTCCGGCTGTCCCGGCTCCACGCCCTGGGGCACGGGCACGGCTTCCAGGCCCAGGACCTCGAAGTCGGCGTCCTGGCCGCGCACGGCCACGCACACGAGTTCCGTGGCCGAGATGTCCACGCCCACATGACAGATGCGCCTACCTGGCAGCAGGGAGCGCCAGTTGAAGCCTCGTCGCTTTTTGGGGGACCCCGCCGCCGTTTCCGAGGCCATGCCGGCCTGGGCGGCAACGGCCGCCAGCTCGGCGGCGGCCACGGGAGCGGATTCGGCCAGGGGGCCGGACGCCTTGTCGGCGTCGTCCGCCTGGGGCGGCTCCTCAGCGTTGGCGGTGTCGCTCGGGGCCGATGCGCCGGGCACCTCGGCCGTTTCAGGCGTCGCGGCCGTATCCGACGGGGCGGCGGCCACTGGAGCCGGGGTGAAAAACATGGTCGGCGCGGCGTCGAGGTCCAAAACGAGTTCCGGCAGGACCCCGCCCGGGACAGCGGTCTCGGCTCCGGAGGCGGACCCGGCGGCCGGGGCCGGCGCGGCGTCACGATCCAAAACAAGCTCGGGCTGGACGTCGGCCGGGGCGGATGGCGCGTCCGGGGCCTCGGCCAGACCAACCGGAGCCGATGCGGCGTCGAGGTCCAATACAAGTTCCGGCAAGCCCACGCCCGGAACAAAAGTCTCGGTTTCGGGGACGGACCCGGCGGCCGGAGCCGGTGCGGCGTCGAGGTCCAAAACGAGTTCGGGCTGGGTTTCGGCCAACACCCCGGGCGCGACGGCGGCTTCGGCCGCGTCGGCCGGGGTCGCCTCGACGACAAGATCGACGATGCGTTCCGCTTGCGCCTCGCCCGGGCCGGCTGCCGGCATCGCCGGATCAAACGCCGCCCCGCCGGCCGGCGGGGCCGGAGAAATTTCGCCGAACCCCGGCCAGCTCACGCCGCCCTGGTTGGAGGCGGCGGCAAACCCCGCATTGTACGGATCGTACACGAGTTGCGGATTGGCGGCGGCGGCGTCAATCCGCGCGTCCGTTGCCGGCGGCGGCGTCACCACCGCCTCTTCGACGACCGGCGCGATCGTCGGACCGGCCGGCACGGCAGGGTCGGGCTGGGCCACCGCCACGGTAGGCGGGCCGACCGTCGGCCGACGGACCGCCTCCCCCGCGTTGGACGCGCCGGGAGCCGCCGTCCCGGCCGCTCCCGAAGACTTGCGGATGAGCTCCAGCAAACGCTGGCTCGGCGTAATTTTGTCTTCCTTGCCCACCGACTCTCTCCCGTTGACTTGCCGCGTTCGACGCCCGGCCTAACCCTGAAGCCGCGTCATGCGCACCACTTCATCGTGACAAATGCGCCAGCCGCGTCCCACTTTGGCCCCGCGAAGCTCATGCCCCTTGAGGAGCTTACGCACCGTCTGGTCGCTGCATTTGAGCAACCTCGCCACTTCCTGGACCGTGTAGGTCTCCTTCACTTCCGTTACGCGCTCGTGCATCCCGCATCGCTCCTTGTCGCTACTTAACGATAGATACGATGCCGTCCGGGCCAAAAAAAAACCGTCCGTTTTCCCAAGCGCTCCCGACCGGAAGCCTGCGGCGGTTCACTTTCTCACCCATGGGCCAGCCTCGTTTCATTTCGTTAAACTCCAGACGACCCTTCCCGCCGCCCGTTTTTCCCCCAACCGGGCCGCTGGCGGCATTCCGCCAGGCCTTTGGGAGATCCCATGCCGGGCATTCTTCAAGACCCGTGCCCAAACCGAGGGCTGCCAAGGCAATTCCAAAGCCGCCCCCTTCCGTGGTAGGCTCGGCCATCCGTCCGTCCAAGGAGAGGCCATGGCCCAGCTCGACGCCTTTTTTAAGATGCTCAAGGATACCGGCGCCTCGGACCTGCACCTCTCCAGCGGCTGCCAGCCCATGCTGCGCCTCAATGGCCGCCTGGAACGCATCAAGTACAAGGTGCTGGAAAACGAGGAATTAAAGACCCTGCTCTACGAAATCGCGCCCCAGCGGCTGCTGGCCGTTTTCGAGGAAACCGGCGATCTGGACTTCGCCTACGCCGCGCCGGGGCTGGGACGGCTTCGCTGCAACTATTTTCGCCAGGAGCGCGGCGTGGCCGCCGCCTTCCGGGCCATCCCGGAAACCGTGCCGACGCTTTCCGACCTCGGCCTGCCGGACATCCTGGGCGAGTTGGCCATGCGCCCCAAGGGGCTGGTCCTGGTCACCGGTCCCACCGGCTCGGGCAAATCCACGACGCTCGCCGCCATGCTCCGCCACGCCCTCGAAGCCCGGCGCGACCACATCATCACCGTGGAAGACCCCATCGAATTCCTCCACGCCTCGGCCGGGTGCCTCATCAACCAGCGCGAGGTGGGCCGCGACACCCGCTCCTTTGCCGCCGCCCTGCGCGGAGCCCTGCGCGAGGACCCGGACATCATCCTGGTCGGCGAAATGCGCGACCTCGAAACCATCGAGCTGGCCCTGGAAGCGGCCGAGACCGGCCATCTGGTGTTGTCCACCCTGCACACCGTGTCGGCCGCCAAGACCATCGACCGGGTCATCGACGTCTTCCCCGGCGACCGGCAGGCGCAGATTCGCTCGGCCCTGTCGGAATCGCTGACCGCCGTCATCTCCCAAACGCTGCTGCGCCGGGCCGACGCCCCGGGCCGGGTCATGGCCATGGAGCTGCTTCTGGCCAACACCGCCGTGCGCAACCTCATCCGCGAAAACAAGATATTCCAGATCAACTCCGTGCTGGAGACGGCCAAGGCCCAGGGGATGCGCACCCTGGACGACTCGCTGCTGGAGCTCTTGGCCGCCGGGCGCATCGAACCGGCCGACGCCCTGCGTAACGCCGTCAACAAGACCCGGTTCGAAGGCCTCACGTCGGCCCCGGCCGCTTCGGCCTAGCGTTGCGCCAGGCCGCAAAATGCGGCAGTGTTCGTCAGGAAAAATGACCGGTTGCGACGCGCCCCGGCCCGGCGCGAAACCTTTTTAAGGACAGGAATCCAGGCAAACCGTGGAGCACGCCCTTCTCGACGCCCTCGTGGGCCAGGCCCTGGCCGCCGCGCCTCGGGCCTCGGACCTGCTCTTCCCCCCGGCCGGAACGGCCGGCGCGCTGGTGGACGGCGCGTTTACCCCCCTGCCGGGCCTTGGCGCGCCGACCTCGCCGCCAGCCGCGGACGCCCTGGCCAGGGAACTGCTCGGCCGAGACGCCCGCCTGGCCGCCGACCTCGCGCGTCTTGGCGGTTGCGACGTGTCCTACCGCCATCCCTCGGGCTA
>DLGG01000118.1:9266-18317 GCA_002482565.1 Solidesulfovibrio magneticus
CAACATCCACCGGACCGGCGGCGGCCTGGGGCTGGTCCTGCGACGCCTGCCGGCCGCGCCCGCGCCCCTGGCCGCCTTGACGCTGCCTCCGGCGGCAGCCCGGTTGACGGAGCTGGCCGAGGGGCTGGTTCTGGTGGTCGGGGCCACCGGTTCAGGCAAGTCCACCACCCTGGCCGCCCTGGCCGCCGCCATCCTGGCCACCCGGCCCGTGCACGTCGTCACCCTGGAAGACCCCGTCGAATGCCTGCTGCCGCCCGGGCGCGGCGTCGTCACCCAGCGCGAGCGCGGCACGGATTTTCCGGATTTCGCCGAAGGCCTGCGGGCCGCCCTGAGGCAAGCGCCCCATGTCATCATCCTGGGCGAGGCCCGGGACCGCGACACCCTGGACGCGGCGCTCACCGCCGCCGAAACCGGCCATCTGGTGCTGGCCACGCTGCATACCGCCGATTGTTCCGGGGCCGTGGAGCGCGTGCTGGCCTGCTTCGGCCCGGGCGAGGAAAAGCTCGCCCGCAACCGGCTGGCCGGTTCCCTCAAGGCCGTGCTGGCCCAGCGCCTGCTGCCGCGCGTGGGCGGCGGCCGGGCCGTTTCGGCCGAACTGCTCGTCACCACCCTGCGCCTTCGCGAGCGCATCGCTTCCGGCGAGGCGGCAAGCCTTGGCGTCGCCGACATCATCGAGCAGGGCGCGCCCTACGGCATGGTCGGCTTCGACGCCTCCACCGCCGCCCTTTTCGGCGCAGGCCTTATCACCGAGGAAACCGCCCTGGCCCGGGCCTCGGACCGGGCCGCCCTGGCCCGGGGCCTGGACGCGGTCAAGGCCGCCCGGGGACAGGCCGTCTCCACCATCACCGGCCTTCGCCTGGAGGGCGAGTGACCAGCGGACGCCCCCCCCTGGCCAGCGCCCGTTGCCCGGGCCGCCTCATGGGCCAGGCTACGCGCTTGCGTCCGACCGCCGCCGCTTCCCTTTTCGCCAGCGCCAGGGGCGTTTGACCATGGACCGCATCACAGCACTCCTCGTCCATCCCGATCCGGCCGTGCGCACGGCCCTTCGGGCCGAGCTTTCCCGGGCCGACTTCATCCGGGTGCTGGGCGAGGCGGCCGACGCCTACGAAGCCTCGGAACTGTTGCGCGCCATTCCCTACGGCCTGCTCTTTTGCGGCGTGGAGCTGGGCGGCGAACTCGGCGGCTTCGAGTTGGCCGAGGCGCTCGCCGCCGCCAAGCGCCAGCCCGGGCTCATCTTCATCGCCGCCGACGAAGCCAAGGCCTTCCGCGCCTTCGAGCTCGGCGCGGCGGACTACCTGCTCTGGCCGTTTTCGCCCCAGCGCTTCGCCCAGACCCTGGAGCGGCTGTCGCGCTACAAGCCGGCCTTTCGCGAGGCCCCGCCGGCGCAGTGGCGGCCCGCCGGCATGGCCGCGACCGCCGGGGACGAGGACGGCGAGGCCGAGGAGACGGTGCAGCTGCCCCTCGAGGGCGAGGAGGAGGACCGCTTCCTCTCCGCCCTCAGGCAGGCCTGGGACATGGGCCACGATCGGCCCGTGGACATCGAGAAGCTGCCGATCACCCTGGACGGGCGCACGATCCTGCTCCCGTACACGCAAATTCTTTTCATCGAGGCCTACGAGGACTATTCCTTCGTGCACACGGCAGGCCAGAAGCTCTTAACGTCCTACCGCCTGAAAAACCTGGAGGAGCGCCTGCGGCCCCACCGTTTCTTCCGCGTGCACCGCAAATACCTCGTGAACCTGGACCAGGTGACGGAAATCGCGACGCTGCCCGGCGGCAACTTCATGCTGCGCACGGCCGGCAAGACGCGCATCGAGCTGCCCATAGGCCGCCGCCGCATCGGCGAACTCAAGCAGATTCTCGGACTGTAACGGGGCCGCCCTTTCGCCCCGGCAAGGAGGACACGGATGCCGACGCCCGCAACGCTTGACGCCCTGCTCGTGGAGGAGCGGGTCTTCCGGCCGGCCCCGGCAACGGTCATCGAGGCCAACGTCAAGCCGGCGGAGCTGGCCGAGGCCTACCGCCTGGCCGAGACGGACCCGTGCGCCTACTGGGAACAGGCGGCGCTCGAGCTCGAGTGGCACCGCAAATGGGACGCCGTGCTCGACGACAGCCGCGCCCCCCACTACCGCTGGTTCCCCGGCGCGCGCGGCAACATCGTGCACAACGCCCTGGACCGCCACGTCCACATCTGGACGAAGAACAAGCTCGCGCTGATCTGGGAGGGCGAGGCCGGGGATTGCCGCAAATTCACCTATTTCGAGCTCTACCGCGAGGTGAACCGCTTCGCCTGCGCGCTGCGGGCCCTTGGCGTCTCGCGCGGGGACCGCGTGTGCCTCTACATGCCGCCCGTGCCGGAAACCGTGGTCGCCATGCTGGCCACGGCCAAGATCGGGGCCGTGCACGTCTTCGTCTTCGCCGGCTACTCGGCCAAGTTCCTGCGCGAACGCATAAACGACGCCAAGGCCAAGGTGCTCGTCACGGCCGACGGCTTCTATCGCGGCGGGCGCTGCATCAACCTCAAGACCGTGGTGGACGAGGCGCTGGAGGGCGTACGCGGCGACGCGGCCGAAACCGTGGTCGTGGTGCGGCGCACGGGCGACGACATCGACATGCGCGAGCCGCGCGACCTCTACTACCACGACCTGCTGCGCCAGGAATCGCCCGAGGCGGCCACGGAGATCATGGAGGCCGGGGAGCCGCTGTTCTGGCTGCCGACCTCCGGCACCACCGGCCGGCCCAAGTCCGTGGTCCACGACCACGGCGGCTACATGGTCGGCGCGCACCACACCTTCCGCACGGTGTTCGACGTGAAACCCACGGACATCCACTTCTGCACCGCCGACCCCGGCTGGATCACCGGCCACACCTACGGCGTCTACGGCCCGCTTCTGACCGGCGCGACGGTCATCCTCTACGAAGGCCACCCCCTCTACCCGCAGGCCGACCGCCTGCCCGCGATCATCGAGCGCTACGGGGCCACGATCTTCTACGCCACGCCGACGCTCGTGCGCATGCTCATGCGCTACGGCCCGCAGTATCCCAAAAAGCGCGACCTCTCGACCCTGCGTCTTTTAGGCAGCGTGGGCGAGCCGCTCTCCCCCGAGGCCTGGATGTGGTTTTACAAGCACATCGGCCGCTCCAACTGCCCGGTCCTCGACACCTGGTGGCAGACGGAAACCGGCATGGCCATGCTTTCGCCCATGCCCATCTCCGTGCTCAAGCCCGGCTCCGTGGGCAAGGCCCTGCCCGGGGTCGCCGCCGACGTGGTGGACGCCGCGGGCGCGCCCGTGCCCCCTGGGCAAGGCGGCTTTCTGGTGCTGCGCAAACCCTGGCCCGGGATGTTGTCGGGTCTGGCCGGGGACGAGGCCGGCTACCGCGAGGCGTACTGGGAGAAGATCCCGGGCGTGTACTTCGCCGGCGACGTGGCCCGGCGCGACGAGGACGGCTACTACTGGATCCAGGGCCGCGCCGACGACGTGCTCAACATCGCCGGCCACCGTCTGGGCACGGCCGAGATCGAGGCCGCGCTTTGCGCGCACCGTTTCGTCGCCGAGGCGGCGGTCATCGGCGTGCCGGACAAGATCAAGGGCGAGGTGGCCAAGGCGTTCGTGATCGCCGACCCGGCCTGGGCCGGGGCCTTTCCCGACGCCGACGCCCTGGCCGCGGACCTGCGCGGCCACCTGCGCCGGGAACTGGGGCCCATCGTCATCCTGCGCGGGGTGGAGCTGCGCGAATCCCTGCCGCGCACGCGCAGCGGCAAGATCCTGCGCCGCGCCCTGCGCGCCGAGGAACTGGGCGAACCGTACGAATACCGCAGCGATGCGGAAGAATAACCGGGAGAGACCCGCATGAAGCGTCTTCTGGTCGGCATCACGGGCGCAAGCGGCGTCGTCTACGGCATCCGCCTGCTTATGGCCTTGCGCGACGCGCCGGACGTCGAAAGCCATCTAATACTCAGCCCGGGCGCGGCCGTAACTCTCTCCCTCGAAACCGACCGCAGCGCCCAAGACGTACGCGCCCTGGCCGACGTGGTCCACGAACACGGCGACCTCGCCGCCCCGGTCGCCAGCGGCTCCTTTCCCATGCACGGCATGGTCGTCGCGCCCTGCTCCATGAAGACGCTCGCGCAGATCGCCCTGTCGCTCGGGGACAACCTGCTCGCCCGGGCCGCGGACGTCACGCTCAAGGAGCGGCGCAGGCTCGTGCTCGTGCCGCGCGAGACGCCGCTGCACCTCGGGCACCTGCGCCACATGACGGCCGTGACCGAGATGGGCGGCGTCATCCTGCCCCCGGCCCCGGCCTTCTACCACGGCCCGAAGACCGTCATGGACATCGTGGACCAGACCGTGGGCAAGGTGCTCGACCAGTTCGGCATCGCCCACGACCTGTACCGGCGCTGGGGCCATGACGCCTAGCGTCGCACCCCTTAAAAGATGCGCCGGTATTATTTAAGAAAAAAATGATGCAAGGCCATTGTCGCATGCGCGAGCATGCATCGCTGTCGCGGCTGCGACGTGAGGCGGCGTCCCCATGACGCCCGAGGCGTTCGCGGCGGCGGTGCGCGAACTGCTCGCTTCCGTGGCGGCCATGACGCTGGCCACCTGCGCAGGCGATCGGCCCTGGGCCACGGACGTCTATTTCGCGCCGCGCGGCTACGACCTCATTTTCTTCTCGTCGCCGGCCTCGCGCCACGGCCGCAACCTGGCCGCGCACCCCGCCTGCGCCGCGACCGTGCATCCCGAAGCCGCCACCTGGCGCGACATCCGGGGCCTGCAACTGGAGGGCGAGGCGCGCCCCGTGGCCGGGCTTGCGGCCAAAGCCGTGGCCACGGCCGCCTATCTGGCCAAGTTCCCCTTTGCCGCGGCCATGCTCGCGGGCACGGGGGAGACGGCGGCAAAAACGGCTTCCGTCGCGCCCCACTGCTTTCGCCCAAGCCGCATCCGCTACCTGGACAACCGCCTCGGTTTCGGCGCGCGCTATTGCCTGCGCCTGGCTTCAGGCCGCCCGCTCGGACCGCCTGAAGCCGACGACGGGACGTAGCGGCCGTGCACGCCCCTAGTGTCGCGTCCTCGAAAAAAGCAGCCCTTCTTTGAAGAGCAACACGCTTAAATAACTATCTTTTTCTTAATAAATACGGACGCTATTTTAAGGGTCGCAACACTTACGGCCGCCGAGCATCCCGGCGAGCCGGACGCCGAAATCCCGGGCCACGGTCGCGAATTCCGGGTCAGCCGCCGCCTGCCCGGCGGGAACGCCGCAGAAGGGGAACAGGGCGGAAACGAACGGCATGCCGAGATATTCTGCCATGACGCGGTATTGCCGCTCCAGGATGTCCAGGTTCTCGTCCCGCTCCGTCGCGCCGGTGGCGAAAAGCCCCAGGATCTTTCCGCGCAGCGGCGTGGCGAGCGCGCCCGCATCCGAGCATTTGACGAGGCTCGCCATGCGGTCGACGCACATTTTCGCCTGGGCCGTGGGGCCGAGCCAAAAAACGGGCGTGGACAGCACCACGGCGTCGTAGTCCGGCAGCGTGGCCACGGCCCGGGCCAGCCCGTCGTCCACGTGGCAGCGGAACTCCGGCCCCTCCTGGCAGCGGCCGCAGGCGATGCAGCCGGGATGGCTGCATTGGAGCCGCGTCGCGTCGATCTCGGCCGACGCGACGCCCGATTGCGCCAGCGTCTCCATGACCAGGGCCGCCAGCGCCCGCGTGTTGCCGTTCTCGCGCGGGCTGCCTTGAATGAAAACAACCGTCTTGGACATGGGATGCCCCTTGGGTTCCGCGCCGCAGGGGCGCGAGAGCCGTCGTTTGCACACCACGCAATTGTGCGTGCGCCCTACAATTCCTGTGAAAGCTCCATCAGGTACGCGGCCATGGCCTTGCGCCGCGCCGCGAGCCTGTCCGAGGAAGCGCCGCAGTGCTCGAGCCACATGCCGTCCGCGGCATAGCGGAGCATGCGGCCCAGCATGTTTTCGGGGTCTTCCCCGTGCGTGGCCAGCTGCGCATCGACCCAGGCGTGCCAGGCCGCGGAAAGCGCCGCATCGCGGCTCATGGCCAGACCGCACGCGCCAAGCAGCGCGTTGTCGTACTCCCCCAGCCGCGGCTCGAACGTCGCCGCGACGTAGGCGCGGGTGAAGCGCCCGCGCGGATTGGCGTCCCGGGTCGTGCAGGCGAGGATGGCGCTTTCGAACGACGCGGTGATGATCCGAAACACGCCGTCGAGCAGCGCCTGTTTGCTCGGGAAATGGTGCAGCAGCCCGCCCTTGCTGATGCCGGCGCGCTTGGCCGCGAGCTCGAGCGTCAACCCGCCGAGCCCGCGCTCCACGATGACGTGCGCCGCGGCCTCGAGCACCTGTGCCCGGACCTGCCGCGGCTGCTTCTTGCGCTTGTGGTTTTCGCCCATGCGGCACAAAAAACCAGCCGGTCGGTTTTGTCAAGGAGGCCCGACAACGCAAAACGGCCGCGACCCGAAGGCCGCGGCCGTTGCAGGCAACGCGCGCTGTCCCGTCGTCCCCCCCCGGGTACGACGGGCTAGAACTTGTACGACAGGCCGAAGGACACCTTCCAGGTGTCCCCGTCGCGGGACTGGCTGACCAGGCGGTGGCCCCAGACGCTCTGCTGGAACTCGCCGTGGGCCCAGCCCGTTTCCACGATGGCGGCCAGGTTTTCGTAGATCATGTACTTGGTGTCGAAGTTGACGCCCAGGACATGCTCGTTGAGGGTCAGGTCGCGTCCCATGGTGAAGTAGGGGTTGCTGCCCATGACGTCGTTCAGAGAGCGGATGGCGCGGGCCGAGTTGGTGCCGCCCACGTACATGAAGGTCAGGCGGTTGGTCATCCGCTCGATAAACGAGATGTTGTCGAGGCTCGCGCCCAGGCCCCAGGAACCGACCGGGCTCATGCCCACGTTGGAGTCCTTGACCAGGGCCTGGCTGTCGTCGAAGAGGAAGCCGTTGCCCGGACCCCAGTTGGGCCGCACGATGGGCATGCGTTCGGAGCCGTTGACGGTCGACTTGTCCTCGCCCGTGGACCACCAGGCGAACACCTGCGGCGTGAGCACGTCAAAACCCGTGTATTCCGCGCCGACGTCGAGGAACCAGCCTTCGCGGCGGCTCTTTTTGCGGTCGCTTTGCGCGCCCGTGCCGTAGATCACGTCGGCGTAGAACTTGACCGGATCAAGGGCCGTGACTTCGAACGCGCCGCCGGCCCACCAGAAGGCATTCTGGTCGTTCTTCCACAGCTTGGGCGCAAGAAAGGTGCCGGCCGAGGCCAGGTCGTCGATATAATAGGCCGATCCGTACTGGGAGCTCTTGTTGGTGAAATAGTTGGCGTTTTTGCCGGCGACGGCCACCGCGCCCCAGGGCGTGGCCTTGAAGCCCTCCACGGTGATGGGCAGGGCCAGGAAGTAGAGGTCGAGTTCGTCGCCCACCTGCGTGGAGGTGGTGTCATAGGTGCGGTTGGTGTCGATGAGCCGTCCGAAACCGGCCACCACCGACAGCGTCTTGTCCACAAGCGGCGACTTGACCACGAGGGCGGCCGCGTTGTCGCCGAAGACCGGCGAAGCGTAGAAGAGCTTGCTCTGGGGCAGGTCCACGCGCTGCAGGCCGGCCGTGACCTCCGCGGCGCAGCCCGGAACCTTGAACTGGAGGAAGGCCTGATAGGGCACCACCGCCACGTCCGGATTGGCCGCGGTGAAGGTGCCGTGACCCCAGGTGTCTTCCACCTTGAGCGCCAGGCGGAACTTCACGGCTTCGCTGGCGATGAAGTCCGTGCGTACGCGGAAGCGCTCCCAGATCTGGAAGCTTTCCTCGGTCTTGGCGCCCGCGCCCTTGTAGGCGCCGCCAGCCGAGGTCCAGACCGCGGGGTTCCAGCCGGTGAAATTGCGGTTGGAGTAATACACGCCGTATACCAGGGCGTCCCCCACCATGCGCACTTCCGTGGCGGCGGGGGCTGTCGCGGCGAACCCCAGGATTGCGGCGCAAGCCAAAGCCAGGACGATCAGTTTTTTCATCTTTCCTCCCTCACGCGTGGTACTCCGCCATGCACACGGCGCGTTGCCGCCGAGGAGCCCCTGGCGAAAGGACTCGCGAGGAAGTTTACAAAACCGTCATGGTGACAGCAAAACCGAAACCATTCTTTTTAGCCTGTCATTCCAACATGTTGTCATTTATCGTCGCACGCAGAGCCGTCACGCCCTTTGTATTATTCATGTCATAGGCAGGATTTGCATGGGATAGCCCCATGACATGCCGCTTGAAAAATGAAAACGCCATGCAATATGGAGCAAAACGATCATAAATCACGCTACCAGATAAATCGTGATTCCGCAGCCTGCCAGGAATACCGTGTTGCCGGCCCCCGTATCCGGCCATGCCCCAGGCGCTTCTGCCGCATGCCGCGCCATGTCGCTACCAACATGCTCTCCATCCCTCCGCGAAAAGACACAGACATCTTGCAACCGCCTTGTCCCGGAAAGCGCCCGTATCGCGGCAAACACCCGCGTCCCAGACTTCCCGTGACAGTCCATCGACGCCAGACAATCCGCAACACACTTGAATCACTGCACAAAGAAAACGACTGTCCCGTTGCCCCGCATCCTTGGGACGCGCTATGCTCGCGCCTACCATCGCGCGGCATCGCCGCCAAACGCGCCTGCACGCAAGAAGGAACCGCCCATGCGCCGACCCGTTTCCCGGAGCCTCCTCCTCGCCCAGATCCTGGCCGTGTGCGCCGTCCTGTCCGTGGCTGCGGGGGTTTTCGCCCGCACCGTCACCGACATGGCGGGGCACAAGGTCGCCGTGCCCGACGCGCCCGCTCGCGTCTACGCCCTGTCCCCGCCCGACGCCCTGCTCGTCTACGCCATCGATCCCTGCCTGCTCGCCGGCTGGAACTATCCGCCCTATCCGCCGACGGCCGGCTACCTGCCGCCCTGCGCCGCGAACCTGCCGGTGCTCGGCGGGTTCTTCGGCAAGGACGTCACCCCGGACAAGGACGCGATCCTGGCCGCGAAGCCCGACCTCGTGGTCACGGGCTCCATGGCCAAGCCGCAGGCAT
>DLGG01000174.1 GCA_002482565.1 Solidesulfovibrio magneticus
CCTCGAAGGGCGGCGGCGCGCCGCGCTTGGCCGCCTCGACATAGACCAAATGCCAGTCGCCAAGGGTGGCCAGCGGCCCCTGCCAGGAACCGACCGGCAAGGTGGTGAGCGCGGCGGCGAAGGCGTCGCCGAAAAGAGCCGCCGCTTCGGCCGGGGTCACGTTTTCGGAGCGCTCGGGCAGTTCGGTGTGGTCGCCCAGGCTCTGGCCGGCGGCGGCGTCCCGGCCGGCAAGCGCGTCGCGGGCCTGTATGGCTTCTTCCTTGGCCCGGCCGCCCCGAGCGCGGTCGGAATAGGCGATCTGGCGAAAGGTCAGCTCGGCCACCGGCGCAAAGACAGCCGGATCGGCCTCGTACAGGGCGCGCAGTTCGGCCTCGGACGGTTCGGGCAGGCTGATCCCCTGCTCCAGCCGGGCAGCGGCCAGGACGGCCAGCCGGCGACGGACCAGGATATCCTGGGCCTCCAGGCCGGCGGCCAGGGCCTCGCGCACGAGCACTTCCTCGCGCACCTGCTCGTCGGCCAGCCGGCGCAGTTCGGCGGGCGTCGGCTCCCGGCCCCACTGCATCCGCCACAGACCGGCCAACTGGCGCAAATCCTCGTCAGTGACGACGATGGCCGCGCCGCCTGCAGCCGGAGTCGGCCCGGCCGGCCGGACAAAAGTCCCCAGGGCGAACAGCAGCGCGCCAAGCACCAGAAAATGGGTCAACGGCTCGCGCAGCGCCCGCGCCAAAAGTCCAGACAGTTGATCCGGTCGCATGGCCGCCAGATGGCCCGGCTTGGGGCACTTTGGCAAGGGGGGAATCGCCATATCAGGCTAGGGCGTCGGTCATGTGCAGACGGTGGCGTCCTCGCTGGCCAGAAACGGCGTGACCCGGCACTGGAAGGAAAAGAAATACGGGTAGTTGTCCTTGATGTGGTCGAGATAATGGAGCCATTGCAGCAGGATCTGGGAATAGATGCGCTTTAAGTCCAAACGCAGATGCTCCCGGTCGCAGTCCGGCAGCGCGTCGAGATTCGGGCGGTGGGACAACTCTTCCTTGAGATGGAAAACGGCCTGCAAGAGCGAGGTGAAGGTCTCGTGCTCCAGGATGTTGGGATGCTCAAGCAGGCGCACGAGAAATTCGGAATTGGCGGCCAAAAGCTTGCCCATGGCGGGCAGGTCGATGGCGGCCATGTCGAGATCGTAATGGTAGTTCTTGAGAATCCCTTCGGCTTTCTTGAAGTTTTCCTTGGTCCAGCGCAGCGAGACGTCGCAGCTGTCCCGCAGGGCCGAAGCCCCGGCGTCGGCCCGGATGAGCCGGCGCACCAGGGTGGAGCCGACCTGGCTAAAAAAAAGCCCGATGAGCATGTCGAGTTTTTCCGCCCGCAGCCGCTTCTCCCGCCGCCCCAAGAACATCTCCGCCGCCGCTGCCAGAATGCCGAAGAACGTGCCTCCGCCTGAAAGAATGAGCGCCATGGCCAGCAGCTTGCCCATGGGCGTGACCGGATGGATGTCGCCGTAGCCGACCGTGGCCACGGTGACGACGCTGAAATACAAGGCGTCCAGGGCGGTCAGGCTCTCGATGCGCATGAAGCCCAGCGTGCCGACCAACACCACGCAAAAAAACACGGCGGCAAAGACATACAGGCGGGCTCGTTCCATGCGGTCTCCCGAAGCGGGCGGAGAAGAGTGCCTCCGGCGGCCGGGGGGCTCAGCCCCCCGGACCCCCGACCTGGCCTGCGGTCTCCGCGTGCGCTTCGCGAAGCCTTCCAGTTGGGGGAGCGCTTGTTCCTGCCGNNCGGCAGGAACAAGCGCTCCCCCAGACAGGGAGGGTCCGGGAGGGGGTTACCCCCTCCCGGCCGCCGGAGGCATCTTCCTCTTCACTTCGCCTTATATTTCCCGACTTTCGTCCTTGGCGCGGATCTCGGCGCGTTTGATCTTGCCGCTGATGGTCTTGGGCAGTTCGGCGACGAAATCGATGATGCGCGGGTATTTGTAGGGCGCGGTTTCTTTTTTCACGTGCTCTTGCAGTTCCTTGGCCAGATCCGGGGAGCCGGTGTAGCCCGGGGCCAGGACGACCGTGGCCTTGACGGCCTGGCCACGCACGGGATCGGGCACGCCGGTGACGGCCGCCTCGACCACGGCCTTGTGGGTGATGAGCGCGCTTTCGACTTCAAAGGGTCCGATGCGGTAGCCGCTGGACTTGATGAGGTCGTCGGTGCGGCCCAGGAACCAGAAGTACCCGTCCTCGTCCATCCAGGCCTTGTCGCCGGTGTGGTAGTAGCCGTCGACCATGACGCTGGCGGTTTTGGCGGGTTCCTGGAGGTAGCCGGTGAAAAGGCCCAGGTTCTTGCCGTCCTCGAGCTTGAGGCAGATTTCGCCCTCCACGCCGGCCGGGCAGGGTTTGCCTTCCTCGTCGAGGATGACCACGTTCCAGCCCGGGGTGGGCCGGCCGATGGAGCCGGGTTTGGGCGTCATGCAGGGGAAGGTGGCCAACTGCAGGCAGGTTTCGGTCTGGCCGTAGCCTTCGTAGATGGAAAGGCCGGTGATTTCCTTCCAGGCCCGGAACACGCCGTCGTTTAAGAGCTCGCCGGCGGTGGTGCAGTAGCGCAGCGCGGAGAGGTCGTACTTCTTGAGATCCTCGCGGATCAGGAACCGGTAGACCGTGGGCGGGGCGCAAAAGGAGGTCACCTTGTGGGCGGTCATGACGTCGAGAAGCTCGGAGGGCACGAACTTGCCCCGGAAATCTCAGGTGAAGACCGTGGCTCCGGCCATCCACTGGCCATAGAACTTGCCCCACACGGCCTTGCCCCAGCCGGTGTCGGCCAGGGTGAGGTGGACGTCGCCGGGTTCCAGGTTGTGCCAGTAGACGCCGGTGGTGAGGTGGCCCAGGGGATAGGCGTGGCTGTGCTCCACCATCTTGGGCATGCCGGTGGTGCCGGAGGAGAAGAAGATGAGCAGCGAATCGTCGCCGCCCGGGGCCTCGGCGGTGCGCGGGAAATCCTCGGCGGCGGCGGCGCGGATGGTTTCGTAGTCTAGCCAGCCGGCCGGCAGCGGCCCCGTGCCGACCTGGACGCACACGGTGAGGGTCGGGCAGGAAGGCCTGGCCGCTTCCACCCGGTCGACCACGGAATCCTCGGCCACCACGGCCTTGATGCCGGCGTAGTTGACCCGGAAATCGATGTCGTGGGGGGTGAGCAGGTTGGGCGAAGGCACGGGCACGGCCCCGAGCTTGTGCAGGGCCAGCATGGTGACCCACCACTCCACCCGGCGGTAGAGGATGATCATCACCTTGTCGCCCTTGGCGAGTCCCGCGGCCTTGAAGGCGTTGGCCATGCGGGCCGATTCCTTGCTGAAATAGGCCAGATCGAGATCGCGCCGGGTTCCGTCCGGGCCGATGTGGATCATGGCCGGTCGGGTCGGGTCCTGGGCGGCCTCGGCGTCGAGGAAATCGAAGGCGAAATTATAATTATCGGGCACGGAGATGGAAAAGGTCTCCAGCAGTTCACGGTAGGATTTGGGTCGCAGTTTGGCGACAGGCATGGTCTTGGACTCCCGGGCAAAACGGTTGTTGTCTTGTCGATGCACTCCGGCACAGGTCAATTCGGCCAGGCTGCCCGCCGGGACGGCATGGCGGCCCGGCTAGATAATGACGTCCAAAAACTCGGCCGGTTCGCCGTCAAGGCCGCGCATGGCGTGGGGGGTGCGGGAAGAAAAGTACAGGCTGTCATGGGGTTCAAGGACCACGACGTCCTCGCCCAGGCGCACTTCCAGCCGGCCGCGCAGCATGTAGATGAATTCCTCGCCCAGGTGGCGGTTGATCTCCATCTCGGACTCGGCCTTGGGCGGCACGGTAACGATGAACGGCTCCATGTGGGGCTTGTGGAAGCGGTAGGCCAGGGACTGGTACTTGTAGGCCTTGCGCCGGTCCACGGACAGCCCCTGGCCGGACGGCACCAGGGAATAGGTCATGAGATGGGCGTCGTCGCCGGTTAAAAGCGCGGTCAGGTCCGCGCCGCAGGCCTTGGCGACCTCGTAGAGGTAGCTGACGGGAATTTCCGTGTTGCCGGTCTCGTAGGCCGCGACGTCGGCGTCGGTGACGCCGGTGGCCTCGGCCAGGGCCTGGGCCGTCATGCCGGTGGCTTCGCGCAGGCCGCGAAGGCGCATGGCGATCTCCCGGACCGGTCCGATCTCCTTGCTCATGGGGTACCCCTTGGCTCGTATGGTTTGCGAAATGGTTGCCCCCGTCTTTTCGCATGGAAGCCCGGCTTGTCAAACGGTTCTTTCCGAGCGGCAAGATCGGGAAAAACGGCTGGAATTCCGCGCAGCAGTATGGTATTGGGTCACCTTCCTGGGGCATGTCGACTCTCGCCCCGTCCCATCATATCAGCCACGAGGTAGCCATGAGCGTCAAAAAGCTTGGTGATCGCATCCGCACGTACCGGGAACGGCAGGAAATGTCGCGCGAGGAACTGTCGCGCCGCACCGGTCTTTCCGTGGAATTCCTCACCGCCCTGGAGGAAGAGGACGTCACCCCGTCCATCGGTCCCCTGCTCAAGATCGCCCTGGCCCTGGGACAGCGCCTGGGCACCTTCATGGACGACGCCGTGGACAGCGACATCTGCCTGACCTGCTGCGCCGAGCGCGGGGCCGACGACGCCGTGCTGCGCAAGGCGAGGGGCAAGCGGGCCAGCTACAAATACCATTCCTTGGGCGCGGCCAAGACCGACCGCCACATGGAGCCCTTTTTCATCGAGATCTATCCCGACGAGGAAGCAGCGGCCGAAAAGCCCCTGTCCTCCCACGAAGGCGAGGAATTCATCGTGGTGGTTTCCGGAGAGCTGGAAGTCATCGTCGGCCCGGACCGCCATGTCCTGGGGGCCGGCGACTCGGTCTACTTCAATTCCGTGGTCCCCCACTACGTGGGCTGCGGCAACGCGCCCAAGACCGACATCTACGCCGTCCTGTACATTCCGCAGTAGGCAAAGGAGCCGCCCATGACCTTCGTGCCGCCCCTTCGCGACCTGACCCTGGGAGAATTGCTCAAGGAAACCGCGTCCAAGTACCCGGACCAGGACGCCGTGGTCTACGTGGACCGCGACTACCGCCTGACCTGGCAGCAGTTCGACGAACTCACCGACGAGCTGGCCAAGGGACTCATGGCCCTTGGCATCCAAAAGGGCGAAAAAGTGGCCGTGTGGGCCACCAACGTGCCCTTCTGGGTGGCGCTGATGTTCGCCACGGCCAAGATGGGCGCCGTGCTGCTCACCGTCAACACGGCCTACAAGCGCAACGAGCTTAAGTATCTGCTCACCAATTCCGACGCCGACAACATCTTCATCATCAACGGCTTTCGGGATTCGGACTATATCGAGATCCTCTACGACCTGGCTCCGGAGCTGCGCAACATGCAGCGCGGGGCGATCAAAAGCGAAACCTTCCCCCATCTCAAGCGGGTGTGTTTCCTGGGCGTGGAAAAACACCGGGGCATGTACTCCATCCCCGAGATCATCGGCCTGGCCCGCACCGTCACCGATGAGGAATTGAAAGCCCGGCAGGCGACCTTCAACTGCCACGACGTGGTGAACATGCAGTACACCTCGGGGACCACCGGCTTCCCCAAGGGCGTTATGCTGAGCCACCACAACATCTTAAATAACGGCTACTCCATCGGCCAGCGCCAGCGGTTCACCAACAAGGACAAGCTGCTCATCCATGTGCCGCTGTTCCACTGCTTCGGCTGCGTGCTCGGCGTCATGGCCTGCCTCAACCACGGCACCACCATGGTTTTTACCGAGGTCTTCGACCCGGTCAAATCCATGATGTCCATCGAGCAGGAAAAGTGCACGGCCGTGTACGGCGTGCCCACCATGTTCATCGCCATGCTGGAGCATCCGCTGTTTGCGAAGTTCGACTTCTCCTCCCTGCGCACCGGCATCATGGCCGGCTCGGTCTGTCCGGTGCAGACCATGCGGCAGGTGACCGAGAAGATGTACATGAAGCAGATCACGAGCGTGTACGGCCTGACCGAAAGCTCGCCCGGCATGACCCAGTCCGACGTGGACGACCCCTACCACTACCGGGTGGAGAGCGTGGGCAAGGCCTTCCCCCACGTCGAAGTGAAGGTGCTCGACCCCGAGACCAACGAGGAAGTGGAACGCGGCAAGCAGGGCGAAGTCTGCTGCCGGGGCTACAACGCCATGAAGGGCTACTACAAGAACCCCGAAGCCACGGCCAAGTGCATCGACGCGAACGGCTGGCTGCATTCGGGCGATCTGGGCGTCATGGACGAAAATGGTTTCGTGGTCATCACCGGCCGCATCAAGGATATGATCATTCGCGGCGGCGAGAACATCTACCCCCGCGAGATCGAGGAATTCCTCTACACTATGCCGGGCATCGCCGACGTGCAGGTGGCCGGCGTGCCCAGCCGCAAGTACGGCGAGGAAGTGGGGGCGTTTATCATCCTGCGCAAGGACGTGGAGATGGCTCCCGAGGACGTCAAGGACTTCTGCCGGGGCCAGATCGCCTGGCACAAGATCCCCAAGTACATCGCGTTCGTGGAAGAGTTCCCGTTGACCACCAGCGGCAAGGTGCAGAAGTACAAGCTGCGCGAGCTGGCGGCCAAGCTCTTTCCCGAGGCCATGCGGTAGGGGCGAGGCGGGAGGGAGCCCCTCCCGATGGAAAAGCCCGCCACCCGGGGCGCGGACTGGTCCGCGCCCCGTTTTTTTGTCGGGCGTGCCGGCGGGCCTGGGGACCGTCCCGACCTTTGGCGGCGGGCGACTGGCCCGCGTCGCCTCGGATCAGGAGAGGGGCTGGCGGTCCCGACCTCCCGGCCCGGGCGGCGAACGCCCCTATTCTTCGCTATTCTTCTTGAGCTTCTTGTGCAGGTCGGCAGCACAAGGGCTTGTAATTGGTGTCAGCTATTCCTCGCCGTACTTCTTGAGCTTCTTGTGCAGGGTGGCCCGGGTGATGCCGAGCACGCGGGCCGCTTCGCTCTTGTTGCCGCCGGTGTCGCGCAGGGTGGCCAGGATGACCTCGCGCTCCACGTCGTCCAGGGCCATGCCGGCCAGCCCGGCCATGTCGCCCGGCGCGGGCGCGGCCGGACCGCCGGTTCCATGGCCGGCTCCATCGCCGCCGGCTTCGCGCATGGCCGACAGCGGCAGCTCGCGCTCGGTGACGTATTCCCCGACGGACAGGATGACGGCGCGCTCCACGGCGTTTTCCAGCTCCCGCACGTTGCCGGGCCAAGGGCAGCGCAGCAAATGGTCCATGGCCGCCGGGGTGAACCCCTTGATGCGCTTACGGTTTTTTTCGGCAAAGCGCGTCAGGAAATGCTGGGCCAGAAGCGGAATGTCCTGGACCCGGTCGCGCAGAGGCGGCACGAAAATCGCCACGACATTGAGGCGATAGTAGAGGTCTTCGCGGAAACGGCCGGCCTCGACCTCCTTTTTGAGGTCGCGGTTGGTGGCGGCCAGGATGCGCACGTCCACGCCCACCGGCCGGTCGCCGCCCACCCGCTGGATCTCGCGCTCCTGGATGACGCGCAACAGCTTGGCCTGGATGGACGGGGCGATTTCGCCGATCTCGTCCAAAAAAATCGACCCCTTGTCGGCGGCCATGAACCGCCCTTCCCGCCGCCGTTCGGCTCCGGTGAAGGCCCCTTTCTCGTGGCCGAAGAGTTCCGATTCCAGCAGCGTTTCATTTAAAGCCGCGCAGTTGACGGCCACCAGCGGCCCGGCGGCGCGCGGGCTGCCGGCGTGCAGCGCCTTGGCCACCAGCTCCTTGCCCGTGCCGGATTCGCCGGTGACCAGCACCGTGGCCTCGGTGGGGGCCACCATGGCGATCATGGAAAACAGTTCGCGCATGGCCGGGCTTTTGCCGATGATCTCCGGCCCGACGACGCCGGGACCGAGCTTTTGGCGCAGGTTCTCGTTTTCCCTGGCCAAACGCAGATGGTCCAGGGCGCGTTCCACGGTCAGGCGCATGACGTCGAGGTCCAGCGGCTTGGTGAGATAGTCGTAGGCTCCGGATTTGAGCGCCGAAACGGCCGTCTCCACCGACGAATAGGCCGTCATGATGAGCACCGGCACGGCCGGATTGTATTCTTTTATAAGCGACAAGGCTTCCATGCCGCCCATGCCGGCCATGCGCACGTCGAGCAGCACGGCGTCGAAGGGACGGCTTCGCACCAGCTCCACGGCCTCGGCCCCGTCCGTGGCCCCGGTGACGCCGTAGCCCCAGCCGGCGAGCACCGTGCGCAGCATGGACAAATGCCCGGCGTCGTCGTCAACAACCAGCAACTCAGCCCGCATCGGCTTCCTCCGTATCAGCCCCCTCGCCGCCCGCCACCGGCAAAAGCACCATGGCCGAGGTCCCGCCCTCGAGGCGCGGCGTCAGCCGGATCTCGCCGCCGTGGGCGGCCACGATCTTGTGGGCGATGGGCAGGCCCAGGCCCGTGCCCCGGGCCTTGGTGGTGTAATAGGGATCAAATATCCGGTCGCGCTCGGCCGGGTCGATGCCCCGGCCGGTGTCCGTGACTTCCAGATAGGCCCGACCGTCCGGGGCCAGGCCGGTGCGCAGGCCAAGCGTCCCGCCCTCGTCCATGGCCTGGACGGCGTTTAGGCACAGGTTCAGCACCGCCTGGGCCAGCCGGTCGGGATCAGCCGGAACATCGGGCACGCCAGGGATGTCCTCGACCGCGATTTCCACGCCCCGGGCCAGGGCGTCGGGGCGGATGAGGCGGGCGGCGTGGCCGGCCAGATCGGCCAGGCGCACCGGGCGGCGCTGGATGTCCGAAGGCCGGGAGAATTCGATGAGTTCGGAGATGACGCGGTTAAGCCGATCCACCTCGCGCACCATGATCTCGGCGGCTTGGCGGTCCTCGCTGCCGGGGTCGAACTTGCCACCGAAATAGGCGGCGTAGCCTCGGATGGAACTGAGCGGATTGCGGATCTCATGGGCCACGCCGGCAGCCAGATTGCCCACGGCGGCGAGCTTTTCGCGGCGGCGCACCTCGGCTTCCAGCCGGCGCACCTCGCGCAGGTCGCGCAACACCACAAGCGACCCCACCGGCGTGCCCTCCTCGGTGCGCACGGCCGAGACCGATACGCCCAGGGCCGTCACCGGGCCGCCGGCCAGGGACATGTCCATCTCGCGCTCGTCGGCGACCGGCCGACGCAGCTCCTCCCAGGGCAGCACCGAGGCGGCCTCGCGGCCGACCAGCCCGCCCGGGGCCACGCCGGCCAACTGTTCGGCCGCGCCGTTGGCCATGGCCACCTTGTCGTCGGGGCCGATGAGGATCAGTCCCGCCGGCATGGCCGCCACCACTTCCGAGGCCAAAGCCGTGGTCTGGCGCAGGGCCTTGCGCTGGGCCCGGTAGCTCTGGGCCCAGAAAAGCCCAAGCACGCCGCCCAGGCCCACGATGAGGATGACCGAGGCCGTGGTCAGCATGTTGTGCAGATCGGCCCGTCGGGCGGCCTCGATGGGGGCCACGTCCAGGGCGACGAAAATAATCAGCGGCACGCCGCGCAGGGGCCGTCGCACGCCCTTGGCGT
The DNA here is from genome assembly GCA_002482565.1 of Solidesulfovibrio magneticus. GTDB lineage: Bacteria > Desulfobacterota > Desulfovibrionia > Desulfovibrionales > Desulfovibrionaceae > Solidesulfovibrio > Solidesulfovibrio magneticus_B. Next base: position 9,535 of record DLGG01000174.1, read on the forward strand.
CGCAGTCCTCGGTGCACAGAAATTCCCGTTCGCCGACCGGCGGATGAGCGCGCAGGCCATGGGGGCCTCGGCCAGGCGACGAAGGCACGAAACGCCGATAAACCAGAAACGACTCCCGCCCGGCCTCTTCCTCCACGGCCAGCCGCCACTTTTCGGCGGCGTCCGGGGCCAGCTCGGCCATGACCGGCGGATCAAAAAGCGCCTGCCCGATGCGCGAGGCGTCGCTGTGGGCCAGGATGCGTCCGTCCTCGTCGGTGACGGCAATGGCGAAAATGCCGGGCTGGTTGGCGGTTTCCTCAATGAGATGCTGCAGCCGGATGTCCGCGCCAAAGCCGCCGCGCATCCCGGTGCGCGCCCCGGCCTCGAAAGCCTTGATGAGCGCCGCGCCTTTTTCCAGCAAAAGCTGGGTCATGTATTGTTTTTCGCGGCCCAGGTCCATGGCCGCCATGGCCGCCACCACGGCGGCCAGGATGCCGGCCGCGCCAAGCAGCAGCAAGGGCGACGCGCCGCCGCGAAACGACCAGCGCTTGATTATCTGACGCACGGACGCGCCTGGGCAGCGCTCGGGAGCGCCTGGATAGAAAACAGCCATGTTGCATACATTCTATACACACCTAAGGAATTACTGTCTAGAAAAGCGACGCTAGGCAAGCAGCCAGGCTGCCGGCCGGCGTCTGGCCACAACGTTTGCATCCCTCGTTCCAAGCTTGGCTTCCGGCCGATCCGGGCACGGCGGTGTCCCGGACGCCCCCTCTGGCACGGGCATTGCTAAAATTCCGACCGTGCTTGTAGCCTTTTTGGCTCCCCCCATACGCTTGTCAGCCAAAGGAACCGTTATGCCCTTCTCCGCCCCTAAACGCCTGCTGCCCGTTGCCCTGGCCTGTCTGGCCGTTTTGGCCATTCTGTTTGTCGCCGCCGGCCCCGGCCATGCCCTGCTCGGCTTTTCCTCCGGCCCGACCAGCCTGAAGCCAGCCGACGGCATCGTCGCCTTTCCGGTGGCCGATCTGGCCGACGGCAAGGCGCACTTCTATGCCGTGAACGCCGCCGGCAAGGAAGTGCGCTTTTTCGCCGTCAAAACCAAGGACGGCCGGGTGCGCACGGCCCTGGACGCCTGCGACGTGTGTTATCCCGAGAAAAAAGGCTACCGTCAGGAAGGCGACTTCATGCTCTGCATCAACTGCGGCCGGCGCTTCCACATGAACATGGTGGGCGACCAGCGCGGCGGCTGCAACCCCTCGCCTCTGGCCTCGGAAGTGGCGGGAGAGACCGTGCGCGTGAAAATGGCCGATCTCGCCGCCGGCGCGGCTTATTTCTAGTCGGCAACGCCACACCCAGCGAGGAACCGTGAACATCCTGACCATTCCGCTGCGCAACCTGCGCCGCAAACTGGCAAGAAGCCTGCTCACGGCCGTGGTCTTCGCCGTGGGCGTGGCCTCGGTGACGGCCCTGGTCGAATTGTCCAAGGCCGTGGGCGAGAGCCTGGAATCCAAGCTCGCCGCCTACGGGGCCAACATCCTGGTCAGCCCGAAAACCGAAACGCTGTCGGTGGGCTACGGCGGCATGGCCCTGGGCGACGTCTCGGTGGACATCAAGTATTTCAAGGAAGACGAAACCCTGGCCGCCATTGCCGGCATCCACCATAAAGACCGCCTCAGCGCCGTGGCCCCGAAGTTCGTGCTGCTGGCCCGGGTGGCCGACACCCCGGTCGGCGTCATCGGCGTGGATTTCGAGCAGGAACGCCAGATCAAAAGCCACTGGTTCACCGAAGCCGGCACGCTCTCCCTGGATTCCTTCGGCCTGCTGGCCGGCAGCGAGGCGGCGGCGCGACTTGGTCTCGCCCCGGGGGCCGTCGTGCCCCTGGAAGGCCGCGACTTCACCGTGACCGGCGTCCTTGGCCCCACCGGCTCCGAGGACGACAAGCTCCTTTTCGCTGACCTCCACGCCTTGCAGGCCGCCGCCGGCAAGATCAACCGCATCCACTTCGTCGAAGTGGCGGCCCTGTGCGCCGGCTGCCCCATCGAGGAGATCACGGCCCAAATAGCTTCGAGCCTGCCCGGCGCCGACGTCAAGGCCATGCAGCAGGTGGTCAAAAGCCGCATGATGACCGTGGATTTCGTCAAGCATCTGGCCTTTGCCGTGTCCGGCGTCATCCTGCTCACGGCCTGCGTCATGATCGGTCTTTCGATTTTTTCCTCGGTCAACGAGCGCAAAAACGAGATCGGCCTGCTGCGCGCCCTGGGCTTCTCCAAGGGTTCGGTGTTCCTGCTCATGCATCTGGAGGCCCTGCTCCTGGGGGCCACGGCGGCGGTCATCGGCCAGGCGGCCGGCTTTGCCGCCAGCGGCCGGCTCATGGCGCTGCTCGACCTCGGCGAACAGGCCGCGCCCACATTCGATCCCCTGCAGTTCGCCCTGGTGTTCGTGGGCGTGGCCGCCCTGACCAGCCTGGCCTCCCTGCCCCCGGCCCTGGCTGCCTCCCGCATCGAGCCGTCCCAGGCGCTGGTGATGTTGTAGGAAGAGTAAGAAGAAGAGCCTCCGGCGGCCGGGGGCCTGAGGCCCCCGGACCCCCCAACAAGGAAAACGGAATGCTTGTCGCCAAGGATATCGTCAAAACTTTCGCCGGCGAGGCCGGCAACGCCCCGGCCCTGCGCGGCGTGTCGCTTGCCGTCGCGGCCGGTGAATTCGTGGCCGTCACCGGCCGTTCGGGCTCGGGCAAATCGACCCTGCTCAACATCCTCTCCAGCCTGCTCACCCCGGACGCCGGCCAGGTGCTCTACGATGGCCGCGACCTGGCCGCCATGTCCGCCCGGGAGCGCGACAAACTGCGGGCCACGGACTTTTCCATGGTCTTCCAGATGCACCACCTGCTCCCCTACCTCACCGCCTTCGAAAACGTGCTGACCCCCTTTCTCTCAAGCTGGCGGCCCGTGGACGCCGCGCGCAAGGCCTTCGCCCTGGAATGCCTGGAACGGGTCGGCCTTGCCGACAAGGCCGAACGCCTGCCGGGCAAGCTCTCCGGCGGCGAACAGCAGCGGGTGGCCATCGCCCGGGCCCTGGTCACCCGGCCCCGGGCGCTTTTCGCCGACGAACCCACCGGCAGCCTGGACGGGAGCACCGGCCGCCAGATCATGGACATTCTGTCGGACCTCAACAAGGAGGGCCTCACCGTGGTGCTGGTCACCCACGAACCGCTCTACGCCCGTATGGCCGGACGGCTGGTGGAAATCGCCGACGGCAGGCTCGCGGCCGACAATGGAACGCCCGCTCCCGCGCCAAGCCGAACCGTTTGACAAATCTTCCTGCGTCCCCTTAGGAAATTGCTGTGTTTCGTCGATACGGCAACAAGCAAGACGGAACCGCAGGAGATTGTTACATGCGCAACTTGAAGCTTGGGGTCAAACTGGTCGGCGGCTTTCTCATCACGGCGGCCATCACCCTTATAGTCGGCCTGGTCGGCTTGTCCGGCCTCTCCACCGTGTCCAACCACCTGGAAACGGTCACCGACGTCAGCCTGCCCACCGTGCGCGATCTGCAACTGATCAAGATCGCCGGCGAGACCGTCCGGGTGGCGCAGCGTAGCCTGCTCATTCCCGGGCTCGATCAGAAAGACCGGGAACGCCAGTACGAGAATATCGTCCGGGTCCGCGACACCTACCGCAAAGCCTGGGACGAGTACGACAAATTGCCCAAATCCCCAGAAGCCGAACGCGTGTGGCGGGAATTCGGCCCGGCCTGGCAGGAATGGGTCAAGATCAACAACGAAACCTTCGAACTGGCCAAGCAGTGGGACAAGTCCGACATCGACGATCCAACGGAACTACGCCAGAAAATTTACTTGTTCCGAGGCGACCACTACAAACTCCTCGACGACGCCTACGGCTTGGCTCTGTCCGGCAAGCCACTGACCGGCGGAGATAACGCCGAACAGTGCAATTTCGGGCAATGGATGGCCTCAACCGGACGCAACATCAATAATCCGGTCTTCAAAAAGGCTATCCAAGATTTGCGCCAAGTGCACGAAAAACTGCATCGCGGCGTGGCTCGCCTCAAGGAAATGGCCGCCAAAAACGCTCCTAAAGATGAGCTGCTGACCCTTGTCCGCACGGAAATCCACGAACCCGTGGAACAGACCGTGGCCCAGTTCAACCTCATGGCCGACGAAGTGGGACGGGTCGAGGAAATCTACGGCCGGATGCGCCAGGACGCCATGGTCACGGTGCGCGACAAGCAGGTCCGTTGTTTCGAACTCCTTGACCGGCTCATGACCCTGTCCATTGCCGACGCCGAGCAGAGCCAGGCCGAAGGCGAGGCCGCCGCCGCCAAGGCCAGGATGATTTCCATCATCGGCATCGGTTTCGGCGTGGCGCTGGCCCTGCTTCTGGGCATCGTCATCTCCCGCATGATCACGCGCCCCATTCTTCTGGGCGTGCGCGCCGCCGAAGGCCTGGCCGCCGGCGACCTCAACCAGCGCATCGACATTGACCAGAAAGACGAGATCGGCGATCTGGCCAAGGCCTTGCGCCACATGATCCAAAAGCTTCGCGAAGTGGTCGGCCAGGTGCAGTCCGGGGCGGAAAACGTGGCCTCGGGCTCCGAGGAGCTTTCGGCCACCACCCAAAGCCTGTCCCAGGGCGCCACCGAACAGGCGGCCAGCGTCGAGGAGATCTCCTCGTCCATGGAAGAGATGGCCGCCAATATCCGCCAGAACGCCGACAACGCCAAGCAGACCGAGCAGATGGCGCTCAAGACCGCTTCCGACGCCCAAAACGGCGGCGAAGCCGTGGCCAAGACCGTCAGCGCCATGAAGCAGATCGCCGAAAAAATCGGCATCATTGAGGAAATCGCCCGTCAGACCAACCTGTTGGCCCTTAACGCCGCCATCGAGGCGGCCCGGGCCGGCGAGCACGGCAAGGGCTTCGCCGTGGTCGCGGCCGAAGTTCGCAAGCTGGCCGAGCGCAGCGGCAACGCGGCCGGCGAAATCAGCGAGCTGTCCTCCTCCAGCGTCCAGATCGCCGAAAAAGCCGGCGAACTCCTGGCTCGCATCGTGCCGGACATCCAGCGCACCACCGAACTCATCCAGGAAATCACGGCCTCAAGCGTCGAGCAAAATTCCGGGGCCGAGCAGGTCAACCGGGCCATCCAGCAGCTCGACCAAGTCGTCCAACAAAACGCCTCGGCCTCCGAGGAAATGGCTTCCACCGCCGAGGAACTGTCGAGCCAGGCCCTGCAGCTCCAGGACACCGTGGCTTACTTCCGCCTTGACACCATGACCCGCCGACCCAGCGCCCCCAAGGCCCTGGCCGCCGGCCGCAAGTCGTCCCGTCCGGTCATCCGGCCGGCCCGCCCAGCTTCCGCCAAGGTGGATCTGCACAAGGACGCCGACGACAGCGACTTCGAACGCTTCTAGGCCAGTCGTTTCGCACAATCACAAAGCCCCCGCGCTGCCAAGGCAACGCGGGGGCTTTTTCGGTTGTTCATGCTCCGCTTGCCCCATAATGGAGCAGGGAGTTCCCAGGCGTCAGGCGCGCGGCGGCAAACTCTCGATCATGGCCGAGACAATGGCGGCAGCGTCGCCCACAAAGCGGCTGCAGCGGGCGGTAAAGCGCCCCTCGCGCCGGGCCTGCTCCAGGCCGTCGGGGGTCGAAGGATCAAGCCCCATGAGGTCGCGGCAAATAAGCGACCCATGGCGTTCCAGAAAGCGGTCGTAGAATTCCCGAGCCCGGGCATAGGTGGCGGCCTTGGCCGCCGCGCCGTCCGGCCCGCCGCCGCCCCCGGCCAACCCCAGCACCATCACCGCGCCGGAAACCGCGCCGCAGGCCCCCCCGCGTCCCAGGCCCACGCCAAACCCCGTGGCCAGACGCACGGCCGTGTCGGCGTCAAGGCCATACCGGTCGGCAAAACAGCGCAACACGGCCTGGGCGCAGTTGCAGCCGGCGGCGAAATGTTCCCCGGCCTTCCCGGCAATATCCTGATCCGCCATGGCGTCCTCCCGGGGGATGCGGCCCTTTCCCGGACCTTGTCCCCGTCCGGCAGGCCATACCCCGACATGTTCCCGCAGGCAAGACGCCGCAGGCCGCCCCGGCCGAAAACAAAAAAGGCCGCCCAAGGGCGACCCATAAATGACACAGATATTTGTCGAAAAACGCTACAACGGCGAAACGGTAATGTGGTCGGCCTCGCTGTTGCGCAGGGTCAGGGTGAAGGCCTTGAGGCGAAGGGCCACCGGGTCGCGCAACGGCGCGCGACCAATGACGGCTACTTCCGTGCCGGGCACGAGCCCCATGTCGCGGATGCGGCGTCCCATTTCCCCGGATGCGCCCACGCTGACGATGCGGGCTCTCTGGCCCACCTGCAACTGCCGCATGCCGACGATCGTTTCCTGCTGCTCCATGTCCTGTCGTTCTCCCGGTCTTTCAAACCGTGGCCGCGGCGTCCAGACGGCCATACACTTTTTCGGCCAGGCCGTGCCCCAAGGTCAGGCAAGCGCCCCTGGCCCGCAGGCAGACCGGCCCGCCGCAGCAGGAAGTGATCTCCACCACCGTGCCGGGCGTGATGCCCATGGCGCAAAGCCTTCCGCGCGCCCGGGGACAATCGCACAACGTCTCGACGCGCACGCGGCTGCCGGGCGGAAAAGTGGAAAGCGCTCCATACGGGGCCATGCCTATCTCCTTGTTGTCCGAGAGGTAACGACAATGAGAATGATTGTCAAGCTCTGGCGTCACCATGTCGTAACAACGAACAACGGAAATCAGTCCGGCGGCCTTAGCCCCGGCCGGTCCGCTTGAGCAGCCAAGTCAAGGCCAGGGAGACCAGGCATAAAAGTCCGGCCAGATAGCCGGCCCGGTCGTACTGGCCGGAAAAGACGGCGTTGTAGATTTCCAGCGACACCGTGTTGGTGCGGCCGATGATGTCGCCGCCAAGGAGCAAACTCACCCCGACTTCGCCAAGGGCCCGCCCCACGGCCAAAAACATGCCGGCGGCCACGCTGCGGCGGCAATGGGGCAGGACCACCCGCACGAAGGTCTCGGCCGAGGACTTGCCCAGCACGGCCGAGAGTTCCATGAACCGCGTAAGCTCGCCCCGCACCGCCGCCTGCACCGGCCGCACCATGAGCGGCAGCCCGGACACCACGGCCGCCACCACCAGCCCTGGGAATCCGAAGATGACTTCGACCCCGACATACTTGCCCAACGGCCCGCCGAGCAGACCGTTGCGGCCAAGGAGCAGCAGGAGAAAAAAGCCCACGGCCATGGGCGGCAAGACCAGGGGCAATGACACGGTCACGTCCAGGGCGGCCACGAACCGGCCCCGGCCCCGGCCGAGCACATAGCCCAGCGGCACGCCAAGCAGGAAAAACAGTGGCACGGCCACGGCCATGACCCGCAGCGTTAGACCGAGGGAGAAAAGCACGTCCGGGTCGGCGGCCGTGGCCACAAGCGTTGCCGGGATCATGCCCGGTCCTTGCGGCGGCGAACGGCGCGGGCTGGTCTGGCCCGCGCCGCCGCCAGGGATCGGACAGCCAAAGGGCTTGCCGCGAAACGAGGCATCACAAACCGTGTTTCTTGAGGATTTCCCGGGCTTGGGGGGTCTCCAGGAAGGCGGCGAAGGCCTTGATGGCCTCGGTGTTCTTGGCGTCGGCCAAGGGCAAGGCGGCCAGTTCGATGGGTTCGTAGAGAGACGGGTCGATTTCCAGGTAGCCGCCGATGGCCTCGCCGAGGTCCATGACGTCGGTGCGGTTAACGAATCCGGCGTCCACCTCGCCGCTTTGGACGTAGGTCGTCACCTGGGGAACGGTGGCCACCACCAGCAGCTTGTCGGCCACGGCCTTCTCCAGACCGGCCTTCTGCAAATATTGCGTGGCCGCTTTGCCGTAGATGGCCTTGGCCGGATCGGCCATGGCCAGCCGCTTGACTTCGGGCTTGGCCACGTCGCCCGGCGCGGCCAAGGTCTTGCCCTTGGGCCAGGCCACCACCAGCACGCCGCGTCCAAGCGGAACGCCTCCGCTGAACCGCAAGCCGGCCCCTTCCAAAAAGCCCTTCTCGCCCACCAGCACGTCGATGGCCCCGCTGGTCTTGGCCTGGGGAATGAGCTGGCCCATATTGCCGAAGATGAGGTCGGTCTTGACGCCGCCGGCCGCCTCGAAGGCCTTGGCCAGGGCGGTGACAGGTTTCTTGTAGCCGGCCCCGGAAGCCACAGTGAAGGTTTGTGCCATGGCCGAAACGGCCAGGCACACCATCGCGGCCAACACCGCGCATAGGCAGACAATCCGTCGCATCATTCGTCGCTCCTTACAGTTTGACGCGGCCTGGGCCGCATTACCACAGCATCAAACAGCATGGTCTTCTGGCGGGGACGACGCCCGGGGCTTGGTCGCTCCCGCAAACCCTGTCGGCAGCGCCGCCGGCTGGCGGGCCGGCCGCTGCCGGCCGCGACATGC
>DLGG01000203.1:0-1008 GCA_002482565.1 Solidesulfovibrio magneticus
CCTGGAAAAGGGCCAGGGACTTGGCCGCCGTGTCGTTGGGCTCTCGCGCCACAGGCGCGCCGGCCTCGGGCGGCAGGGCCGGACGCGGCGCGGCCCGGCCGTGGGCGGCGTAGTGGTCGGCGAGCATGTTAAGCAGCGTCTGGCCGTATTTGTCGATCTTGGCCTGGCCCATGCCGCCGGCTCCGGCCAGCCCGGCGGCGTCCTGGGGCTTTAAGAGCACCACGTCCAACAGCGTGCGGTCATGGAAGACCACATAGGGCGGCACCCCGGCCTCCTTGGCCGTCTCGGCCCGCCAGGAGCGCAGCCGGTGCCACAGGGCCGCGTCCTCGGGGGAGGCAAGATGATCGTAGACCCAGCTCTTCTTGCCGCCGCCCTCCCCGGCTGTCCCCCGGGAGCGCTTGCGCCGCTCCTTGGGCGCTGGCTCCTTGGGCAGGCGCATGGCAAAGGGCCGCTGTCCCTTGAGGATCTCCCAGGCCAGCGGCGTGAGCACCAGCCCCCCATGGCCGGCGTCGTCCGGGGCCAGGGCCCCCATGGCGGCCAGACGGCGGTAGATGGCCCGCCAGTGGTCCTTGGTCAGGTCCGCGCCGATGCCAAAGGTGCTCACCTCGCGGTGGTTGAAGCGCTCCACCTGGCTGGTCGGCCGGCCGAGCAGCACGTCGACCAGATGGCCGGCCCCGAAGCGCTGGCCGGTGCGAAAGACGCACGACAGCGCCTTCTGGGCGGCCACGGTGGCGTCCTCGGGTTCGCTCGGGTCCAGGCAGACGTCGCAGTTGCCGCACGGCTCAAGCCGGGCCTCGCCGAAATAGCCAAGCAAGGTCTGGCGGCGGCAGCAATCGGTCTCGCAGTAGCCGGCCAGGGCGTCGAGCTTGGACAAATCGATGCGGGTACGCGTGCCTTCGCCGCCTTCCGGGGCAATGAGCCGGCGCAGGGCGGCGAAATCGTTCATGCTGTAGAGCATCAGCGCCGTGGCCGGCTCGCCGTCGCGCCCGGCCCGGCCGGTCTCCTGAT
>DLGG01000203.1:1033-5995 GCA_002482565.1 Solidesulfovibrio magneticus
ACGAAGCGCACGTCGGGCTTGTCCACCCCCATGCCGAAGGCCACGGTGGCGGCCATGACCAGACCTTCCTCGCGCATGAAGCGGTCCTGTCGGCGGTCGCGCTCGGCCGGGGCCAGACCGGCGTGGTAGGCCAGGGCCGGGATGCCGTTGTCGGTGAGCCACTGGGCCGTGTCCTCGGTCTTGGCCCGGGACAGGCGGTAGACGATGCCGGACTGGCCGGGGTGCTCCTCGCGGATAAACCGTAAAAGTCGCCTGCGGGGATGGTCCTTGGGTTCGACCAGATAGCGGATGTTTGGCCGGTCGAAGCCGGTGGCGAAGACCCGGGCCTGGGACAGCTCCAGGCGCGTGAGGATGTCGGCCCGGGTCGGGCCGTCGGCCGTGGCCGTCAGCGCCATGCGGGGCACGCCGGGAAAATCATGGGCGATGGAGGCCAGTTGCAGATATTCCGGTCGGAAATCATGCCCCCACTGGGAGACGCAGTGGGCCTCGTCAATGGCGAAAAGGGCCAGGGGCAGCCCGGCCAGGAGATTGGCGAAACCCTGGGTCATGAACCGCTCCGGGGCGGTGTAGAGGATGTCAAGCTCGCCCCGGCGCAGCCTGGCCATGACCTCCCGGGCCGCGCCGGCGGGCAGGGCCGAATGCAGGCACTCGGCCCGTACGCCAAGGCCGGAGAGCGTTTGCACCTGGTCGCGCATGAGCGCGATGAGCGGCGAAATGACGATGGCCGTGCCCGGGCGCAGGATGGCCGGTATCTGGTAGCACAGCGACTTGCCGCCGCCGGTGGGCATCAGCACCACGGCGTCGCCGCCGCCAAGCACGTGCTCGACGATGGCTTGCTGGGGGCCGCGAAAGCGGTCGTGACCGAAAACCTGTTTGAGAACGTCGCGAGGGGTGTTCATACGGCGCGGCGGCCTCCAACCGCCGCCCGAGAGGTAGCCTTTCGCCCGGGGAAAGACAATGCGGACCAAGGCTTGAATTGCCTCGGCCCCGGCCCTATGCTGCCCGGACGCCGGCTCGCCGTCCGGAGGCGGCAGGGGAGGCCTTCATGGAAACCGAAGCGCAGCTGCCGCTGTCCCGGGAGCGGGCCGCGGCCGTCCTGGCCCAGTGGCGGCGATTCCAGGCCGGTCTGGCCGTGGACGAGGCCCTCGTGCGGCCGGTCATTTTGCGATCCTGGCAGCGTTGCCGCCGGGCCGGCTTTCCGGCCGCTGCCCTGGCCCTGTGCCCCATCGACGCCCCCGGCCTGGCCCGGTCCGTGACCGACAACCGGGAACTGGTGGATACGGCCAAGCGGGTCATGGACCGTCTGGCCCACTCCATCCACCTCTCCAGCAGCGTGGTCACCCTGGTGGACACGACCGGCCTGGTGCTGCACGTCTCGGCCACCCGGGAAGACCTGGCCAGCGTGCCCTACGGCGAACCCGGGCGACGCTGCGACGAAGCCACGCTCGGAACCAACGGCATGGGCCTGTGCCTGGTCGAACGCCGGCCGGTCCATGTCATGGCCGCGGAGCATTTCAGCTCCTGCCTGCACTATCTCAGCTGTTCGGCCGCGCCCATCCACGACAGCACGGGACGGTTTCTGGGCGCGCTCAATCTGGCCATCAGCACCGAGAACTTCCACCAGCACACCCTGGGGCTGGTGGAAGCCGCCGCCCACGCCATCGAGGAGCACTTGCGCCTGCGCGCGCTCATCGCCAGCCAGCGCGTCATCCTCGAACTCCTCGACGACGGCGTGGCCGTGCTCGGGGCCGACGGGACCATCGTCAGCCTAAACGGCCAGGCCTGTGCCATGCTGGGGCTGTCCCCGGACGTGGTCGGCCGCGACATCCAAAGCTTTGTGCGCGATAGCGAGGTGCTGCGCGCCATCCTGGCCGACCGGCAGACCTTCCACGACCGGGAGGTGACCTTCAAGCTTGTCCAGGGCGAGCTGTCATGCGCGCTCTCCTGCGCGCCCTTTGCCAACGGCGGGGTCATCCTGACCCTGCGCGAAACCCGGCGGATGCGCAAATACGCCGCCCGGGTGGCCGGAGCCAAGGCCGTCTACACCTTCGAGCACATCCTGGGCCAGTCCAAGGCCCTGCGCGAAGCGGTCCGTCTGGCCCGGGTAGCCGCCCAGGGCGACGCCACCACCCTGCTTCTTGGCGAATCCGGCACCGGCAAGGAGCTTTTTGCCCAGGCCATCCACAACGCCGGAGTTCGGCGCAAGGGACCCTTTGTTGTGGTCAACTGCGGCGCGCTGCCGCGAAACCTGGTGCAAAGCGAGCTTTTCGGCTACGTGGCCGGAGCCTTTTCCGGGGCGCTCAAGGAAGGCAGCCCGGGCAAGTTCGAACTGGCCGACGGGGGGACGTTGTTTCTGGACGAGATCGGCGAGATGCCCCTGGAGGCCCAGGTGAGCCTGCTGCGGCTTTTGCAGGAAAACGAGGTGACGCGCCTGGGCGGCAAGGAGGCCCGGCGCGTGGACGTGCGCATCATCGCGGCCACCAACAAGGACTTGGCCTTAGCCGTGCGCAACAACGCCTTTCGCGGCGACCTCTATTACCGCTTAAACGTCCTGTCCATCGCCATCCCGCCCCTGCGGCAGCGCGAAGGCGACGTGCCGTTGCTGACCCGGCTGTTCCTGGACAAGTTCACGGCCTCTCTCGGCAAGCCGGACTTGACGATCTCCCGCGAGGCCCTGGCCGCCCTGGCCGCCCACCACTGGCCCGGCAACGTGCGCGAACTGGAAAACTGCATCGAACGCCTGGTCAACGTGGCCTGCTCCAGCCGCATCGACATCGCCGACCTGCCCCAGGACGTTATGACCGACATGCTGCGCGGCCGGCCGGCCGCCCCGGGCGAGGCCGGCATGTCGCTCAAGCGCATTCAGCGGGCGCTTATCCTCGAAACCCTGCGCGAAACCGGCGGCAACTTCCGCCGCACCTCGACCCTGCTCAACATCTCGCGCACGACGCTGTACGCCAAGCTCAAGCAGTACGGTATTACGGCGGACGCGTTTCGCGGCTGATGCCGCGTCCGCGAAAAGCGCCTGCGGCGTTTTTTCGGCAATGAACGCAATCCAAAGGTTTTTCATAACAATACGCTCGTATTGTTAAGGGATGCGCCACGAGCCGCCGGCCGCAAACCGGACATGTCAGGTTAACATGTCCACTTTCCGAACAACACCGGCCTTCATCGGCCTTTTTCGATCATCGCCAACCGTCTAAAAATACTTGCAATCCGCCAAAAACGATCACGCTTTCCCGTCTGGCCCGCCTCTTGCTGTAGCTGTCCCACGGCCCGCTTACACGCCTCGCAACGACGACGCCAAACCGTCAATTGAGGCTTGCTGTCGGCAGCAGGCGTGAACATGTCGTCTCTGGAAACGGCGTCTATTCATGGCCTCTTGTCGCTGCAGCAGGCAACGTAGAGGCCATGCGCCTGTCTCTCCAGTCTCATGAAGAATTCAGGCGTCATCGGAAATGTCGTTTGCAGGAAGACAACGGGCGAGCACCAACCTCAAATCGCTCTCGGAGGACGCCATGGCAGTTCAGGAACAGGTGTACGGCTTTTTCATTCCCAGCGTGACGCTCATCGGCATCGGCGCATCCAAGCTCATCCCGGAAAAGATCAAGGCCCTGGGCGGCAGCAAACCGCTGGTCGTCACGGACAAAGGGGTGGTCGCGGCCGGCATCCTCAAGCAGGTGACCGAACTCCTCGACGCCGCCGCCATGCCCTACGCGGTCTACGACAAGACCGTGCCCAATCCCACCGACCTCAACGTGGCCGAAGGGACGGAACTCTACAAAAGCTCGGGCTGCGACAGCCTCATCACCCTGGGCGGCGGCTCCTCCCACGACTGCGGCAAGGGCATCGGCCTGCTCATTTCCAACGGCGGCAAGATCCACGACTACGAGGGCATCGACAAGGCCACCAAGCCGCTGATGCCCTACCTCGCCGTCAACACCACCGCCGGCACGGCTTCGGAGATGACCCGGTTCGCGGTCATCACCGACACCTCGCGCCACGTCAAAATGGCCATCGCCGACTGGCGCGTCACCCCTGGCATCGCCATCGATGATCCGGTGCTCATGGTCGGGATGCCACCGGCGCTGACGGCCGCCACCGGCATGGACGCGCTCACCCACGCCGTGGAAGCCTTCGTCTCCACCATCGCCAACCCCATGACCGACGCCTGCGCCGTGGAAGCCATGAAGCTCATCTTCACCCACCTGCGCAAGGCCGTGGCCAACGGCCAGGATCTGGCCGCCCGGGAAGGCATGTGCTTTGCCCAGTACCTGGCCGGCATGGCCTTTAATAACGCCAGCCTTGGTTACGTGCATTCCATGGCCCACCAGCTCGGCGGCTTTTACAACCTGCCCCACGGCGAATGCAACGCCCTGCTTCTGCCCTACGTCGAGAAGTTCAATCTCATCGCCAAGGTGGAAAAATTCGCCGAAATGGCTGCCATCATGGGCGAGAACACGGCCGGCCTGGCCCCGCGCGACGCCGCCGAACTGGCGCTCAAGGCCATCCGCCAGCTTTCGACCGACGTCGGCATCCCGGCCAATCTGGTCGAGCTTGGCCGGCGCTACGGCAAGGAGGTCAAGGCGGCCGACATCCCGACCATGACCGCCAACGCCCAGAAGGACATCTGCCGCTTCACCAATCCGCGCTGCGCCACGGACAAGGACGTGGCCGACATCTACACGGCGGCCCTGTAGCCGTCCGCTCCGCCGCGCCGGGGAGGTTCCCGGCGCGGCGGCCTCCGGTCCGGCTGGACGCGCCGGCCGGGAAGGGTCCGTCGCCGCGCATCGTCAGCGAACTGCCATGGCGCCAACCGATGCCTGTTTTCTTGCGGCGGCCGGCGGACTCTTCCTGGCCGGCGCGTCCGGCCCTGGCCCATGCCCAGGGTCGGCAACCATGGTCAATCAGCCTCGGCAGCTTCGCAGCGTCACCACGCCCAGCGACCAGCGACCAGCGACC
>DLGG01000080.1 GCA_002482565.1 Solidesulfovibrio magneticus
AAGCAACAAGCCCCCGTGGTCCGTCGGACCACGGGGGCTTGTTGCTTGGGTCGGCTAGGCGGCCAGGAGCTGGGCCTTGTCCTGGCTGGCCTGGGCCACCGAGGCGCTGCTGGTGCTGGTCGTGGCCAGTCCGGTCTGGTCGCGGTAGGCCACGGATTCGCCGGTGGCGGCCGTTGTTGCCGTTGCGGCAGTGGTTGTTGCCGTTTCCGTCGTTGCGCCGGCCGCCGTGGTCGAGGTTGAGCCCGCTGCGGTCACGGAATCGCTCTTCGTGTCCACGGCTTCGGCCACGTCCTTGGCCTGGTCCACGATGGTCTCCACGTATTGCGTCCCGGTGGCCACGGTGTTGGAGATAAACTCGCTTGCCGTGACCACCGTGTCCTTGGTCCATTCGTAGGCGGTTGTCGCCCGTTCGGCCACGTAGCTCACCGCCTGGCTGACCTTCTCCACGGCGGCGGAACCCGTGGAGCTGGCGATGTCGGCCACCATGCCGGTGACGGTGGAGACCGTCTCCTGGACGTAGCTGACCGCCGTGGACACCTTGTCCGTTACCCAGTTGGCGGCGGTGGACACCGTCGAGGCCGCCCAGCTCACCGCCGAGCCCACCGTGGACACCAGCTTGCCTACCGACGACGTCGCGCCGACCGCCGTCTTCACCGCCGAGGCCACCTTGGAGAAAAAGGACTTCAGGCTCATCTGGACACCCTCCCATGGTTGATGCGTTGTTGTTGGCTTCCGTGCCGTGTTTGCCTCTCCTTGAGCCAGAAGCGTGCCAGATGATAACCGTCTGATATAACAGGATTGTCGGAAGGCATGACTGCCTCATGCCGCAACGAAGTGAGGCAGCTGGCGGAGGATTTTGGGGCAGCGTCCCGGCTGGGCCGCGGGGTAAGGGGAAGGCCGCGGCGCGCGGACGTTTGCCCTGCGGCGGCCGGGAGCGTCCGCCAAGGCCGTCGGCTGCCAGCTTCGAATTGCCGGCGAAACAGAAACCCGTTACAATATCAAGCGCAAAGGCGTAAGCGCCCGGCCGGCCGCACCATGCGGCCGGGGCTTGGCCGACCGGATCAGGAGGTCTGATGCAGCCGTCCCCGCTTGCCCTGACGCCGGAGATGTCCGCGCGCCTGACGCGCTTTGCCGTGCTCGTGTCCGACGCCGCCTACGAGGCCGCCGCCGAGGAACTGGCCGCCTGCCGCAAACTCTGCGACAGGCTGCCCGGCCGGCCCAAGGTCGCCGCCGACCTCATCGAGGGCATGGACCGGATGCTGGGCTACGTGCGCGACCGGGAGCAGCTCCTGGAAGACGCCGTGGACCGCCTGGACAGCTCCCACGAGGAACTTTCCCGCCTCGGCCGCCAGCTCAAGATCGAAAACGCGGCGCTCAAAAGCCAGCTGCGCCAGAATTTTTCCCCGGCCCGGGTCATCGGGGCCAGCCCGCGCATGGCCCGGGTGCTCCAGCTGGCCCAGCGCGTGGCCGAGACCACGGTCAACGTGCTCATCACCGGCGAAACCGGCACGGGCAAGGAGATGGTGGCCAAGGTGGTGCATTATTCCGGCCGCCGCCGCCATGGCCCGTTTATGGCCGTCAACTGCACGGCCGTGCCGGAAACGCTTTTCGAGAGCGAGTTTTTCGGCATCGAAAAGGGCGTGGCCACGGGGGTGGAAAAGCGCCGGGGCATCATCGAAGGCGCCTCGGGGGGGACGCTTTTTCTCGACGAGATCGGCGACATGAGCGAGGCCAGCCAGGCCAAGATCCTGCGCGTGCTGGAGCTTGGCGAGGTGACGCCGGTGGGCGGCCGGGGGCCGGTTTCCGTGGATTTGCGCCTGGTCTCGGCCACCAACCGCGATCTGCGCCAGGACATCGAGACGGGCCGGTTTCGCCGCGACCTCTATTACCGCATCAAGGTCGTCCATCTGGAGCTGCCGCCCCTTCGGGAGCGCGCCGACGACATTCCGCTTCTGGCCGAGAATTTCCTGGCCACCTTTTCCCGCAACATGGGCCGGGGCAAGCTGGTCTTTTCCAAGCGCGCCCGGGAGGCTCTCATGGAATACGCCTGGCCCGGCAACATCCGCGAACTGGAAAACGAGGTCGAGCGGGCCGTGGCCCTGGCCTACACCGAAACCATCCACGTGGAGGACCTCTCCCGCGACGTGCGAAACGCCAAGGCCCGCCAGCCCCAGCCGGTCGCCGAGACCTTCCGCCCGGCCGCCGAGGTCGGCCGGCTGCGCGCCCTGGAGCGCGAGGCCATCGAGGCCTGTCTGGCCGAATGTTCGGGCAACCGTACCCAGGCCGCCCGCAAGCTCGGCATCAGCCGCGAGAGCCTGCGCCGCAAGCTCAAGCTGCTCTATCCGGCCGCAGGCGGCGAGGCGGCCCAGGCCGGCGACGATCTGGACGCCGGCCAGGGCGCCGTGGTCCTGCGGCCGGGAAGTTTTCGTGAAGATTAACGCCGCGCTTGCGGGCTGCTGGCCGGCGGGGGGGCAGACAACCGCCGCCGGCTCCCAGGCTGCGACGCCCGGCCTTGGCCGCGCCAATTGTTCCGGGCGCGCCCCATGGAGCGCCAGGCCGTGAGCCGCCTTGATCCCGCCGCCCTGGACGCCCTGGCCGTGGTCTTGCGCCATCATGGCGTCTCCACCACCAGCGCCGATCTCATCGCCCGCCACGGCCTGGCCGGCCGGCCCCTGCATGTCGCCACGCTGCTACGCATCGCCAAGGGCCTGGGCTTTAGCGCCAAGCGCCGCCGGCTGCCGCCGGTCGGGCTGCTCGAACTCGGCGAGGCCTACCCCTGCCTGGGGCTTTGCCGCGACGGCGGCGCGGCCGTCCTTTCCGGGGCGCGGCAAGGCCCGGACGGCGGGCGCGAACTGGTGCTCTACGACGCCGCCGGCGCGGCCGACGGGTCCGCCTTCGTCTTCGTGCCCGAGGCAGACCTCGCCGCCCGCCTGACCGGCGAGGTCCTGCTGTTCAAGAAACGCCGGGTGGAAGCCGGCGACGCCAAGCGCTTCAGCCTGTCCTGGTTCTGGCCCCAGGTGGCCCGGGAAAAACGCATCTTTCTGGAAATCGCCGGCATCGCCTTTTTCATGCACGGCCTGGCCTTTGTCGTGCCGCTGTATTTTCAGGCCGTGGTGGACAAGGTGCTGGCCCACCATACCATCTCCACCCTCAACGTCCTGGGGCTGGGCGTGGTCGGGGCCATCCTCTTCGAGGGCGCGCTGCGCTATCTGCGCGAATTCCTGCTGCGCTTCGCCACCACCAAGATCGATCTGCGCCTGGCCATGGAGACGTTTTCCCACATGATCAAGCTGCCGCTGCCCTTTTTCGAGCGCAGCTTCGCCGGCGTGATCATCAAGCACATGCAGCAGACCGATCAGGTGCGCGAGTTTCTGACCGGCAACCTGCTCAACACGCTGCTTGACGCCTCCTCGCTCATCGTCTTCGTGCCCGTGCTTTTCTGCTACAGCCCGCGCCTGACCATGCTGGTGCTGGCCTTTGCCGTGGTCACGGCCGGGGCCATCGGGCTCATGGTCGGGCCGTTTCACCGCCGGCTCATGGCCCTTTACGCCGCCGAGGGCGAACGGCAGGCGCTTCTTGTCGAGACCATCCACGGCATCGGCACCATCAAGAGCCTGGCCCTGGAAGGCGGCCGCCAGCGCCGGTGGGAGGAAGGTTCGGCCTTGGCCGTTTCCCGCAACTTCGACGTGCGCCGCATGTCGGCGCTGGGCAACGCGCTCATTAAAACCCTGGAGCGGCTCATGACCGTGGCCGTCATCTGGGTGGGGGCCTTGGGCGTTTTCGACGAGTCGCTGACCATGGGCGAACTCATCGCCTTCCAGATGCTGTCCCAGTCCGTGACCATGCCGCTGATCCGCATCGTGGAGCTGGTCCACGAATACCAAAAGGTCCATCTGGCCGTGGAGATGCTGGGCGAAGTCATGAACCGCAAGCCCGAGGCCGGGCTTGTGCGCGGCGGGGCCCGGCCGGCAGTCGGCGGCGAGATCGTGGTGGATCAGGCGCGGTTTGCCTATGTGCCGGGCGAACCGCCGGCCCTGGACGGCGTGTCCTTTGCCGTGGCCCCGGGCGAGGTGCTCGGGGTGGTCGGGCGCAGCGGCTCGGGCAAGACCACGCTCACGCGCCTCATCCAGGGCCTATACCCCCTGGGCGGCGGGCGCATTAGCTTCGACGGCACGCCCATAACCGACCTCGACGTGGTGCACCTGCGGCAAAATATCGGCGTGGTGCTCCAGGAAAATTTCATTTTCAGCGGCACCGTGCGCGACAACATCGCCGTCACCCGGCCCACGGCCGATCTCGACGACGTGCGCCGGGCCGCCAAGCTGGCCGGGGCCGACGAATTCATCGAGCGCCTGGCTTCTGGCTACGACACGGTGCTGGAGGAAAACGGCTCCAACCTTTCCGGCGGGCAGAAGCAGCGCCTGGCCATCGCCCGGGCGCTGCTCAAGGACCCGCGCATCATGATCTTCGACGAGGCGACCAGCGCCCTGGACCCGGAGAGCGAGGCCCGCATTCAGGAAAATCTCGACGGCATCGCCAAGGGCCGCACCACCATCATCGTGGCCCACCGGCTCTCCACCTTGCGAAACGCCGACCGCATCATGGTGCTGGACCGGGGGCGCATCGTGGACATCGGCCCCCACGCCGAACTCCTTGAGCGCTGCGACATCTACCGCACCCTCTGGGAGCGCCAGACCAAGGGGATGCGCTGATGGGCCGGCGCAACATCCGGCCCGAGGCCATGGAATTCCAGCCCGACGCCGTGGCCGTGTCCGAGGGCCAGCCGCCGGTCCAGGCCAGGATCGCCGTCTACGTCATCTTCGCCTGTCTGGTCTTTGGCGGGCTGTGGGCCTGGTTTTCCGAGCTCGACCGGGTGGTCTCGGCCGGCGGCATGCTCGTCACCCGGGTGCCGCCCATTGTGGTGCAGCCCCTGGAAACGGCCGTGGTGCGCCAGATCAACGTGCGCCCCGGCGACGTGGTGCGGCGCGGGGCGGTGCTGGCCACCCTGGACCCGACCTTCGCCAGCGCCGACCTGGGCCAGCTGGCCGCCAAGCGGCGGTTCCTGTCGGCCTTCGTGGTGCTGCTGGCCGCCGAACTGGACGGCACCCCCCTGCCGGCCCTGGACGACAGCGCCCTGGACGGCGAGGAACGGGTGCGGCTCACCCTTTTTGCCATGCGCAAGGAAGAGTTCAAAGCCAAGGTCGAGGCCAACGACCGCGAGGTGGCCCTGCTTGAGGACGCCGTGGCCGCCAACACGGCCGAGCGGACGCGCCTGGGCGAGCAGGCCAATCTGGCCAAGGAAATCGAGGGCATGTTCGGCAAGCTCGTGCCCGGCGGCGGGGCCAGCCGGCTGGAATACCTGGGCGCGCTGCGCGAAAAGCTGCGGGTGGACGATCTGGCCGCCAAGACCGAGGAAAAGCGCGAACAACTCATGGAGCAACTCAGCCGGGCCAGGATGGAGCGGCAGGCCTTTGTGAGCAACTGGCGGGCCCAGACCGCCACCCAACTGCTCGAAGCCCGGCAAAATCTCGACGAGGTGGACCATTCCCTGGCCAAGGCTTCGCGGCGCAGCGAACTCGTGGAGCTCTCCGCCGTGGCCGACGCCATCGTCAAGGAGGTCGCGCCGCTCTCCGAGGGTTCCATCGCCAAGGCGGCCGAGACCTTTTGCGTGCTGGTGCCCATCGGCGACGCCGACGGGGCCCTGGAGGCCGAAGTCTCCATTGCGGCGGCGGACATCGGCCATATCCGCGTCGGCAACCAGACGCGCCTGAAGCTCGCCGCCTATCCCTTCCAGCGCCACGGCTTTCTCGACGGCGTGGTGCGCATGGTCAGTCCCGACGCTTTCGTGGCCGAGGGCGCGGCCCCGGGCCACGAAGGCGGCCAGGACGGGGCCGGCGGGGTGCATTACAAGGCGCGCATCCGGCTCACCAAGACGACGCTGCGCGACGTGGGGCCGGATTTCCGTTTGCTGCCCGGCATGACCGTGTCGGCGGAAATACTCGTGGGCAAGCGCCGGGTGGCGACCTACATTCTCGATCCGGTGATCCGGGGGCTGCACGAGGCGTTAAACGAGCCGTAAGACAACCATAACCGGGGAGGGTGGTCGTATGCCGCGCCAGAATTGTTGCGTCCGTGGAGCGCCGTCACGCGCGGCTTGGGCTCTGACCGTCCTGTATCGCGCTCTGGCCGCCGTGCTCCTGGCCGGGCTGTTGGCCCCGGCCGCCCTGGCCGGGCCGTCGTCTTCCTGGGAGTTCGCCAAGGTCGGCTTAAACGGCGCGCTCTATCCGTCGCTGATGCTCAACATCGCCAAGATGAAGCTGGAGATGCAGCACAATGACGACGAGCTTGGCGACCCCAACGGGCTTTTCGGCGTCTCGGTCGTCGCGCCCAGGGCCGGGGCCAAGGCCGTGGTGGAGCTGGTTTCCTCCTCGCCCCTGGTCAACCCCGGGCGGGCGGAAGTGACCCTGGCCCGCAAGGGCAAGAAATACATGATCTATCCCTTCCTGACCTACGCCGACGCGATCCTGCTCAATCACCAGCCCATCCCCACGACCATGACGGCCCGGCTGTGGCTGGACGGCGTCGCCCAGGGCGAGCGCACGGCCCGGGTGGTCATCGCCTCGGTCAACGACTGCGTGCACAGTTTTGACGATGACGACGACTACTACGACACCGACTGGCTCTACGCCGCCTACGTCAACGAGAACCATCCGGCGGTGCAGCAAATTTTGCGCGAGGCCCTGGCCACGGGCGAAGTGTCGTCGTTTACGGGCTATCAGGCCGACGCCCGGGGCGTGCGCAAGCAGGTAAAGGCCGTATGGCAGGCCCTGCGGCGGCGCGGCATCCGCTATTCGTCCATCAACCGCCCCTCGGCCAAGCCCGAAGGGGTGGGCGTGCAGCATGTGCGCCTTTTGGCCGAGGCCCTGGCCGCCCGGCAGGCC
This sequence comes from Solidesulfovibrio magneticus, assembly GCA_002482565.1. Classification (GTDB taxonomy): domain Bacteria; phylum Desulfobacterota; class Desulfovibrionia; order Desulfovibrionales; family Desulfovibrionaceae; genus Solidesulfovibrio; species Solidesulfovibrio magneticus_B. The sequence goes on from DLGG01000080.1 coordinate 6,942, forward strand.
AACTGCGTGGAAGGCAGCTGCCTGCTGGCCTC
>DLGG01000042.1 GCA_002482565.1 Solidesulfovibrio magneticus
CGGACGCCGCGTCCCAGGAGCAATTGCCGGCCGTCCTGGAAACGGCCCTGTACCGACTGCCCAAGGGGGACCCCTCCGGCCCGATGCTGGCCGTGCTGACCCTGGTTTCCGCCCCGGGCTGGCACGCCTACGCCGTGGGACCGGCCGAATCCGGGCAATCGGCCAGGGCCGCCCTGACCGCCGGCGGCGCGGCGGCGGCGGCGCTGTTTCCTCCCGGCGCGCCCACGCCCGATCCTCTGGAACCGGACAAGACCGTGCTGGTCTACGAGGGCCGCACCCCGATTTTCGTGCCGCTTTCGGCCGAAGCGGCGGCCGCGCCGCTGTTGTCCGGCGAGGTGCGGGTTTTTTCCTGTTCGGAAACCAGCTGCTGGCCGTCGGCCCTGGCCGTGTCCCTGCCCCTGGCCGGCCTGGACCCGGCCTCCCTGCCGCCGGCCGAGGGCCAGCCCTGGTGGCCGCTGTTTTTGGCCCTGCGAAACGCCTCCCTGGCCTCGCCCTTGACCGCCTGCCCGGACCCGGGGCTCACCGCCTCCCTGCATCCGACGCCACCGGCCGCCCCGGCCGCCGCAGCCCCGGCCCCGGAAACGCCCAAGCTCGCCCCCCGCTCCTTCACCCCGGCCCTGGAGGTCGGCGGCCTGCTCAAGGCTGCCTTGCTGGCCTTTGCCGCCGGCTTCGTGCTCAACTTCATGCCCTGCGTGCTGCCCGTGGTGAGCCTCAAGCTTTCCGGGCTTTTGGCCATCAGCGGCGAGGAGGGCCGGCAGGAGCGCCGCCGGATCCTTCGCGAGCACAACTTCTTTTTTGCCCTGGGCATCGTCACCTATTTCCTGTGCTTAAGCCTCATCCTCGGGGCCTTCGGCATGGCCTGGGGCGAGATGTTCCAGTCGCCGTCCCTGGCCATCGTGGCCGCCGTGGCGCTGTTCGCTTTGGCGCTTAGTCTTTTCGGGGTGTTCCATCTGCCCGTGGTCGATCTCAAGATCACCTCCGGCGGCCGGGGCCACACCCGACGCGGGGCCTTTTTGACCGGCGCCCTGGCCACGCTTCTGGCCACGCCGTGCAGCGGCCCGTTTCTTGGCGGCGTGCTGGCCTGGACCCTGCTCCAGCCCCAGCACGTCATCATGACTGTGTTCGCCGCCATCGGCCTGGGCATGGCCTCGCCCTACGGCGTGCTGGCCATCTGGCCCAGGCTCGTGCGCCTCATGCCGCGCCCTGGGGCCTGGATGCAAAGCCTGGAGCGGGTCATGGCCTTTTTGCTGGCCGGCACCTGCCTGTATTTTCTGGCGCTTTTGCCGCCCGGGCGCATCCTGCCGACCCTGGGGGCGTTTTGGGCCACGGCCATCGGGGCCACGCTGCTTGGCCGTATGCACCATGCCCAATCCGCCTTTCGCGGCCTGGTCATGGGCGTCGCCGCCCTGGCCGTGGCCGGCGGCGGCCTGGCCTTTGCCCTGACCTACGCCCCCCAGGCCGAGGCCGAGTGGGTGGCCTACACCCCGGAGACCTTTGCCGCGCGCCTGGGCAAGGACAACCTCGTGCTGGACTTCACGGCCGACTGGTGCCCCACCTGCAAGCTCTTGGAGCGCACCGTCCTGACGCCGCCCCGGGTGGCCCAGTGGAGCAAGCGCCACAAGGCCGTCTTCATGAAAGTGGATCTCACCCGCCAGACCCCGCCGGCCATGGCCCTGCTGCGGGCCCTGGGCAGCCAGTCCATCCCCGTGGCCGCCTTCTTCCCGGCCGGCGAGGCGGCCTCACGCCCCCTGGTCCTTCGCGACCTCTTTACCGCCGGCCAGTTCGAGCAGGCCATGGACGAGGCCTTTGGCCCGCCAAGCGCCCTGCCGGCAGCGACTGGCGGCCAGTAGCCGTCGGGTCCGGCCTCGGTCCCGGGTGGGGCAGGGCAGGGCCGGGGCGGGGTCGAGGAGTCGCCAATCCGGCGGCATGGATTGACAAAAGCGGACAATTCGCGCAGGCTCAGGCATTCCGGGTGCGTCTTGCCGTTTTGCCTTTTGCCGCTGCGGCAGGGCGTCAAAATCCGTTTTGCCCGAGAGGAATTGCTGCCCTATGGCCATGATCGAATTTCATAATGTTCAGAAGTGGTACGGCGACTACCACGTGCTCAAGGGCATCACGGATTCCGTGGACCAGGGCGAAGTGCTCGTCATCTGCGGCCCGTCCGGGTCCGGCAAATCGACGCTTATCCGTTGCGTCAACCGCCTGGAGGAATACCAGCAGGGCCACATCCTGTTCGACGGCCACGACATCCACGGCGACGACGTCGACGTCAACAAGCTGCGTTGCGACATCGGCATCGTGTTTCAGCAGTTCAATCTCTATCCGCATTTGTCGGTGCTCAAAAACATCACCCTGGCCCCGGTCAAGGTCAAAAAGACGCCCCGCAAGGAAGCCGAGGAACTGGCCCTGGCCCTGCTCGAGCGGGTAGGCATCCACGAACAGGCCAAGAAATTTCCGGCCGAACTCTCCGGCGGCCAGCAGCAGCGCGTGGCCATCGCCCGGGCCCTGGCCATGCGGCCCAAGGTCATGCTCTTTGACGAGCCCACCTCGGCCCTGGACCCGGAAATGATCAACGAAGTCTTAAACGTCATGAAGGACCTGGCCCGAGACGGCATGACCATGCTGTGCGTCACCCACGAGATGGGCTTTGCCCGGGAAGTGGCCGACCGGGTGGTCTTCATGGATTATGGCGAGATCGTCGAAAGCGCGCCGCCGCTGGAATTCTTCCGCAATCCCCGGCACGAGCGCACCCGGCTTTTCCTCAAGGAAATCCTGTAGTCCGTCCGCGGGCGACGCCCGCAAACCATCAAAACGCCTGAAGGAGGCTTCCATGCGCAAAGCAGCCCGGCTTACCGTCCTCGCCTGCCTGTTCACCCTCGTTGCGGCCATGCCCGCCCTGGCCGGCAAGCTCGACGACATCAAATCCCGCGGCACGCTTGTCGCCGGCGTCAAGGACTCCCAGCGCCCCTTCGGCTTCGTGGATGAAAAGACCAATCAGATCGTGGGCTTTGAAATCGATCTCATGCAGGCCCTGGCCACCCGCTTAAACGCCAAGCTGGAACTCAAGCCCGTCACCTCCTCCACCCGCATCCCCATGCTCACCCAGGGCGCCGTGGACATCGTGGCCGCCACCATGACCCACAAGAAAGAGCGTGAGGACCAGATCGACTTCTCCATCACCTATTTCATGACCGGCCAGAAGCTGCTCGTGAAAAAAGACGGCGGCATCAAGTCCGTGGCCGATCTGGCCGGCAAGAAAGTCGGTTCCGTCAAGGGCTCCACCTCCGAGCAAAACGTGAAAAAGGCCCAGCCCGACTGCACCGTCATCTCCTTTGAGACCTACCCCGAGGCCTTCCTGGCGCTCAAGCAGGGCAAGGTCCAGGCCGTGACCACCGACGAGTCCATCCTGGTCGGCATCAAGAACAGCGACGACAAGCCCGAAGCCTGGGACATCGTGGGCGAGTACATCTCCCCCGAACCCTACGGTCTGGGCGTGGCGGAAAACGACTCCGACTTCCGCGACTTCGTCAACGCCGCCCTCATGGACATGTGGGAAAAGGGCGAATACCAGAAGATCTACGACAAGTGGTTCGGCAAGACCACCAAGGACTATCTGCCCCTGACCTGGAAGATGGAGCTTTGGCCCTAGGCGGCGACACGCGTTTCCTGAGTGACCCGCGGCCGGGAGGGATTCCTTCCGGCCGCCCTTGCGCCGGGGTCCGCCCCGGCCGCCATGCGGGGATGAGTCTTTGGCGTATCAATTCGATTTCGGCCAGGTGGTCAGCGGGGAATACGGCCAGTGGATCCTGTCGGGTCTGGGCGTGACCCTGCAGATTTCCGGCATCTCCATCGTGCTGTCCCTGGCGCTGGGCACGGTGATCGCCGTGTTGCGGCTGTCCAAGGTCAAGCCGCTGGTCTGGTTCGCGGCCTCCTTCACGGAATTTTTCCGCAACACGCCGCTTTTGGTACAGATATTTTTCTGGTATTTCGGCTCCTACAGCGTGCTGCCCGAAGCGGTCAACCAGTGGCTCTACGCCCGCGACTTCGAGTTCGCCTGCGGCGTCATCGCGCTGACCGTCTACACCGCCGCCTTTATCGCCGAGGAAATCCGCTCCGGCATCTTTTCCATCCCCAAAAACCAGCTTGAAGCTTCGCGCGCCTGCGGCCTGTCCTTTCTCCAGGCCATGGCCTACGTCATCTTGCCCCAGGCCTTCCGGGTCATCATCCCGCCGCTGATTTCCCAGTTCTTAAACCTCATCAAGAACTCGTCACTGGTCATGACCATCGGCGTCATGGACCTGACCTACATGGCCCGGCAGATCGAGGCCCACACCTTCCACGGCTTCGAGGCCTTCACCGTGTCCACGCTGATCTACCTGACGATCTCCCTGATCGTGTCCCTGGGCGTCAACCTCTACAACCGCCGCGTGCTGCACGTGCGGTCACGGTAGGAGGCGCGCCATGCATTGGGACATCGTTTTCCGCAATTTCGACTACTTCCTGATCGGGGCCTATCCCAAGGGGCCGCTGGGCGGTCTGGCCATGACCGTCATCCTGGCCGTGGGCGGCATTTTCGGGGCCTTCTGGCTGGGCCTTGGCGTCGGGCTCATGCGCATTTCCAAGAAACCGTCCCTGCGCTGGCCGGCCATGGCCTTCATCGAGATCATCCGGGGCACGCCGCTTCTCATGGTCGTCTTCTGGTTCTACTTCCTGGCTCCGGTGGTGTTTGGCCACACCCTGCCCGAAGCCGAGAGCGCGCTCATCGCGCTGATCGTCTTCACCAGCGCCTACATCGCCGAGATCGTGCGGGCCGGGGTCGAGGCCCTGCCCAAGGGCCAGATGGAGGCGGCGCGCGGCACGGGCCTGTCGCACTTTCAGGCCATGACCCACATCATCCTGCCCCAGGCGCTTTTCAACATGATTCCGTCTTTCGTCAACCAGTTCGTTTCCTTGACGAAAGATACTTCCCTGGCCTTTATCATCGGCGTCAACGAGCTGACCAAGGCGGCCACCCAGGTCAACAACCGCACGCTCACCGCGCCAACGGAAATCTTCATCACCATCGCGGTGCTCTATTTCGTCATCTGCTATTGCCTGACGGAATTCTCCCGCTACCTGGAGCGGCGCATCAACCGCTACCAGGCCCGGGGGCGGTAGGCCGCGTCGGCTTAAGCGCGGGCGATTTTTCACCCTCCCGGTCTCTGGGCGGGGCACGGGAAGGAGACGAGCGCCGGGCACTGGGGCGTGATTTTCCAAGCGCCCTGCGTCGCGATTACGACGGCACGAAAGCCGGCCGGCACGCCATGGGCGGCCGGCCGGCTTTTTTTGTTGGTCACGGAAAGGGTTACGGCGGCTGGTGAGCCGGATAGCGGCGGGCCAAGCGGTCAGAGAGTCATTTCCCGTCGAAACCCACGTATCATTTGTATCATTGTTTTCCATGCGGGGGGTCCGGGGGCCTCAGGCCCCCGGCGGAGAGGTCCAGGAGAGGCAGAGCCTCTCCTGGCCGCCGGAGGCCCCCAAAAAACACGCCCCGGCCGCGTATTAGGGCTTGAGGCTCCGGGGGATGTGCGGTCATATGACCCCATGAAGAACACGGGGATCGCCATGAAAATCGCCGCCGTGGCGGGACTGGCCGCCATGCTCGCCTACCTGGGCTACTGCGTCATGCTGTATCTGGCCCAGGACGGCATGGTCTTTCCGGGACGGGTGGCCGATCCGGCCAGGGTCGCGGAAATCAAGCGGTACTATCCGCGCCTGGAACCTTTCGCCGTGACGGCCGGGGACGGCACGGCGCTTACCGGCTACTATCTGCCGCGCCTGGCCGACGGCAAACCTCGGCCGGCCGTGCTCTATTTTGCCGGCAACCTTGAGGAGCAGACCGGATTTTTCCTGTGGTCGCCAAACGAACTGCGCTTCGCGTCCATTGCCGGCGTGGACTACCGGGGCTACGGCGGCTCGGCCGGCAAGCCCAGCGAAGCCAACGTCAAGGCCGACGCCCTGGTGGTCTATGACGCCTTGGCGAAAAAGCTCGGACCGGACGGCCGCATCGTGGTCATGGGCCGCAGCCTGGGTTCGGGCGTGGCCGCGTATGTCGCGGCCAACCGGCCGGTGGCCGGGCTGATCCTCGTCACGCCCTACGATTCGCTTTTGGCCGTGGGCCAGGAGGGGCATCCGTATGCCCCGGTGCGGCTGCTCATGAAGCATCCCTTCGACACTACGACCGACGCGGCCAAGGTCTCGGCTCCGACGCTGTTTCTCGTGGCCGGCGACGACACGCTGATCAAGCCTGCCCGGTCCGAACGCTTGGCCGCCGTCTGGCCCGGCCCCAAGACCTACGAGGTCATCCCCCACGCCACCCACAACAACATCATCGACAGCCCCGTATATTGGAACGCCGTTCGGGAGTTTCTCAAGGGCTGCTTGGCGCAGTAAACGGGCTGCCTCGCCATAAAGTTGCTCGGCGGCAATCGGGCCAACGGACCCAGGCCGCAGCAGCGGTCATGGACTCGGCTCAGACGCTCTTGACGTCCTTGACTTCCTTCACCGTGGCCATGGCCGCGCCGATCATGCCGGCGACATCGGCGACGTTGGCCGGCATCAGGATGGTGTTGTTGGTCTTGGCCAGGTTGCCGAAGGCCGTGATGTACTGCTCGGCAAGGCGCATGTTGACCGCCTCCATGCCGCCGGCCTCCTTGAGGGTGAGCGCGACCTTGCGAATGCCTTCGGCCGTGGCCGTGGCGATGAGGTCGATCTTTTTTGCCTCGGCTTCGGCGATCAGTGTCACCTGCTCGGCCTGTCCCGTGGCCTCGTTGATCTTTTTTTGCTTCTCGCCTTCTGACTGGTTGATCATGGCCTGTCTCAGGCCTTCCGAAGCGGCGATGTCGGCCCGCTTTTGGCGTTCCGCGGTCATTTGCGCTTCCATGGCCCGCTTGACCGACTCCGGGGGCGTAATGTCCTTGATTTCGTAGCGCAGGACTTTGACGCCCCAGGTCATGGCCGCTTCATCGATGGCCGTGACGACTTCCACGTTGATCTTTTCCCGTTCCTCGAAGGTCTTGTCCAGGTCGATCTTGCCAATGGCGGAGCGCAAGGTGGTTTGGGCCATTTGCGTGGCGGCGCGCAGATAGTTGTCGATGCCGTAGGCGGTCTTTTGCGCGTCCTGGATCTCCAGGTACACGATGCCGTCAATCTCCACGCTGACGTTGTCCTTGGTGATGCAGACCTGGGGCGGAATGTCGATGACTTGTTCCTTGAGGCTGAACGTGTAGGCGGCGCGGTCAATAAAAGGGATAAGGATATGGAACCCGGCCTCCAGCTTGCGGCTGAATTTACCGAGGCGTTCGATGATGACCTCGCTTTTTTGCGGCACGATGACCGCGCCTTTGAGCAGGACGACGACGACGAAGACGGCGACGGCGGACAAGGCAAAAAGCGAAGGCGTCATGGGAGAGGCTCCTTTCAAGATGGTTTGAGGGCCTTCAGGACAAGGCAGGACTTGTCGGCATGGTCAAAACCGGCAATTTCGACTTCGGCGCCGGCGGTCAGGGGCTCCGCCGCCCGGGCTCTCCAGACGGAGCCGCGATACCGGACCTGGGTCTCCTGGCCTGGGGCAAGGTCCTGGGCGACGACGACCCGGGCCTTGACGAAATTTTGGTCCCGCTCCTCCCCTGGGGCCGCCTCGCTTTTCCCCACGAAGACGCGCATGGCCATTTTGCGCAGGGTCGCCAGGGAGAGGATGGTGACCACGATGAACGTGGCCACCTGGGCCGCATAGGCTTCAGGAAGGACCGCCGCGAGGACGGCGGCGCCGAAACATCCCAGGCCAAAGAACAGGATGACAAAGCCGGGGAGAACCAGCTCCGACAAGGAAACGGCAAGGCCGACCACAAACCAGATGAGCCAGGGAGGGAAGCTTGTCGTCATGGAGCGTCCTTTTTCAAGCCGTGGGTTTGGTCCTATTGTTGGAATTTACGCGGTAATCCAGGCTCGGGCAAGGGAAGGCGGCAGCCTTGACGCGTCCTTTTCGGCGATGAAGCCGTTTGTCGCTCCCGTCAGCGGCCCGAGCGTACAGACGAGTGGCTCGGTGTTGTTCGCAGAAGCATTGTATAATATCGGCAAACGTGTATGGCCCAAGAAAACTCTAGTGGCAGGAGGGCTTATGCGTGTCGATATTCATGCGCATTTCTTTACATTTTCATTGTTTTTGACAGGGGCGGCGGAAGCGAATCTTCGGGAGCGGTTGGTGCGGGACACCCACATGTCGTCGGCAGCAGCCAAGACGGTCGTGACATTGCTCAAAGCCATCATCGAAACAGGCGTGGGGCAATCAGGGCTTTGGCAATTTCTGAAGAAAATCGGTGTAGTTGATCATTTTGCCGAGCAATTCGTCACAACAGGCTGCCTGCCGTCCATCAGCGCCGTGGCGGATGCGTTTTTCGACGGCATGTCCGCCGGGCAGGTCGCGCGCGGATACGTTCCCTGGCCGCCGGGTGTGGGGGAGACCGCTGAAGAGCTGGTCGCGACGGCTTTGATGATGGATGTCGTCGATGCGTCGTCGTCCCAGGCGGATCTCGACAAGTTTGCCGTTCAGTACCGCGACACGGTCTTGCAGGCCATCCGTTATCCGGGACGGGTGCTGCCCTTCGTGGCGTTTAATCCCTTGCGTGGCGAGCTCGCGCTGAAAACCGTGGAGTACGCGCTGGATGCTGGAGAGTGCGTGGGGGTTAAGCTGTATCCGTCGCTTGGCTATGATGCGAATGAGCCTGCAATCGACAGGTTGCTGGCAATCTGCGCCGCCTATGACGCGCCAATCATCATGCATTGCAATGACGGAGGATTTTGCGGTCCGAATGAACTCGATCCTGACAAGTGTTTTCCTGGCAATTGGGGAGCTGCCGTGGAGAATTATGACGTGAGGATCGATTTCGCCCATTTTGGCGAACAAAATAGATCAGGAGCGTATAATACCGTCTGGCGCGACAATATTTGCACGTTGATGGCGGCGCAGCCGGAGAAGTGTTTTACCGACCTGTCCTATCAGTCCCATATGGTCAAACAGACCAGCCATTCCGCCGCGTATGCGAATTGGTTGCGAGGGGTGATGGCCGAGCCTGTTGGCGATAATGTGCTTTTCGGGACGGATTTTTTCATGAGCTGCATGGAAACGGATGTCCTGTCGTACTGGTCGGCCATGGCCGCGGTTCTTGGTCCGGACTTTGACCGTGTCAGCCAAGGCAATGCCATGCGTTTCCTTGGCTTTGAACCGCCGTCCGCTCCCGGAGCAGACGACGCGCTGCCTCGGCGGGACAGTTCCCTGGAGCGCCACGTTTTGTATCTTCGTGGGAAAAAGAAAGGCAACCCTGCCTTCGCCTCTGGGGCGCAGCCGGCCTCCTGGATTAGGAACCTGTTGTAGGCGCGTCCCCTGCCTCGTCCGTAAGCGCCGCGTCCGGGCCGGCCGGTTCGTGCATGACCCGAACCCCCGGCCCGGAGCGTACCCGGGACAGCACGGCATCGGTCAGCTCGGCCAACCCGTCGCGGGTCTTGGCCGACAGGGCGATGGCCTCGGGGAAGAGGTTTCGCAGCTCCCACCGGCGTTCCTCGGACACGGCGTCCCATTTGTTGAGCACAAACAGGCGGGGCGTGTCGCCAAGCTCCATCTCCTGCAAAATGTCCGCCACGGCGGCGGCTTGGGCTTCCACCTCGGGATGGGAGGCGTCGGCCACGGCCACGAGCAGGTCGGCCGCTTCCAGTTCCTCCAGGGTGGCCCGGAAGGCTTCCTTCAATTCCTTGGGCAGCTCGCGGATAAAGCCCACGGTGTCGGTGAGGATGATCTCGTGGTTGCTGGGGAAGCGCAGCCGGCGGCTGGTCGGGTCCAGGGTGGCGAAAAGCCGGTTCTCGGCCAGCACGGCGCTGCCGGTCAGGGTATTGAGCAGGGTGGATTTGCCGGCGTTGGTGTAGCCGACAAGCGACACCACCGGCAGCCCGGCCCTGGCCCGGCCGGCCCGGGCGGCGGCCCGGCGCTTGCGCAGTTCCTTGAGCTCGTCCTTGATGCGGCCGATGCGTTCGCGGATGCGCCGCCGATCCACCTCAAGCTTGGTCTCGCCCGGTCCCCGGCCGCCGATGCCGCCCATGAGCCGGGACATGGCCCGATCCTGGCGCACCAGGCGCGGTTGCAGGTACTTGAGCTGGGCCATCTCGACCTGCAGCTTGCCCGAGCGGGTGGCGGCGTGCTGGGCGAAGATGTCGAGAATGAGCTGGGTGCGGTCGATGACCCGCAGCTGCGTCACCTCGGCCAGGTTGCGGATCTGGGAGGGGGAGAGTTCGCCGTCAAAGACCAAGAGCGACGCCCCGGCCCGCAGGGCCACGATCTCGATTTCGGCGAGTTTGCCTTTGCCGAGCAGGAACTTGGGATTGATGGCCGACACGCGCTGCACCACCCGTTCGGGCACGTCCAGCCCGGCCGTGTCGGCCAGGGCGGCCAGCTCGTCAAGCGATGCGTCCTGCGCGGCCTTGGGCGCGGTGGCCACGCTGACCAGCACGGCCTTTTCCCGGCCCGAGGCCGCCTTGCCCGGGGCGTCGATGCGCTCGCCCTCGCGGGCCAGCTCGGCTTCCAGGGCCTCGGCCAGGGCGTTGAAATCTTCCTCCACCCGGTCAAAGGGGCGCGGCGGCAGCACGTCGTAGGGCGCGTCGCCGGCTCCGGGCGGCAGCAAATGGGCCATGTGCAGCGTCGCCGGCTGGGCCAGGCCGTCCACGGTGAGCGCGGCCACGGAGTCCAGACGCAGGAAGAGCATGTCGGTGAGGTCTTCTTCGTTAAGCCCCTCGCCGGCCAGATGGGTGTGGAGCAGGCGCAAGCCGCGCAATCGGCCGGCGCTCAGGCGCGCCCGGTCGAGTTCGGGGATGAGGATGCCCTTTTGGCTGCCGACGATGATGTGGGCCGGCCGGCCCTTGCGGTCGATGAGCAGGCCCACCTGCCGGCCGATGCCGTAGGAGATGGCGGCGAGTTCCCGGGCCTGGTCCACGGTGTAGCCGCCCATGGACGGATAGCGGCGCGTGCCCAGACGTTCCAGGGCTTTTATCTGGCTGGGCTTAAGCCCGACGATGTTGCCTTCGGCTTTGGCGGCGATGGCGGAATCCTTTGGTTTGCGGGGTGAGAGGGCGCGGCCGCGATAGGGCGCGGCCGGTGGGCGACATGTAGCGCGGCAGGGAAGGGCGAGGCAAGGGGGAGAGACGGCTTCGGAGGTGTTGTTGGAAACAGGCGATGCTCAAAATAAATATTCGCGCGGAAAAGAGCAAAAATGCCGAATAACATCTATTTTTTCTGGTGCTATGGCTCAATTGTAAAATTACGGCGGCTGCTCGCCGGGTGTGCTACGGTGACTCCGCTGATTAGAGGGAAGGGTTTAGCTGAGATTTTTTATAACCTTAAATAGTAAAAAGGTGCCACATGGAAGAGCCTAAGCGCGTATTTTGTGAGGATTGTAGGTGTTGGGAAGATGTCCCTGGTGTTGACGGTAGATGCCATAGAAAAGCACCGATTGCGAAAAATTCCAAAGGAGAAGTGTTTCCGGCGACAAACTATGATGATTACTGCTTTGATGGTATTAAGAAGTCAGAGGATGAGCTGGAAAAATCGGTTAGATGAGTTTTGCAAATCCCTTGAGACTCAGCAGTTTGATTGACGTATTGGTGTAGAGAGATCGTTTTCGGCCTTGGCCAGCCAACGCCGGACGGCGGAGTCACGTTCGTTCATGGAGCACCACGCCCTCGGCCTGGATGCGCGAAAGAAACGACGCCGGTTGCCGCGACAGCCGGGCGGCTTCCTCCGGCGTATGCACCAGCACGTCCATGGACCAGGTGCGCAGCCCGAAGAGGGCGGCGACGGCGGCGGCGCGAGCCGGCGGACGCAGATCGGTTTCCATCTCCACGTAGAGATCGATGTCGCTGTCCGGCCTGGCTTCGCCCCGGGCATGGCTGCCGAAAAGGATGATGCGGCGGGGGGCGAAGGCCCGAATGATGGCGTCGGCGACAGCCTGGATTTGCGCGCGTTCCATGATCGCCAATCAAGCACATGGGGCAAACGCTGTCCAGGGGCCGGCAGCGGCCGGAAAGCAACAAAAAACCGCCGGAGACGCGGCCTGCGTCTCCGGCGGTCAAAGCGTTTTGCCCGGGAAGCCCAGCCCCGCTAACAAATCTCCCCGTAGGTCAGCCGCTCCGCGTACTCCGCCTGCTTGCCCTTGTTCCACAAGGACACCGGCCGGTAATAGCCCACGATGCGCGTGAACACTTCCGAGGGCGCGCCGCATTGCGGACACTCGAAATGCTCGCCCTTGACGTAGCCGTGCTCCTTGCACACCGAAAACGTCGGCGTGATCGACAGATACGGAATCTTCGTCATGGTGAACGCCTTGACGATAAACGACTTGAGCGCTTCCACGTCGGCCACGGCTTCGCCTAGGTAGGTGTGGAACACCGTGCCGCCGGTGTAGAGCGGCTGGAGCTTGTTTTGATGCTCCAGGGCGGCGAACACGTCGCGCGACAGCCCCACCGGCAGGGTCGTGGAATTGGTGTAGTACGGCGTGCCGTTGCCCGAGGCCTTGATGTCGGCGTACAGCGCCTTGTCGATTTTCGCCAGGCGGTAGCTCGTGCCCTCGGCCGGCGTGGCTTCGAGGTTGTAGAGGTTGCCGGTCTCTTCCTGAAAGCGCGAGGTCACTTCGCGCAGATGCTCCAGCATCCGGGTCATGAGCCGCACCCCGGCCTCGGTCTCGATGCCCTTGCCGAGCAGATTGATGCAGGCTTCATGGCCGCCCACCAGCCCGATGGTGGAGAAGTGCCCCTTGAAGCCGTTTTTGAGGTAGCGCTTGGTCCAGGGGAAAAGCCCCCGCTCCAGGTTGTCGCTGATCATCTTGCGCTTGAATTCCAGGGCCGTCTTGGCCAGCTCGGCGTATTCGCCGACCAGATCCAGGAAATCCTCCTCGCCCTGGGCCAAAAAGGCCAGCTTGGGCAGATTGAGCGTCACCACGCCCACCGACCCGGTCAGGTCGCCGGCCCCGAAAAGCCCGCCCACCTTGTTGCGCAGCTGGCGCAAATCCATCTGCAGCCGGCAGCACATGGAGCGCACGTCCTCGGGGGAGAGGTCGGAATTGATGAAGTTCTGGAAATACGGCGCGCCGTACTTGGCCGTCATCTCCAGCAGCAGCGTGCCGATCTCGGAGTCCCAGGGAAAATCCTTGGTGACGTTGTAGGTCGGGATGGGGAAGGAGAAGATGCGGCCGTCGTAGTCGCCCCCGGCCATGACCTCCAGAAAGGCCTTGTTGATCATCGCCATTTCCGGGGCGAAGTCGCCGTGGACGGCGTCCTGCATTTTGCCGCCGATGATGACGGCCTCATTGGCCAAGTGCTTGGGCGGGGAAAGGTCGAAGGTGAGGTTGGTGAACGGGCTTTGGCCGCCCCAGCGCGAGGTGGTGTTGAGGTTGAAGACGAACTTCTGCATGGCCTGCTTGACTTCTTTATAGGTCAGGCCGTCGTGGCGGATGAAGGGGGCCAGGTAGGTGTCGACGTTGTTGAACGCCTGGGCTCCGGCCCATTCGTTTTGCAGGGTGCCCAGGAAATTGACCATCTGCCCCAGGGCCGTGTCGAAGTGGCGGGGCGGCCCGGCGCAGGAGCGGCCGGCGAGGTTGAAGCCTTCCAGCAGCAAGTCGCGCAGGCTCCAGCCGGCGCAGTAGCCGGCCAGGCCAAAGGACAGGTCGTGGATGTGGAAATAGCCGTGCTCGTGGGCGGCGCGCACTTCCTCGGGGTATTTTTCCAGGGCGTACCGTGCCTGCACCGTGCCCGACAGGTGGAGCATGAGACCCTGGAAGCTGTGGTTCATGTTGGCGTTTTCCGCCACCCGCCAGTCGGTCTTGGCGATGTAGGTGTCGATGACGTCGGCGATGTCCAGGAAGGCGGCCTTTTGCTCGCGCAGCTCGCGGCGTTTTTCGCGGTAGACGATGTAGCGCCGGGCCACGGCGAAAAGGCGCGACTCCATGAGCACAAGCTCCACCGCGTCCTGGACATGCTCCTGCTCGGGCACGTCGTTGCCGAGTTCCTCAAGCTTGCCCTCGACCTTGCCGGCCAGGCGCGCCGCCAGGATCGGGTCCTGAACGCCGCTCGCCTTGAGGGCTTTTAAGATCGCCTGGGCGATCCGCTGGCTGGACCAGGTTTCCAGGCATCCGTCACGCTTGCGAATCTGCTTGGGCATCGGCCTTCTCCTCCCCGCGGCGCGGCAGCGGTCGAAACGGTTGGATGGTCAGGGCGTGTCCGGGCGGCAGCAGCGACTCCACCTCCCTGATGTCGTCGTCCGTCAGTTCGGGCACGCGGGTGGCGCGAAACTGGACGCGCCCGGGATGGGCCACGGCCAGGGCAAAGACCTCGCCCAGGCGCTTGGCGGCGTCGGCGGCCTCGGCCAGGCCGCCGGTGACCAGCGGGTACTTGGCAAAAGGCGCTTTGACGTCCACGGCCAAGTAGATGTCCGGGTGGCTGGCCAGCAGCGTGGCCAGGACGTCCGGGCGCAGGCCGTTGGAATCGACCTTGACCGGCAGCCCCGAGGCGGCCACAGCGGCGGCCAGGCCGGGCATTCCCGGGGTCAGGGTGGGTTCGCCGCCGGTGATGACCAGCCCGTCGAGCCAGGGGCGACGGGTCTCGACGAACCGGCGCACGGCTTTCTCGGCCAGGGGCGCGGCGCCGGCTTGCGGCGTCCAGGCCAGTGCGGCGTTATGGCAGTGGGGGCAGCGCAGGTTGCAGCCGCCGAAAAACAGCACGGCGGTCAGTCGCCCCGGCCAATCGCAAAGGGACATGGGCTCGATGCCACGCACGAGCTCCCAGGCGGATGGATAGGTCATTTTTTAACGATGCCAATAGGATAACGAAGTTGCGGACCCCCGCGCGCTCCCCAACGCGCAGGGCAGGGACCACCCCGACACTTCCCCAAGCCGCATCCGTCATACGCCCGGAGCAAACGATTGCAAGAGGGGTCGGCCGGCCGGAAATCGCCCTCCTCGGCCAAGGTCGCGCCATGGCGGGCGATATTTTTTTCCGGCCGTCGCAAAGGGTAGGGGCCGGGAATAGTAGTCCATGGCCAAGGCTTCGAAATGATGGAATTTGTGTGTGATTCCAGGAAGGGTAGGCATCGTGTTCGCCGGATTGCCCGGCAGCGGAAAAAATGGCGGATGCGACAAATTCGAGAAATAGCGGTCCGTCTGCCCGGGCGGGTGCCGCCGTCGTGGAATCAGAACAGCGCCGCGTCGCCCAGCGTCCACAACTGGGCCCGGCGACCGGTGAGTTCGATTTCCAGGTCAGTCTCCCGGTCGCGCAGCCAGGGCGGCACCACCAGTTCGTAGCGGGCGCTGACGGGCGTCCATCTCTCGCCGGTGTTTTGCAGGGCGAACAGGAGTTCACGCACGCCATCGGGCCGGGAGCCGTAGACCCGGACCATGCCGTCCCGGCCGACCCTCGGGAAAAGGAGCAGCCTGTCCCGCCGGGCTGTGACGGGCAGGCGCAAGACGCCCGGCCGTGCCGGGTCGGCCGGGGACAGGGCGGTCCAGGAAGCCTCCTGGTGGTCGGCCACCGCAGCGATGTTCTCCCGGGCCGCCAGAAGGGCGGCCTGGCCGATCTCGCCTGGAACGGCGAAGCGCTCTTCCAGGTAGTTGTCGAGCACCGAGGCGGTCAGGTGGCGCTCGGCCGCGTCCAGGCAGGGGCCGGCCGCATTTGCCGGGCAGAAAAAGGTTTCGACGCCGGTTAGCCGCAAGGTCTGGAGATTGCCGCCGGCCAGGGTTGGGGTGCGAGAAGCGCAGCGCAGGATCACCGCAACGTCCAGTTCGGCGTAGGGAGCCTCGCGTTTCAGGGCAATCTGGCGCTGGCGGGTGGGGTCGTAGCCGGTGGACAAGGGAAAAATCAGGGGCGGCTCGTCGTCGAAGCGCACCAGGGCCTGGAGTTGGTTGTCCTGGCCGAGGTTGTCAAAAAGCACGTTGATCCGGATTTCCTGGGGCTGCGGCGGGGCGTCGTTGACAAAGGCCAGACGCGCTACGGCGTCGACGTCGTTGCGTACGGGGATGAGGGCCGGCCCCCGGGCATTTTGATGGAAGCGCAGATCCGCAAGGGCGCTTATTTCGGCAAAAACTCGGTCATAGGCCATGGGCAGGCCGTAGCGGGCCGGCAGGGCCGTGACGCGGCGAATCGGATCGCGGGGGACGGCGAGTTCCAGGACGGTGGAGGTTTCGATGGCGTGCCGGACCACGCCCGGACCGAAGCGGGCCAGGAAGGCCGCTGGGTTGGGAGCCAGATAACCCCAGTGCGCGCCGGCGGCGAAAAGGAGCCGGGCTTCCCGTTCCTCGGGCGTCAGTCGGGGATTGGCCAGGGTCAGGGAGGGGATAGGCTGGTCGAGATACCAGGAAACGACGTTGCCGTAGAAATCATCGCCGAAGGACAGGATCGTTCCCGGCCGGTCCAGGGCGGCGAGGCCGGCGGCGGCCAGCTTGTAGTTGTTGCCGATGACCGGGACTTGATAACTGGTCACGGCGTAGAATTTGTCGTGATGGACGGCCAGCGGCAGGAGGATGGCCAGGGCCAGGGCGGCCAGGG
>DLGG01000207.1 GCA_002482565.1 Solidesulfovibrio magneticus
GGGCGCGGTCGGCGCGGGCTGGACCGGCGCGAGGGCCGCCACGGGCGGCGTTGGCTCGGGGGCGGGCGCGGCAAGAGGCTTGCTCGGAGCAACGGCGGCCGTTTCCTCCGGTTTGGCCTCGTCGCCGGATGCGCCGGAGCCGGAAAACACATGCGAAAAAAGATACCATCCCAGGGCCAGGACGACGAGAACGGCCCCGGCTCCGGCGAGCCAGAGCGTTACCGGCGGCCGAGGAGCGGACGAAGGCACGCTACAGCCGCAATCATCGTCGGGAAGGTCGGCAACAAGCGAGATGTCGCGAAACGCCGTCGGCTCTTCGACCTGGTACACGGTCGAGAGACGGGAGACGAACTCCTCATGGTCCACGCCGAGCAGTCGCGCGTAATTTTTGATGAATCCCTTTGCGTATACCGGATGGGGCAACAGATTGTCGTTGCCTTCCTCGATGGCCGCAAGGCAGGATCGCGATATCTTGGTCTTGTCCGACACCGTGTCGAGGGAGAGTCCCTGCCGCTCCCGCTCCTCACGTAGCATCGTCCCTATCTCACGCAAATCCATACAAAAAACTCCTCTGAGTCCGTGACGCCGGGAGCGGGAGGACGCCCGGCGGACCATCGCAAGCCCTAAAGCTTGACTTCAACGACGGCTTTGGACCGCAGATTGTCGATGTATTCCTGGAAGAGTTTGTCGAATTTCTGCTTGTAGAGCAGTTCCTGAATCTGTTCCTTGGCCGCCTCATAGGACGGATTCGACCCGGCCGCTGCCGCCGGGGCAACCGGCTTTTCCGCCGGGGCCGAGGCCGAGGCCGTCCGCTGGACGAGCAGCACGGCTTTGCCGTCGAGAAGGACCGGTTCGCTGACCTGGCCGGGAGGCACGGCGGTCAGCGCGCTGCGAAGGGGTGGGGCCAGATCCTTGATCTGCACGTCGCCCAGATCGCCGCCCTGGTCGCGGCCGGGCCCGATGGAAAACTTTTTGGCCGCGTCGGCGAAGGACATGGAACCGGAATTGATCTTGTCGCGCAATTCCTCGGCCTGCTTCTTGTTGGGCACCATGATAAACCCAAGCCCCCCCGAAACCTTGGGGCCGAGCACGGACTTGGCGGCGGACAAGCTGCCCTTGTTCTTCTCGTAGTAATCGCGGATTTCGTCGTCAGTGACGAGCACCTTGCGATGCACCATGAAGCCGAGCAGACGCTTCTTGATGCTGTCCAGACGCATCTTGTCGCGGAACTGCTTGAGCGTCAGGCCTTCCTTGGCCAGTTCCGTGACGAGTTGCTGCTGGGAAAGGTTGTTCTTTTTCTTGATCTCTTCGATTTGCGAATCGATTTCCGTCTCGGAAACCGTCACCTTGAGCTTGTTGGCCTCGCTTTCGATGAGCAAATCGGTGATCATGCTTTCCAGCACTTGCCGCCGCAGATCGTCGAGGCGGGGATCATCGGGCTTAAGCGCCACGCCCTGGGTCTGCTTGACCATGTCCGCCACGCGGGTATTGACGTCAAACAGGGTGATGAGTTTGCCGTTGACGACAGCCACAACCCGATCCACCAGTTCGGCGGCTCCGGCCGGTGCGGCCAGACTCGCCAGAAGCGCCAACACACCAAAAAATTTCGCGATTTGCGGCAAAGTATCCTCCATGAATGGGGCTAAGGCAGCCGTCTGCAACGGGCTCGCCGAGCCCGTCCGGCAATGCCCCGGAAGCGTCGCCTGACCACGCCGATCTCCTCCCAGAGCATCGTGGCCACGCATCCGGGGCGTATACGCGTTTTTGCAACCCCAGGCAATCATGCCCGTCCGCCGTTGGGCGGGCCTAAGGAAATTCCAGCACCCGGCTTTCCTTTTTGCCGACCTCAATGGTTTCGGCCCGTGCGCCGGCACGGTAGGCTACTTCGCTTGGACTGCCAAGGCGCACGGTGAGCCGCCGGGAATAGGCCACCCGGTGCGGCTTGCCGGGCTTGAGATAAACCCGCTCTTCCCGGCCGTCGTCCGCCGTGTAGAGAATCCAACTCGCCTTGACGGCGGTGAATTCGACCTCGCCGGGGCCTACGCCAGAGTCGGACGGCTGTCCGGCGGCCGTTGCATCCCTTTGTCCGGCGGCATGGCCTGCCGGGGACGTGGCGGCATCGGGCTGAGGGGCCACGGGCTCCGGCGCGGTCTGTCCAACCGACGCCGGCTGGGCGGACACGGCCTTGGGGGAAGCCCCTGACGCCTCGACGCCCGCGACGGCGTTGTCGGCAAGGCCGGCCCCGGAAGCCTGGGCCGGCCTTGGGGCATCAACCACTGGCGAGGCCTGCGATCCCGCGTTCTCGGGCGACTCGGCCGAAACGGCCGGGGCCGGTAGACGAGGGGCCGTTGGGGTCGCGTCCCTGACCGCCAACTTGCCTTCATCGCCGGCAACCGCCGTCTCGTCCGGGCCGGCCGGGCCTGAGGACGGTGTGGGCGCGGGCGGCGCGACAGGTCGCTCCACCTGTCGTTGCACCGGCGACGCGGGCGCAATGGACGGGGGGATCGTCCTGTCCTCGGGGGGGGCCGACGGGCTGGAAACAGGCGGCTCTTCAGGGGAGACGGCCGCCGGCTGGCGATCCGCCAGGGCGCGGCGCGCCGCGCCGGCCACATAGACGCTGGCCTCCTCCTGCACCTTGGCGGCGGCCACGTCGGCGTCGCCGTCCTTGCCGACGACCTGGGCCAGCATGGCTCCGGCCGGCAGCAACCGGGCATTGACCCGGATGGTCGCCTGGCCAAGGGCCTTGGCCAGCCAGTCGTCAAAGGCCCTGGACAGTTTTTCCTCGGTGAGCCGAGCTTCGACCCGGGCATAAGCCTTGGCCGGATCGGGCATGGCGGCGGGCGTGCGTTCCACCAGCACCAAGGCGACATGTTCGCGGCCCATGGCCAGGGGAGCGGTCGCCTCGCCGGGCTTTTTGCCGCGCAGGGCGTCTCGCCAGGCCTGGGGCAGCCCGGCTTCGGGCATCACCGCCTCCACGCCAAGCGAAGCCTCGCCCTGGCCGGCCTTGCGCGCCGCGGCCAAGGCCGCCTTGACCGCCTCGGCGTCCCGGCCGGACACCACGCGCAGCGTCACCATGGCCGGCCGGGCAAAGGCGGCCTGGTGTTCCTTATAATAGGCGGCCGCCTCGGACACGCCCACCCGCTGGCCGGGCAACAGCACGTCCTGGCGAAATTTTTCCAAAGCCAGCCGATCAGCCACCATCTCCCGCCAGCGGGCCAGGTCGATGTGCTCCTCAAGCAACATGCGCTCGAAGGCTTCGCCCGGATAATCGGCCCGCACGGCGGCCTCGGCCTTTTCCAGCTCCACGGGCGTGGGAGCCTGGCCCAGACGTTTGAGTTCCTGGCGCACCAGCCGGGCAACGACCGCGTCGGCCAGAGCCGCGCCAAGGCCGGCGCGCAGGTCCTCGACAGCCGGATTGTCGATAGTGGGCTGGTTGATCCGGCTGACGTCGTTTCGCATTTCCAGCTCGGCCAGCCGGATGGGCGAACCGTTGACCACGGCCACCACGCCCGGTTCGTCGGCCGCATCACGGCCGCAGGCCCAAAGGCCAAGGGACAGCACCAAAGCGGCCGTCAGACGCAGGCCCAGGCCAGGCCGCCTTGTCACGCCCCTTCCCCTTCGTTCAGGCCGGCCAGTTCGCCGGCCCAGGCGGCAATTGCCTCGGGCAGGGGCAAGGCAGCGTCCAGGGGCAGCACGATCTTGCCCGGCGGAAGCAGGCGCACGACCGGATGAGCAGCCACGAACGCGACGAGGCGCTCAGTGGAAACGGACGCGCCCTCGGCTTCAAAAGCCACAGTCAAACGTGTGGGCGCGATCTCGGCTTTGGTCGCGCCAAGTCGTCCGAGCACCTGCTTGAAGGCTAAAACGGCTCGGAAATTGTCCACTTCGGCCGGGGGCGGGCCAAAGCGGTCGCGCATCTCGGCGGCGATCTCGGCCAGGCGATCCTCGGTCTTGGCCGTGGACAAGGCCTTGTACAGGCGCAGGCGGTCGGAAGCCTCAGGCACGTAACGCTCGGGAATGCGGGCGGCGATGCCCAGGGTCAGTTCGGTCTCGATGCGCTCCTTGACCGGCTCGCCCTTGAGCCGCCGCACTTCCTCGGCCAGCATTTCCAGGAACATGTCGAGGCCAATGCGGGCGATATGGCCCGACTGGGCCTCGCCCAGGATGTTGCCGGCCCCGCGCAGGCGCAGGTCCTCCATGGCCACCTGGAAGCCGGCTCCGAGGTAGTCCATGTCGAGGATGACGCGCAGGCGCTTGCGGGCAAGCTCCGGCACCTTCTCAATGCTCGGCACGACGAAGTAGGCATAGGCCTGGCGCGGCGAGCGCCCCACCCGGCCGCGCAGCTGGTAGAGCTGGCCCAGGCCGAACATGTGGGCGTTGTCCACGATCAAGGTGTTGGCCCGGGGGAAATCCAGGCCGGATTCGATGATGGAGGTGCACACGAGGATGTCGGTTTCGCCATGCCAGAAGCCGTGCATGGCCTCTTCCAGGGCGGTCTCCGACATCTGGCCGTGGGCCATGGCCACCTTGGCCCCGGGAGCCAGGGTCTTGACGTAGGCGGCCACCTCCTCCAGGCCCTGGACCCGGTTGTGGACCCAGAACACCTGGCCCTGGCGTTCGAGCTCGCGGCGCAGCGCCTCGCGCAAAAAGCCCTCGTCGCGCTCGACCAGGGCGGTTTCCACGGTCTTGCGATCCGGCGGCGGCGTCTCGATGACGGACAGGCCGCGCACGCCGGAAAGGGACAGTTGCAGGGTGCGCGGAATGGGCGTGGCTGTGAGCGTCAGGGCGTCGATGTTTTTCTTAAACGCCTTGAGCCGTTCCTTGTGCTTGACGCCAAAGCGCTGCTCCTCATCAAGAATGAGCAAGCCGATGTTGGGGATGGCCACGTCGGAAGACAGAATGCGGTGGGTGCCGACCAGGATGTCCACCTCGCCGCGCGACACGGCTTCCAGCACCACCTTGCGCCGCTTGGGCGAGACAAAACGCGAGAGCATCTCCACCCGCACCGGAAAGCCTTCCAGACGGGCGGCGAAATTCTGATAGTGCTGCTCGGCCAGGACCGTGGTCGGGCACAGCATGGCCACCTGCTTGCCGTCAAGGACGGCCCGGAAGGCGGCCCGCAGGGCCACTTCAGTCTTGCCGAAGCCCACGTCGCCGCACACCAGCCGGTCCATGGGCTCGGGACGCTCCATGTCGGCCAGAACCTCGCCGATGGCCCGTTCCTGATCCGGCGTCTCCTCGAAGCCGAAGGTGGCCTCGAATTCCAGATACAGTTCGTTGGTGGGGCCGTAGGCGTAGCCCTTGGCCACCTGCCGGTAGGCGTACATCTCGACCAGATCGGCGGCGATGCGCTCCACAGCCTTCTTGGCCCGTTCGCGCACGGACTTCCAGCGCGCCCCGCCCAGGCGGTCAAGGGGCGGCGAGAGGCCTTCAGGTCCTTTGTAGCGTTGCAAAAGGCCCAGGCGGTCGGCCGGCAGATAGAGCTTGTCCTCGTCGGCGAAGACCAACAGCAGGTAATCGCCGCCGGTGGCGTCCACGGTCATGCGGGTGAGCCCCTCGAAGGTGGCCACGCCGTAGTCGCGGTGGACGACCAGATCGCCGGGCCGGATGTCGTCGAAGGAGGCCAGGCCCTTGAAGTCCTTGTCGGCCCTCTCGGAACCGCCCTTGGCCGACTCGGGGTGCAGGATGTCCTCGGCCAGGATGCGGGTGTCGCGCCAGGTGAGCTCCATGCCGTGGCGAAGCGGCGAGAGCAGCGCGAAAAGCCCGGTCTCATCCGGATGATAGCCGGTGCGAAAGACCAGCCCCTCGGGCTCGATCATTTGCAGGAATTTCTTGCGCGACCGCTCGCCGTGGAAGGACAGGATGGTCTGGCCGTGGCCGTTCCATTCCTTGAGGGCGGCGACCAGGGTGGTCCAGGGACGCTTGTCCGAGCCGGGCTTCCAGAAGAGGTCGCCGAAGCGTTCAAGGGCCTTTTCCGGCAGATCCGGGCCATGGCGGCCCCGGCCCATGACCAGGTCTTCGAACAGGATGCGCCGGCCGGCCACCAGGGACTTGCGGGCCATGTTCTCGGGCCACAAAATTCGGGAGTTGGGCCAGGGATGGCCAAGCTCCTTGGTTTCGGCCTCGAAAAAGCGCCGCCAGGCGTGTTCGGCCTCTTCCAGGCGCTCCTTGACCTTGGTGGGGTCGCACACGAGATAGGCCGCGCCTTGGGGAAACCAGGCCGAAAGCTCCACCGGCTTTTCATAGAAAAGCCCGGGCCAGATGCCGCCGTCGCGGACTTGCAGGGCGTTTTCCAGGCGCTGCTTGGCGGCCCGGTGCAGTTCGCCCGTGCCGGCGATGGTCTCCCACAGGGTCCGGGCCTCGTCCATGAAGGTTTCGGACAGCACAGCCGGGGCGGCCGGGATGAGGGAGGCTTCGGCAAGTTCGGCCAGGGAGCGCTGGGTGCCGGCGTCGAAACGGCGCACGGCTTCCAGGACGTCGCCAAAAAATTCCAGCCGCAGCGGACTCTCGTAGCCCGGCGGAAAGATGTCGAGGATGTCGCCGCGAAGGGCGAATTCGCCGGGGTTTGCCACCATGGGCGAGCGCTTGTAGCCCCACAGCACGGCCTGTTCGGCGATAAGGTCCCGGGGCAGTTCCTCGCCCACGGCGACGTTTAAGATGTTGCCTTCCAGGGCGCGCGGCGGCGGCCACTTGGGCAGCAGGTTGTCGGCGGTGACCAGCAGCACGCGCGGTCCCTTGCCCATGGCGGCAAAGGCCAGAAAGGCCATGCGCCGAGCCCAGAACGCGCCGCTTGGCCGGCCCGGGGCGTAAGACGGCAGCATGGCGTAGGACGCGCCCCACAGGGTCCCGGGCGAGGGCGGGGCCAGCATGTCGAGCAGCGCGGCGATGCGCGAGAGTTCGTGGACGCCCGGGGCCACGACCACGGCGGATTGCCCCCGGGCCAGGGCCTGGGCGGCGAGATAAGCCAAGGTGGCCGGCCCGCTTTTATAGACCGAGGCGGAATCGCTGGCGGCGAGGAGTTCGGCGAGGGGCGAAGCTGTGCGGGACAAGATGGTCCTCGTGAAGAAAATACGGGATGGCCGCCGCCACGGACGTGACGGCGGCCGTAACCGCGTAACGGATTGCGCCGGACCGCCCGAAACCGGACCGACGGAATGCCCCCAGGAGTCGGCCTGACCGGCCCTGGGGACGAGCCGGCTTTAGAAGGAACCGAGCATGTCCCGTTCTTCGCCGGAAAGCAGCTTGTTGAGGTCGAGCAGGATGAGCAGCCGATCCTCAAGCTTGCCCACGCCGCTGATGTATTCGGACTCCAGGCCCGAGACGACAGGTGGCGGCGGCTCCACCGTGCTGGCGGGTATGCGCAGCACCTCGGAGACGGAATCGACCACAAACCCGACGATCATGTTGTTGATCTCAATGACGATGATGCGGGTATGCTTGTCGTGGTCCCGTGTGGTCAGGCCAAAGCGCCGCCGAAGATCAATAATGGGTATGACCTTGCCCCGCAGGTTGATGACGCCCTCGACGAACTCCGGGGCGCGCGGGACCTTGGTGATATCCATCATGCGGATGATCTCCTGCACGCTGAGGATATCGACGCCAAATTCCTCCTCGCCAATACTGAACGTGACGAGTTGGAGGAGTTCGGCATCCTGTTTCTTGAGGGTTTCCTCCATGCGGCAAGCTCCCGTTTATAGTGTGGCCGCACCTGGGGCGGCAAAATGCGTCGCTATAGCAACTCTTACGAAAAGCGCCCACAAAGCGCAAGGCCGATACGCGGTCCGGCCAAAAAAACGCGCCAGGACGCGGCAAAAACGCTGTCCGACCGTTTGCCGGGGCGACGAAAAATCAGTCCCCGGCGTCCGTTCCGGCTTCGCGCTGGCGTTCCTCGGGCGTCATGCTCCAGAACGGAAAACCGTCCTTGGTGCGCCGAACCTTGAGTTGAACGTCCTCGCCCTTCTTGACCTTGACGGCCATGAGCACGTCCTGGCCGTCGAACTCGGCCCAAGCCCCGGCCGCCTTGACCTGATCGCCTTCCTTGAGGCCGATGGAGGCCAGATCAACAAACTCCTTGGGGCCAAGGTGCACGATTTCCAGGGTTTTATCCTTTTTGTCCTCGACCTGCAGGGCCACGCCCGTGGCCATGCCCGGCAACGGCACGATGTCATAAATCTTGACCACCCGGCCCTTGATGGCGTCGGCTTCCTTGGGGTCGAACAATTTGTCGTAGGCCCCGCCCCGCTCCCAGCCCCGGATGTTGGGGTTGGCCTTGGGTCCGGCCTGTGCCAGACCGGCCAAAAGCGCCAAGACCACAACCGTCAGCATCGCCAGTTTCCGCATACCCCGCTCCCTTCCTTGTGGATACGCGCCGCGTGGGCGCGCCCCTGCCGCGTTACGGCAGGCCGCCCGTCGCGTCAATACGTGAACTGCCCGTCCTCGTAGATGGTCACGTCGCTGCCGTCGGCCAGATGGGCGCGCACCCGCTTGGGCTCGGTATTGACGAGGTCCCAATGCAGGGCCGAATCGTTGAAGCCGAGCTCGGCTTTCCTGGCGGCGTCCAGGCTGGCCGGGTCGCCGTCGTAGGTGTCGGAATAGGAACTTCCCACGGCCACATGGCAGTTGCCGTTCGGTCCGCCGAAGTTTTCGTCATACAGCGTATTGGCCATGAACTTGTCGATGCGGGAAAAGCGCCGGTCGGTCAGGGAAAATTCGCCGATGCGCGAGGCCCCGGGGTCCATGGCCAGCTGTTTGCGCACGAACTGCTCGCCCTGCTCGGCCGAGACCTCCGCCACCTGGCCGTCCTTGAAGGTCAGGCGCACCCCGGAGACGAGGTTGCCGCTGCGGTACGACGGCTGGTCGGCGAAATAGCGCCCTGACACGCCGCGCCAGTCGGGCGAGGTAAAGATCTCGAAGCTCGGGATGTTGTGGCCGGAAAGCCCAAGCCAGCGACGGCGCTCGCCGACGCTCACCTTGAGGTCCACGCCGGCCGATTCCACATGCAGATAGTCGGCCTTGATGCTGCCAAGCCAGGCCTTGATCTCCCGGACTTCTTCATACAGCGCCCGCCAGCGGGCCACGGGGTCAGGGTCCTTGAGAAAGCAAGCGGCCACGACCTGGGCGGCGTAGTCCTTTTTCGACAGCCCGGCCTTGGCGGCCAGCTCGGCCGTGGGATACAGGCACAGCGTCCAGCCGAATTCGCCGCGTTCCTCCCGGCGCACCAGGATGTCGCGCAGGGGTTTGCGGGCCACGGCGGCGGCGGCGATGCGCTTGGGGTCCACGCCGCTTAAGTGCGTCAAACTGTCCGGGCCGAGCAGATGCATGGCCCCGTGGAGATTTTCGTGGAGTTCGGCCTGTCCCGGAGCCTGGAACACGAGCTGGGCCTCGTCGGCCTTGCCGTAAAAGGCGCTTTCCATGGCCGGGGTGAGCGCCAGTCGCGGCACGGGATTGATGCCGCGCTCCAGGAGCTTGGCATAAACGGCCTCGGCCAGTTTCAGGGCGGCCAGTTCGTATTGGACGAGCACCACGTCGCCGGGCTTGTAGGGTTCGGTGCGGGAAGTCAAAAGCCCCCAGACCAGGACGTCGGCGTATTTATCGAGTTGCGGTCGCGTCAGCACGGCGGTTCTTCCTTTTTTTCAAGACTATACTCCAGAACGCGGCCGGGCGGCAAGAACGGGCGGCTGGCCACGTTGCCCCTTGCTTTTTGAGAAAAAACCATCTACCTAACCCCGTTCACGATAACGCGACCATTCGGCCGCGTCCATGGGGCGCGCCGTCAGGAGGATACTGTTTATGGCCAAAGAAGGCGCCATCGAGGTCGACGGCGTGGTGCAGGAAGCCCTGCCCAACGCCATGTTCCGCGTCGAGCTGGAAAACGGTCACGAAGTGCTGGCCCACATTTCCGGCAAAATGCGCAAGTTCTACATCCGCATCCTGCCCGGCGACCGGGTCAAGGTCGAGCTTTCGCCCTACGACCTCACCCGCGGCCGCATCACCTACCGCCTCAAGTAGCCAGCCGCCCGCCGACTCACGGGCCGCGCCTTTCGAGGCGTTTCCCGCTCCCAAGCAGCCAAGGCCCGAAAGGCTTTTTACGGATTTCGAGCACCGGACGCCAGCCACGCCGCCCTCCACTGTCGACGGACGGCGCGGCCCCGGGGCCTGCCCGAAGCCGCGCCCGTTGTTTGAGCCTACAATTCCGAGAGCAGCTCCAGCATCTCCCGGTCCAGGGTCGTGATCCGCTGGCGCAGCTCCGCCTGTTCCTCGGACGGACGCTCGGCCAGATCCTTGGCCTTGCCGCGCAGCCGGGTGAGCCGCCCTTCCATCTCGGCAAAAAGCACTTCCCAGTCGATGTGCGGGTGGGCCTTTTCGGCGTCCACGGCCACCACCGGTTCGGCTCCGGGCGTGAGCGTGTATTCCTCAAGGTACTGCGGGATGCGCACCTTGACCCCGAAGCGCTGGCGAATAAGCCCGGCCAGGGTCTCCAGGGCCTTCTGCTCGCCGTGGACCAGAAACACCTGGGGATGGTTGACCTTGAAGTGCGACAGCCAGGCGAGAATCTGGCTCTGGCCGGCGTGGGAGGAAAAGCCGCCGATGGTGTAGACCTTGGCGTTGACCGCCACTTCCTCGCCCAGGATGCGGATCATCTTCGCGCCGTCCACGATCTTGCGGCCGGGCGTGCCCATGGCCTGGAAGCCGACGAAGACGATGCCGGCCTCGGGACGCCACAGGTTGTGGCGCAGATGGTGCTTGACGCGCCCGGCGTTGCACATGCCGCTGGCGGCGATGACGATGGCCGGGCCCTTGAGCTCGTTGATCTCGCGGGACTGGTCGGTGGTCTGGGTGAAACGGAGGTTGGGCAACGACAGCGGGTCCTCGCCCCGGTCGTAGTAGGCCCTAGTCTCGGCGTCGAGGTAGGCCGGGTTGCGGCGGAAGATCTCGGTGGCCTTTATGGCCAAGGGGCTATCCACGAAGACCGGCAGGTCGGCCGGGATGCGGCCTTCCTTGAGCAGCAGATGCAGGCAGAACAGCATTTCCTGGGTGCGTTCCACGGCAAAGGCCGGGATGATGACCTTGCCGCCCCGGGCGTAGCTCTCGCGGATGGCCTGGGCCAGCTCCTCGCGGCTGTCCTGGGGATTTTTGTGGTCGCGGTCGCCGTAGGTGCCCTCCAGGAACAGATAGTCCGACTCCACCGGCTTGTCCGGGTCGTTGACCAGCAGTTGGTCGGGGCGGCCGAGGTCGCCGGAAAAAAGCATCCGCGTGCGCTTGCCGTTGCCGTCCAGGGACAGTTCGATAAAGGCCGAGCCCAGGATATGGCCGGCGTCGTGGTAGACGGCGGTGATGCCCGGGGCCGGCGAGAAGGGTTCGCCGTAGGGCACGGGGGTCAGCAAGGCGGCTGCGGCCAGGGCGTCGGCCTTGGTGTAGAGGGCTTCCACGGTCCGGCCGCCGTGGCGGCGGCTTTTGCGGCTGGCCCATTCGGCTTCCATCTCCTGGATGTGGGCGCTGTCCTCCAGCATGATGGAGAGCAATTCCTTGGTCGGCGGCGTGCAGTAGACTTTGCCGCTAAAGCCGGTCTTGACCATGCGCGGCAGGAGTCCCGAGTGGTCGATATGGGCGTGGGTCAGCAGGAAGAAGTCGATGTTGCGGGGCTTGTAGACCGAGGTGTCGAGGTTTCGGCGCTCAATGACCTCGTTGCCCTGGTGCATGCCGCAGTCGATGGCAAAGCGGGCCGTGGCGGTCTCGATGAGGTGACAGGAACCGGTGACGGTTCCGGCCGCGCCGAGGAACTTGACCTTCATGGTGCCTCCGGGTGCGGCCGACAGGGCGGCCGCGTCTTGATAATAAACGCCTTTGGGGGCAAGACCGGCAAACGGCGGGCCGAGTGCCAGGAGACGCCGTGTACCCCGTTCGGCCGTCGCTGAAAAGGCCCTGTCCGCAAATCAGCAAAGGAGCGCCGCCCATGTCCGCCTCGCGCCAATATCTCATCAACGATCTGTCGATGTCCGAATCCTGGCGGCTTTTCAAGATCATGGCCGAAATTGTTGATGGATTCGAACAGCTTGGGGAATTGAAACCGGCCGTGTCCATCTTCGGCTCGGCCAGGATAGGCCCCGATGAGCCGCTCTACGCCGAAACGGCCAAGCTCGCCCATATGTTGTGCCAGGCCGGCTATTCGGTCATCACCGGCGGCGGCCCGGGACTCATGGAAGCGGCCAACAAGGGCGCCTACGAATGCGGCGGCGAGTCGGTGGGGCTGCACATCCACCTGCCGCTGGAGCAGCAGCCCAACGAGTTCCTGACCATCCGCAGCGACTACCGCTATTTTTTCATCCGCAAGCTCATGTTCATCAAATACGCCATGGCCTACATCGCCATGCCCGGCGGCTTCGGCACCCTGGACGAACTCAGCGAAGCCCTGGTGCTCATTCAGACCCGGCGCATCAAGCCCTTCCCCATCATCTTCATGGGCAAGGCCTTCTGGGGCGGGCTGATTGACTGGTTCAAGGGCACGCTCCAGGAGCGGGGGTTCGTCTCGGCCGAGGACATGGAGCTCTTTACCGTCCTCGACACGCCGGAAGAGGCCGTGGCCTACATCCGGCGCCACGTCATCATTTAACCCTTAGAGGACGCTCCAGGATACCATGAAGATTTACGCCGATGCCGACGCCCTGCCCACGCCCATCAAGGACATCCTGTGCCGGGCGGCCATGCGCCGGGGGATTTCGCTTGTTCTCGTCGCCAACAAGGCCCTGCGCTTTCCCGAGTCGCCCCATATCACGGCCGTGCGGGTGGGCCAGGGCTTCGACGTGGTGGACGGGGTCATCGTCGAGCGTGTGGCCCCCGGCGATCTGGTCATTACAGCCGACATTCCGTTGGCCGCCCAGGTGGTGGACAAAGACGCCCATGCACTCAACCCGCGCGGCGAGCGCTACACCCGCGACAACATCCAGGGCAAGCTGGCCATGCGGGGGCTGCTCTCGGAGCTGCGCGATTCGGGGGTGGTCACCGGCGGCCCGCCGCCCCTGTCCAACCGGGACCGGGAGGCGTTCGCCAGGGAACTGGAGATGCTGTTGCAGCGGCGCTAACCGGCAAAGGCAAAGAGATGCGGCGGCCGGAAGCGACTGCCCCGGTCTTCGCGAAAAGGACTGCTGGAGAACCAACCATGGCACGACAATCCCTCGAGATCGCTCCGAGAGAAAAGAAACACTGGTTTCTTCTTGTCGTCTCCGTGGCACTCACGGGCCTACTCCTATACCGCCAGTACCTTGAGCAACCTATTCGCAACACCGTTGTCTTACTCCCCCTTGCTGTGTTCACCGCGATACTGCTTCTCAAGAGGTTGGGAACCACCAAGACAGTCTCGTTGACGGTTGTTTCCGAAGGAATGATCTTTCATTACAAGCAAGGAACATTGCATATTTCGTGGTTCGATATTGAGACGATCGGAGTGTCTTCGTACGCTTCAAAAGATATTGTCGGCATTCGACTCAAGAATTACGATCGCTATCTTGAGGCCATGTCCCCTACCTTAATGACGTACATGATCTACGAACGCCCGTATGAGGGTGGTCTGTTCTTCTCGTGGATTCTGATGAGACTCAGGCTTACGCCGCTCGGTCGACGCGTATTTTCTCGGAATCCAGCCCTGCTCGTGGGCCAGACCCCGCCCACGCTCTGGTCCGGGTTTGCGGGCCTTGATATCCCGGCCGGATTCGACAGGTTGGGAACCTTGGGCTTTATGGTCCAGACGCTGCTTTTCAGCCGACTCTCCACCGGCTACGACCTGACGATCC
The DNA here is from genome assembly GCA_002482565.1 of Solidesulfovibrio magneticus. Classification (GTDB taxonomy): domain Bacteria; phylum Desulfobacterota; class Desulfovibrionia; order Desulfovibrionales; family Desulfovibrionaceae; genus Solidesulfovibrio; species Solidesulfovibrio magneticus_B. The sequence continues at coordinate 13,788 of DLGG01000207.1, forward strand.
CGAGTTCGGAGATCGACCGCCCCCCGAAGGAACTCGTCGCAATTCTCGAAAGCTATCTGACCGGGCAACACCAGGCGTCAGGCATGGAGCATTGAACATGCCACTTATTTGAGTTCTTTCAATTTCTTCTGACACCAGACACCCGCATTTTTCGGCTTCATCCCGACTCTCCAGCCACCGCCATACGATTTCCGTTTCGCAAGCTGCCCTCAAAAAAACGCCCCCCGATCACCGAGGACCGGGGGGCGTTGCTGCTTATTGGATAGGACGTCGCCGACCTGCTTCGCCTAGCCTTCGTAATACGACCGCAGATGCTGGCTGCGCACCGGATGGCGCAGCTTGCGCAGGGCCTTGGCCTCGATCTGCCGGATGCGCTCGCGGGTGACGTTGAAAAGCTTGCCCACTTCCTCAAGGGTGTGGTCCGACTTCTCGCCAAGCCCGAAACGCTTGCGCAACACCTGCTCCTCGCGCGGGGTCAAATCGGAAAGCACCTTGCCGATCTGCTCGCCAAGCTTGGTGTTGACCACTTCCTCGGCCGGAGCCAGGGCCTTTTTGTCCTCGATGAAGTCGCCCAGGCTCGAATCCTCTTCGTCGCCAATGGGCGTTTCCAGCGAAATCGGCTCCTTGGCGATCTTGAGGACCTTTTTGACCTTCTCCAGCGGATAATCCATGCGCTCGGCGATCTCTTCCGGGGTCGGGTCGCGGCCGAGCTCCTGGACCAGATAGCGCGAGGTGCGAATCAGCTTGTTGATGGTCTCGATCATGTGCACCGGAATGCGGATGGTGCGGGCCTGGTCCGCGATGGCGCGGGTGATGGCTTGCCGTATCCACCAGGTGGCGTAGGTCGAGAACTTGTAGCCGCGCTGATACTCGAACTTGTCCACGGCCTTCATAAGGCCGATGTTGCCTTCCTGGATGAGATCGAGAAACTGCAGACCGCGGTTGGTGTACTTCTTGGCGATGGACACGACCAGGCGCAAGTTGGCCCGGATCAGTTCCTGCTTGGCGCGCTGGGCGGCGTTGTTGCCGCGCTTGATGCGCCACAGCACCTCTTCGAGCTCATGGACGTTGTGGCAACACTTGTCCTGAAGCCGAACGAGAATCTCCATCTTGGCCGAGAGCATTTCCTTGAAGGAGAAAAGCTCTTCCACGGTCAGCCCCAGCGACTCGGCGGCAATCATGGGATTGACCTCCCGGGCGTCGAGCTGGGCGAACATCTCCTGGATTTCGGACTGGGACTTGCCGACCGACAAGATATAGGCCGAGAGGTCGCGCTGACAGTTGTGCATCTGACGCACATAGTCTTCGACGATCTCGATGATGCGGTCGATAAGCGTCTTTTCGAGCTTGATGTCACGAAGGCGGGTCACGATCTCGTCCTTGAAGACCATGATCTCCTTCTGAATGCCGGCCACCCGCTTGTCCACGCAGGCGCACTGATCGAACTTCGAGTAGACCTTGCGTTTTTTGCGAAACGAAGTTTTGACCTCTTCAAGGAGGAAAATGACCCGCTGGCGCTGATTCATCTCGTCCTCGGAGGGATCGTCTTCCTCGATGGTCTTGACCACGTCCTTGAGCTTGATGCGGCCGATCTTCAGATCCTCGCCGACCTGGATGAGCTCTTCCACGGCCACCGGCACTTCGACCAGGGCGTAGAGGACTTCCATTTCGCCGTTTTCGATCTTCTTGGCGATGACCACCTCGCCCTCGCGGTCGAGCAGCGGCACCGCGCCCATCTCGCGCAAGTACATGCGCACCGGGTCGGTGCTGCGGGACGAATAGTCGAGGGAATCCTCGCTTTCGGTCAGTTCCAGATCGGCGTCCGGGGCGTCGTCTGGCTCGGCGGCGGCCACTTCGATCTTGCGGCCGTCCTTGTCGGTGTCCACGAGGTTGATGTCGAGCTGATCGAAGATGGCAATGACCTCTTCGAGCTGCTCGGGGTTGTTCACCTCGGAAGGCAGGGCCTTGTTCACCTCGTCGAAGGTGAGAAAGCCTTTTTGCTTGCCTTTGATGATGAGGCTTTTGATCTGTTGGATCTCTTTGAGATTACTCATCTCCCCTCCCGGAAAGGGCTTGCAGTTCCCCGAGAAGCCGCAGGGCTTCCTCGCTGTCTCCCCGTTGCTGGGCCAGACGGATGGCGTCCATGACGGCCCGCCGCCGGTCGCTCTCCCGCGCCTCATGGAGAAATACGCAAAGTTCCTCGAAAAACGCCGCCGCGTCTTCGTCGGACACGGGCGGTTCCATCTGCGCCTTGGCCCAAAAGGCGGTTTCGGGCTCGGTCAGACGCGCCTCGGACTCGTCCGAAATCAATCCGGCCAGTCTGGCGAAAAACATCCGGGCATCGGCGTTGCCCAAAAGCTCGCCTGCCCCGGCCCCGGCCAAGTGCGCCGCATAGTCCGGCCGGCGCACGACAAACGACAAAATCTGGGCGTCGCGCGGGGCCAGTTCCCAGGCCGGCTGGCGCGGCGCGGCCGCCTCGCCCGGCCGTGGCCCCGGGGCCGGCCTCTTGGCCGGTCGGGAAAGCAGCCGGCGCAGTTCGGCCTCGGCCAGCCCCAGCCCCGAGGCCACGCGCGGAATAAACAGCGCCCGCAGGCCCTCGTCGGCCAAGCCCCCCAAAAACTCCCCTGCCCAGGCCACGATCTCCCGGGGGGCATAGGTCTCGCGCACCATGCGCAGACAGAAATTGAGCCCGTCCTCGGCCCGTTCCAGACAGGCCTCAAAGCCCTCGCGCCCCTTGGCATGAAGCAGGCTGTCCACGTCCTCGCCGTCGGGCAAGGGCACCACCCGGCAGGCTCCGCCGAGGGTGAGAAGCATCTGGGCCGCCCGCACGGCCGCCTTGCGGCCCGGCGCGTCGCCGTCAAAGACCAGATCGACCCGGGGGGCGAACCCGCTTAGGCGCTTGGCCTGCTCATGGGTCATGGCCGTTCCCAACACCCCGCAGGCCTCGCCGTAGCCGAACTGGTGCAGGGTGATGACGTCGAGATAGCCTTCGCTCAAAAGCGCCCGCCGGGTCTTGGCCATGACCGGCCGGGCCTCGAACAGTCCGTAAAGATGCTGCCCCTTGGTGTAGATGGGGGTTTCGGCGCTGTTTAAATACTTCGGGTCGCCCTCGCCCATGACCCGGCCGCCAAAGGCGATGACCCGGCCGCCGCTGTCGCGGATGGGGAACATGAGCCGGCCGCGAAACCGGTCCCAGGTGCGCCCGTTCTTGCCCTGGGTCAAAAGGCCGGCGATGATGGCCGAATCATCGTCAAAGCCCCTGCCCCGCAGCACGGTCTGCAGGCCCTGCCAGCCCTCGGGACTCGCGCCCAGGGAAAACCGCTCGATCATCTCGGCGCTGACCCCGCGCCTTTCCAGGTACTCCCGGGCCGCTCGACCCTCGTCCCGGCCGAGCAGATAGCGGAAATACCGGTCGGCCAGCTCGTGCATGGCCAGGCAGGCGTCGCGTTCGCGCTTCTTGGCCGCCGCGCGCGGATCGCTGCGCGCCCGGCCAAGATCGACCCCCACTTCGGCCGCCAGCCGCTCCAGCCCTTCGCGAAACTCCAGGCCATTTATGCGGCAAAAAAAATCAATGACGTCCCCCGAGGCCTGGCACCCGAAACAGTGGAAAAAGCCTTTATCGGGATGGACGTTAAACGACCCCTTGGTCTCCTGATGAAACGGACAAGGCCCCACCAGCCGGCTGCCCACCGGCCGCAGGGTCACGTAACGCCCCACGATTTCGGCGATGTTGGCCCGGGCCTTGACCGCCGCCACGGCCCCGGAATCGTTTTTCATCGCACCCGGCCAGACAAACGTTGCAAGCGGCCCGGGGCCGCCCAAGGGCTGTCCGCTCCCGCCGGCGAAGCGGACAAAAAATGCCGACGCTTATTTCAGCGTCACCATGGTCATGCCGTCGCCGCCCCGGTCCTCGGGAGCGATGGCAAAGGACGCGACCTGGGGATGGTCCCTCAGCATCCGGTGCACCTCGCGCCTAAGCGCCCCGGTGCCCCGGCCGTGGATGACTTCCAGTTCGCCATGCCCGCGCAGCAGCGCGGTGTCGATAAAAGCCAAAAGCTCGCTTTCGGCGGCGTCGGCGCGCATCCCCCGTAAATCGACCACCAAGCCCAGTCCCTTGGCCTCCGAGACCGTGGGGGTCACGACGGTTCCGCCTCCGGCCTTGGCCGGCTTGCCGGCGGCCGCGGCCAGATCGGCCACGTTCACCCACAGGCTCACGCCGCCTATATCGACCTTGGCGGCCTGGCGCTTGAGGTCTTTTTCCCGCACCACGCCGATTTTGTTCCAGCTCATCACCCGAACCGAGTCGCCGGGGGCGACGGTGGCCAGATCGAAGGCCGCGACCTCGTCCTCGGAGCCTCCGGTCAATTCGTTGCTTTCATCAATAAGTCTTTTGCGAACATCGGCAAGGGCCTTTTGCGCTTCCTTGCGTCCCAGGCGTCCGGCCTCATGGCGGCGCACGATGTCGCGGGACTGCTCGCGGATTTCCTCCACCAGCTTGTCCTGGGCTTTTCTCAAGTTGTCCTTGAGCTTTTGGATCTTGCCTTCCTCGGCCAACCGCTTGGCGGCGATGGCCTCCAGCTCGTGTTCCCGGCGCAAGGCCAAGTCGTTCAAACGGTCGAAGACCAGCCCGGTGTCGTTGCCGTCGAGGAGCAGATAGCGGTTGGCCCGCTCCAGAATGTCCTCGGGCAGACCGTGTTCCCGGGCCACGTCCAGGGCGATGGACGCCCCGACCTGATCGTAGGCCAGGCGGTAGAGCGGCTTTTTGGTGGCCGGGTCAAAGAGCATGCAGGCGGCGCGCACCCCTTCCCGGGACAAGCCGTAAGCCTTGAGCGCCGGAAAGTGCGTGGCAGCGGCCAGATAGGCCCCCCGATCAAGGAGGCCGTCCACCACGGCCTGGGCCAGGGCCGCGCCCTGGGACGGGTCGGTGCCGGCCCCGAACTCGTCGAGGAGCACCAAGGTGTCGGCGTCGATGTCCGGCCAGACGCGCGAAAGGTGGCGAATCTGGGCCGTGAAGGTGGACAGATGGTCTTCAAGGCTTTGCTCGTCGCCGAGAAAGACGAAAATCTTGGCAAAAAAGGGCAGGCTGCTGCCCTCCCCGGCCGGCACGGGCAACCCGGACAGCGCCATGGCGGCCAGCAGTCCCAGGGTTTTGAGGCACACGGTCTTGCCGCCGGCGTTGGCGCCGGTGACGATGAGCGCCCGCTGGTCGGGGGCCAGCTCCAGGTCCTGGGCCACGGCGGAATCCGGGCCGGCCAGGGCCAGCAGCGGATGGCGGGCGGCCAGCAGACGCACGGCCCGGCCCTGGGCGACCTCGGGCAGCGTGCCGCCAAAGGCGTCGCACAGGGCGGCCTTGGCCCACAGCACGTCGCAATCGACGAGCAGGCGGTAGGACGCCCCCACTTCGCGGCGCTCGTCCCGGGCCAGGCCGGTCAGGAAGGCCATGACCCGGGCCTCGGCCTCGCGTTCCTCGTTTTTGAGTTCCTGGAGGCGGTTGTTGATCTCCACCAGGAAAAAGGGCTCCACGTAAATGGTTTCCCCGGTCTGGGAATAGTCGTGGACGACGCCAGGCAGGCGGCCCTTGAAATTGGCCTTAAGCGGCAGGACGTAGCGGTCCGAGGAGATGGTGACGTAGTCGTCCTGCAAAAGCGGCCCCATCTCGCGCTCGGAGATGAACTCCTTGACCTTGTTCAGGATGGTCTGGTGGATGGAGCGGATCTCCTGGCGCACGGAGAAAAGCTCGGGCGAGCTTTCGTCCTTGAGGCGTCCGTCCGGGGCCAGACAGCGGGCCAGGGCGGCCTGGGTCTTTTTGGCCCAGGGCGTGCGGTAAACGATGCCGCCCAGAACGGAATCGCCCTCCTCGCGGCCCAGGGCCTCACGCAGGGCGGCCACGCGCGAAAGCACATGGGAAAGGGCGACCAGCGCGTCGAGGTCAAGGACGCGGCGTTCGCTTTCGAGCACGGCGAAAAGCGGCTCGATGTCGGGAAAAGCGGTGAATTCGAAGGCCCGGTCGCGGCGCAGTTCCAGGGCTTCGGCGAGCTTTTGCTGTTCCGTGGCCAAACGCGCGGCGTCGCCCATGGGCGAAAGAGCCCGACAGGCGGCAGCGGCCGGTTCCGAGGCGGCATAGCCGGCCAACCGGTCCAAAACCTTCGGAAACTCCAGCAACGAGAGAGTTCTGGATTCCATAAGAAAATGTGGATTCGGGAAGGTCAGGAAGCGAGGCGCGCCTTGACGGCGTCGCTGACCCGCTTGCCGTCGACCCGCCCCTTGTGGGCGGCCAGCACCGCCTGCACGACCTTCCCCATGTCCTTCATGGAGGCGGCGGCAAGGTCGGCCACGGCGGCGTTGACGGCGGCGGCAAGCTCGTCGTCGGTCAAGGGAGCGGGAAGATAGGCGAGCAAAACGCCCAACTCCCGCTCCTCTTTTTCGACAAGATCAGCCCGGTTCGCCTTGGCGAACTGTTCGATGGACTCCCGGCGCTGCTTGGCCTGCTTGGCCAGGACGTCGCAATACTCGTCCTCGGTCAATGGGCGTCGCAACTCGACCTGACGGTTTTTTGCAGCTGACTTAAGCATCCGCAAAACACCAAGGGTCAACTCGTCCCTGGCCTTCATGGAAGCCAGGTAGTCGGATTCGATACGGGCTATGAGATTCATTACATCATGTTGATTTTGCGCATTTTCTTGAGCAACCGCTTACGAGCGGCGGCCTTCTTCTTCTTGCGCATGACGCTGGGTTTCTCAAAGTGCTGACGTTTCTTCAGCTCGGAGAGAATCCCGGATTTTTCGACCTGCTTCTTGAAGCGGCGCAGGGCCACGTCAAAGTTGTCGGACTCCTCAAGGTAGACACCGGGCATTCACATCACCCCCTCTTTGAAAAATTCCCTCGCGGTAAAGCAGGGTCATTTAGCCGACGCGCGCACCTCTGTCAAGGGGCAAGCCGCGCCTTCTTGAAAAAACCGGCCGACCAACCGCCAAGCCCCCACCCGGGCGACGCCTGCTCCGGCTGAAAACGCCAGGCGTTTTCCAAACGCTGCCGCGCATCCCCGTCTCCGACAGACTCAACCCGCGCGGCAAAGCCGCACGACTTGCCCGCACCAAACAAAACCGCCCGGCGGCAAGCCGGGCGGCGGCGCGATCCCGAGGCCGGGAAAAGACTTAGTGGTGGCCGTGAGCCGGGGCGTTCTTGGTGTCCTGGTAGGCTTTGAAGATGCAATAGCCCATGCCCGAAGCGATGATGAAGAGCACCAAGTACAGCACGCTAAAAAAAACGAAATGATCGGGCTGCCACCAGGGGAGGTCCTGCGGCAGGGGGCTGTGGACGGTTTCGCCGTGTAACATGTGAGCTTCTCCCGCGATTGGTTATTGAATGGCGTCCTTGAGCAATTTGCCCGGCCGAAATTTGACGACTTTGGAAGCCGGGATATTGATCTCGGCGCCGGTGCGGGGGTTGCGGCCGGTGCGGGCCTTACGCTCGTCCACCATGAAGGTGCCAAACCCCGTCAGCGTGATCTTGCCCTCGCCGACCAGCGTTTCCTCGATAGCCTCGATAAAGGCGTTAAGGGCACGCTCGGCGTTGGCTTTGGTCAGCCCTGTCTTTTCGGCAATTTTTCCTACCAGATCGGCCTTGGTCATCAGTCCTCTCCTCCTCGGTTGATCGCCTCCGGCTTGGCGGCGGCGCAATGCTCGCAAATCACTCCGGCGCGTTCCGTCAACATCAACAGGGACGCCCCCCCTCGCCTCCCCGCGGCAAGGACGGCCCTCCTGCCCCTGCGTCGCCGTTACCGGCCTGACGCGACGCACGTGAGTGGGCAAACCAAAATCGATTTTAGGCCCAAAGTCAAGAGGGCAAGCGCGTTTTCAGCAATTTGGCCAGCTGCTGGAACTGGCCTGGCGTCAATGTTTCGGGCCGAACGCGCCCCTCTATGCCGTACTCGGCGCAAGCCTGCGCCAGGGCGTCGTCCCAGTGGGGCTTTAAAATGCCGGCCAACTGCTTGCGGCGCATGGAAAAAAGCCGCTTGAGCAGCGTCGCCAGGCCGACCGGGTCCTCTGGCCGCTCTCCGGCCGGCCGGAGGGTCACGGCCACTACCGCCGAATCCACCTTAGGCTGGGGCCGAAACACCCCGGGCGGCACCTTGAAGGCGTAGTCGAACCGGGCAAACGACGACGTCCAGGCGGTCAGCGCCCCGTATTGCTTGCCGCCGGGAGCGGCGCACAAGCGAAGGGCCACCTCGTGCTGCACCATGAAGACCCCCACGCCAAAGCCCGAGGCCTGGGAGCAGATGTCCCACAACAGCGGCGAGGCGATGTTGTAGGGAAGGTTGCCCACGAGCTTGACGCCTTCCAGGGCGTCCAGGCGCGACCAGTCCAGGCGCAGGGCGTCGACCAGGGCCGGATAGGCTCCGGGGTGCTCGCGCGGCAACCGGGCGGCCAGTTCCCGATCCTTTTCCAGGGCCAGATAGGCGCGCGGCCCGGCGGCCAGGATGTGGCCCGAAAGCGCCCCCCGCCCGGGGCCGATCTCGATGACCGTGTCCTCCGGGCCGATCCGCAAGCGGCCCACGATCTTGGCGGCGATGTTGGGGTCGACCAGAAAATTTTGGCCCAGGCTGCGTTTGGCCGGGGCGAACTCTTCGCTGCGCTGCGTCGTGTCATGGCCCATGGGGCGCGTCATGCCGGCTCCTTTTGCACTTCGAGCAGATCCTGCTTGAGCGCCCACAGCACATGCCAGACGGCGGCGGCTTCGTCGAGTCCCGGCACGGCCGCGGCCAACCGTCTGGCCAGGGTCAGGCCCGGACAGCCGCCCCGGGCCAGAAAAACGAGCACCCGCAGGGCCTCGGGCAGCACCTCCCGAGAAAGTTCGGCGTAGATCACCGGATAATCCTGGCGGTGGTAGACTGCCTGGCCAGCCCGGGTCCAGATGAGCCGCAGGTCGTCGCCGAGCTGGCCCGAGGGATAGCCGGCAAAGACTTCGCCGTAAGCCAGGGTCCAGGGATGAGCCGTGACGGCCAACCGCTCCCGATCCGGCACAGGCTGCGCGGCCAGACGTTCCCAAAGCTCCAGATGGCGGTCAACACAGGCGTCCCATGAAAATTGGGCCACGACGCGCTCGCGCCCGGCCTCTCCCATGGCCCGGGCAAGGCCGGAGTCGGCAAGGACAACCGCCAGCGCCTCGGCCAGGGCCGGCACGGACACGGCCGTGGCCTGGGCCAGGCGCAAATGGGTGTGATTGTCGTAACAAAGCGGAGCCAGCGCGTCGCGCGCCGGGGATTGGGGCAGCCCCAGGGTCGGGAGCAACCAGCCGGTGCGCCCGGGCGCGACGATGTCGCGGTAGCCGTCGTAGTCCGAGGCGATGACCGGCAGGGAGGCGGCCATGGCCTCCAGGAGCGTGAGGCCAAAGGTTTCCTGGGGGTTGTCGGCCAGGGAGGCAAACACGTCGGCCAGGCCGAACAGTTGCCGCTTGGCCGCCTCGTCCGGCCGCCGCGCCAGGACCAGACGCAGGCCCACATTGGCGGCCAGGGCGGTAAGCGTCCCCAAAAACGGATCGTCGTCATCGGTCCAGCCGGCCACCACCAGCACCAGCTTCGAAACATCCAGCCCGGAAGCCATGAGACGCTGTGCGGCCCGAAAAAGCGGGATCAAGTCCATCTTGGAACTGTGGGAAACCCGTCCGAACACCAGGAACACCGCGGCCTGCGGGGCGATGCCCCAGGCGGCCCGGGCATCGATGCGCTCCCGGCCGTCAAGACGCCGCCAGTCGTCCGGCTCCACGCCCAGGGGGATCAAAGCCAGTTCGGGCGCGGGATAGGCCTCGGGTGAGAGGCCATAGCCCCGGCGCAGGGCCTGAAACAGGGCCGACACGGCCTCCCGGCCGGCCGTGGAGGTGCACACGATGGCGTCGCGACGGGTGGTCGTGGGTGCGAGGTGGGCCAGGAAATCGCGCTGGTACTGGGCGTAGCTTAAGGAATGGATGCCACCGGTGATGGGAAAGATCGCGCGCGACAAGGCGTTTCGGGCGGCGGCCAGACGAGCCTGGGCGGTCAGGCAGTCCGAGAGATGAAAGACGGAGTAGTCCGCGCCCCCCAGGGCGGCCGGCAGATCCTGGCGCGTCAGAACTTTGAACGCGCCGCGTCCGGCCAGGGCCGGATAACGGGCGGCGAGCAAACACTCCTGGCGCTGTCGCTCACGCTCGGAGGGCATGAAGAAGTGGTAGGCGTCAAAAGGATCGCGCCGGGCCAGGGCATCGAGAAAGGCCGCGTTGGCCACCTTTCTGCCCATGATGTCGGCCCCTTCGATAAACGGGTCCAGCGTGGCGAAGATACGGGGAGCGTGCATGGGGTCAGGGAGCCATAGCCTGGGCCGGTTGTCAAACGGCGCAGCCATTCACTATTTGGACTGTCTTTTGCAAAGAGCGTGTCGGGCAGGCATATTGTGCCGGCCTTGACCCAAGGAGGCAGCCATGACGCGCGGAATCCGCCCCGAACATGTGTGGGGCATCGGACTTGGCGAAGAGGCCGCGACGGCCGTGAGTTCGGCGCTCGGAGCCGGTTACGTGCTGCGCAACTGGCCCATGGGCAGCCATCCCGGCGCTCGGGACATAGCCCGGGCAGCGCCGCTTGTCGTTTTTGTGGTCAAGGAGGCCTGGGATGCCCTGCCCCTGGACACCCAGAAGATCATTGAGGAATGGGAAACGCCCCAGCGGGTGCTGGTGCTCGGAGCCGCCCAATCCGTGGCCGAATTCGAGGACGTGCTGGAAAACGGCTTTTTGTCAGCCGTATCCGAGCCGTTGACTGACAAGAAAATCCGCGACGTCATTTTCCGGGCCAAGGAAGTCAAGAGCCTGTACGACGACATTTTCCGCATGACCCGCGAGATCATGCTGGAGCGCGAGCTTCTGGCCCGAAAGACCGATCTTGTGCTCTTTCTCAATCGCATTCTCACCCGAGCCAGCGAATCACTGGATCCCATCGTGATCCTGGACAACGCCCGTGAGGATCTTGAGCTGCTCCTGCCCCTGCAGGCGCTCATGGGCGCGCTGTGGCAGACCGGCGAAGGCGGGAATCTTGAAGCCGAACTGTTCCTGGAACCCGACATGGACCAGACGGCCGAACGACACTGGACCGAGCAACTGCTGCGTCAGGCGGCCAAGCTCGCCGGCAAGCCCATGCACAGCTATAAGGCCAGCTTCCTCGACGGCGGAGCCGACCACGAGTCGGTCGGCGTCCCGACCGCCCCTGAAGATCTCATCACCCTGCCGCTTCGGGCCGGCGGCCAGATGTTTGGCCTGCTCGTGCTCTACCGGGCCAAGGGACGCTCCCTGGGCAAGGATCAGGTCCAGGCTCTCTACGCTTCCATCAACCACCTGGCCCTGGCGCTGAAAAACGCGGCACTGTTCAATCAGGTCAAGATCCGGGCCGACCACGACGGACTCACCCGCATCCACAACCGTCGGGCCTTTGATGAACGCCTCATCGACGAATTGCGCCGCCACCAGCGCTACCGCCATGCCATGAGCCTGCTTATGGTCGACATCGACCATTTCAAGGGCATCAACGACCGCTACGGCCATCTGGTCGGCGACCACGTGCTGCGCGAGGTGGGGCGCATCCTGTCGGAAACCCTTCGCAGCACGGATTTCACGGCCCGCTACGGCGGCGAGGAATTCGTGGTGATCCTGCCCCAGACGGCCGAGGAACAGGCGCGAATCCTGGCCGAGCGACTGCGCGGCGCCATTGCCGAAGCGCGTTTCGTCCATGACGGCGAGGACTTTTCCATCACCGTGTCCATCGGCGTCTCGGCCTTGCAGCCCGGGGCCTTGACCCGGCGCAAGGACCTGCTGGAAAAGGCGGACAAGGCACTGTATCAGGCCAAGCACCTGGGCAGGAACCAAGTCTGCACCTCCCTTGGGCCGGTGACCCGCAGCGAGGACGCCTTGAGCGCGGCCCAGGCCGGATAGGCCAACCCAAGGCCGCGAAGGTGGCCGGAAGACACGTCCAGGACACCATGCTGCGGGAGCCGGGCTTTATCCCCTCCCAAAACCGAAATTGGGCAGCAAGAATTCCTTATTGACATCCGCCGGGCCGGCGCGTAGAAGCTTCCTTCCTCGGGCAATTAGCTCAGTTGGATAGAGCGTTGGCCTCCGGAGCCAAAGGCCGTAGGTTCGAATCCTACATTGCCCACCATAAGTAAATCAAGGGGTTGTGACCGAAATGGCACGGCCCCTTTTGCTTGTCCGGCTAACGTCTGGCTAACACCGTTGCCCAAATCACTGCCCTGGGCTACTGCCTCGCCATGGGCTCCAGACCGCACATCAAAACCAAATACGAGGGCGTCTACTACCGGGAGTCGGCCCCCAAAGCGCCCGGCCAGCCGCCCGACCGCACCTACACCGTCTGCTACCGCGACGCGGCCGGCAAGCTGTGCTGGCACACCGTGGGCCGCCACAGCACCGGCACCCGCGCCGCCTACGCCGCCCAGGTCCGTCGCCAACTCCTCGACGAGGTCGCCGCCGGCAAAAACCCGGCCCGCCTGCGCAGCGTCACCGTGGGCGAGGCCGTGGACGCCTATCTGGCCTGGGCCGAGGGCGAGGGCAAACGCACGGGCCCCGACCGCAACCGCTGGGACATCCACCTGCGCGCCGCGCTCCACGCCCTGCCCATCCAGGCCGTGACGCCGCAGATCCTGACCACCCTCAAGCACAAGCTCGCCCGCACCCTGGGCGACCAGAGCCTGCGGCATGCGTTCGGCTTCGTCCGCCGCGCCGTCAACCACTACCTCGACGCCCAGCGCCTGGCCCTGCCCAATCCGTTCTCGGTGCGACGCGGCGGCGCGTTTAAGCTCCCCCGCGCCAGCAACTCGGCCGTGCGGTTTTTGTCGCCCGACGAGGTCGCCCAGCTGCTGGCCGCCCTCAAGCCCCGCTCGGCCCAGCTCCACGACATGGCCCTGCTGTCCCTCAAAACGGGCCTGCGGGCCACGGAAATTTTCGCGCTCCAGGGCCAGGGCATCGACGCCGTGGCCGGCGTCCTGCATTTCCGGGCCAAGGGCGGCCAGCAGCAGCATGTGCATGTGGATGAGGCGATCATCGCCATGCTGGCCGACTACGAACGCGCGCCCGGCGAACACGTGTTCCAGGCCCGGGACGGCGGTCCCCTGCTCTACGGCATCAGCGAGACGTTCGACCGCGTCGTGACCGACCTGGGGTTCAACGAGGGCGTCACGGACTCGCGGCGCAAGGTGCGGTTCCACACCCTGCGCCACACCTTCGCCTCCTGGCTGGCCCAGTCCGGCCAGGTCACCCTGCACGAGCTCATGGAGCTCATGCGCCACGAGCGCATCGAGATGACCCTGCGCTACGCGCACCTTATCCCTGGCCACCAGCGCGACAAGCTGCGCATCATCGACGATTTGCTGCCGCCCCATGACGACTAGGCCCCGCCGGTGGTCTGGATGCGGTGGCGGGCAAAAAACGCGTCCAAATCGGCCCGGCCGTAGAACACGGACTTGCCGACTTTGGCGTAGGTCGGGCCGGTGGCCTGCCGGCGCCACTGCTGCAGCGTCTTGACCGGCACACCATACTCTTCGGCCACGTCATCCTCGCGCAACTCCCGCTTGGCCGAGCGCGTGGCCACGGCCCGCTCCACGCCGCGCGGATCGGTCACCTGCACGACGACATCCAGGCCCTCGCCGACGCTGGCCGCCACCTCCCGCAGCAGATCGTGGACGGCCCGGCTGCGACAGCCCGGGTCGAGCACAAACACCTTGCGGAGCTGCCCGGCCTCCAGGATCACCCCGTTGGCCGCCGGCTCGATGACGATGCGGCTCCCCATCACCGCGCCCTGGCTCACAACACCACCCCCAGCTCCCGGAGTTCCCGGGCCAGCCTGCGCCCGTGGGTCAGGCTCCCCAGCAGGCAGACCAGCCGCTCCTGCAGCAGGGCGGCCATGGCCTCGTCGCGGACCATGACCTCGCTCGGCAGCCGGCACTCCAGCAGCTCAAAGGCGCTGCGGGCGTAGCTGTCGGCGTCCTGGCCGGCGGCGCGCAGATCGTGCTCGGCCCGGGCCACGCGGTCGGCGTCGGCGTCAGGAGGCATGATCGGCCTCGATGAGTTTGAGCAGGCCCATGATGGCCGTCACGGCCTCGTGGCCTCTCGACCTCACCAGCGACCGCTCGTTGGACTCCAAGCGGCCGTCGGCCAGCGCATCGGCCGTGGCCGCCATCAGCTGGCCGAACTCCTTGACAGCCAACATGCACTGGCGCTGCACCGGGGCCAGATCGCCCTCGCCCACCGCCGGCAGCGACAGGTACACGCCGCCCATCTCCCGGGCCAGGAAATGCATGGGCGCGTCCGATCTGGACACGGCCATGTACGGCAGCAGCCGCTCAACCCCGCATTTGTGGCCGGGCTGGCCGGACAGCTCGGACATCATCGTCTGGTAGTTGACGTGGATCAGGTCCGCAATGCTCCGGGCGTCGATGCCCGAGGGCGCGCGCAGCACGATCTGGTGCAGGATCGGCGTCAACGGCGGATAGTCGTAGGGCAGGCGTTTGGGGGGCATGCAAATTCTCCGGTGTGATTTGCGTGGCAATGGGCGTAGCGGCGCGATAGCCAACAAATATCTGATGGCCTATGCGGCCTGGGGAGCGACGCGGGGCTTTGGCCCCGGCTTGAGCGGAGCCCGGGGAGCCGGCAACAGATCGGCCGGGATGCCGTACTGAATCAACCGGTCAATGTGAGCCTGGGGGGCGCGCTTGTCCTGGAAAATGGCGTGGACAACCGTCCGACAAATGCCCGTTGCCTCGGCCACCCCGCGCACGGTTTTGCGGTGCAGAGCCAGCCAGGCGCGCAGGCGGTCTTGACGGGTCGGGGAATTGTTGCGACAAACGTCACTAGCAATCATTTTGTTTCTCGTTTTTCTGTGCGGAATCAGACACCTACAATCTGATATCGCGTTGGACAAAGGCCCTGCCTTCTCACCAATTACGGGGACAGCGTCCACTGATTTTTTCAATAGGCCAAAAAACGGGGCAGTGTCAATTGAAATGACCGATGAAGCTAAAAGTCTTTGCGCAAGTCTCATCCGTCAGCTGATAGCGGCTTATGGACTAAAAGACTCTGAATTTGGGAAAGCGCTTGGGCTGGCCCGCCAGACCATCTCCAACTACACCACGGGGAAAAGCGAACCCAACTGGTCAATATTAAATGCGATAATTGAAAAATACGACATCAATCCCATCTGGCTCATGACGGGCCAGGGAGATATGCGTGGACGCGGCCTCCCGGCGCAGGGTCTCCCGGCACAGGGGCTGCCCTCCGAGGAACTCAATGCGGCCCTGACCCCAGCCCAGCGGGAGATGCTCACCTACAAGCGCACGATGCTCGAGCTTGGGGCGTCTCCAGACCGGATCATTGACGGCATCGAGGCCATCGCCATGGGCAAAACGACACAGCCTAAAAGCGCCCGACCCTACTCCACCGCCGAGTCTCCGGCCAATCCTGGATATAATAATGTCCATGAGCCCGGGGCTGATTTCGGCACAGGCATCTAAAAAACTGATCCATTAGGAGGACGCCATGCCGCCGCATCGTCAAGCCCTCGACGCCAACGGGCAGCCCGTCAACCGGGCGCTCAACGCCCAGCGCCTGCTGGATCGCGGGGCCGACGAGCTGCTCGGGATCTGCCGGGGCCTGGTCGCCGACGGTGACGTCAACGAGGCCGAGACGCGATTTTTGGTGTCGTGGCTGGAGAGCAACGCCGGCGTGGCCTGCCAGTGGCCGGGCAACGTCATCTACGCCCGGGCCTACGAGTTTTTGCGCGACGGCCGCCTCGACGCGGGCGAGCGGGCCGAGCTGCTGGAGCTGCTCTCCAGGGTCTCGGGCCACGTGGCCGGCGCGGACCAGGTGCAGGCCGCCGCCACTCCCTACGACGACCCGCAGCCGCGCATCCAGTTTGACGAGCGCGTGTTTGTGGTGACGGGCCAGTTTGCCTACGGCAACCGGCGCGAGGTCACCGACGCCATCCACGACCTCGGCGGCTGGGTGCGGCCCAACGTCATCCGCGACACCGACTACGTCGTGGTCGGCACCCTGGCCAGCCCGGACTGGGCCCACGCCTCCTACGGCCGCAAGATCGAGGCGGCGCTCGCCCTGCGCAGCGCCGGCGTCGGCATCCACATCGTGTCCGAGGATCATTGGGCCGAGCACCTGGTGACGGCGTGAGCGCGAGCATGGCCACGCGCGCCGTGGCCGCCGTGCTGGCCATCATGGCCCTCTCCTGGAGCGCGCCGGCCCAGGCCCAGCCCAAATGCACCACCAAAGACGGCTGGCACGTGGCCCTCACCGAGGACGTGCTGGATCAAGCCGGCCGCTACGTCGCCCAGGGCGACAAGGCGGCCTTTGCCGCCCTGATCAAGTCTGGACGGCTGCGGGCCATGAAAGGGGGCGTGCCGGTCTACCTGGAGCCGGGAGGCCGTTTCGGCCACGCCGCCATCCGCCTGCCCGGTCTGACCACGCCCGTCTGGACGCTCACCGAGGCCCTGTCCTGCGCGCGCTGATCCTGGCCCTGGCCCTGCTGGCGGCCGCAGCGCCGGCCCTGGCCGGCCCACGGTGGACGGGACAGGTGACCCGCGTCGTGGACGGCGACACCCTCGACGTGGCCGCCGGCGACGGCCGGACCGTGCGGGTGCGCCTCCACGCCGTCGACGCCCCGGAATCCAACCAGCCAGGCGGTCAGGCCGCGACGCACCAGGTCCGGACGTGGATCCACGAGACGGGGGGCGGCAGCGTCAAGGTCATCCCCACGGCCGTCGACCAACACGGCCGCACCGTGGCCCGCATCGAGGCCGGCGGCGTGGATCTCGGCCGCGCCCTGGTCGGGGAGTGCTTGGTGTGGGTGGACAAGCGCTTTTGCGGCGCGTACTGCCGCGCCAATTACCTGCCGGCGGCCAAAACGTGCCGCCGCGAGAAACGCGGCCTTTGGGCTGGCAAAAAGCCCATCGCGCCGGCCGCCTGGCGCGCCGGCAAACGCCCGCGCTAGCCTCGCGCCGCCCTCGGCGCATCCGCCAATTTGAGCCGCCCAGCGGCCACCAGTTGCTGCACGGTGCGCGGCCGCACACCCGGCGGCACGTCGAGCTGCAGCCGCAGCAGCCAGGCGTAGGCGTCCAGGAGCTCCATGGCGCGCCGGCGATCCGCGTAGTCGACGTCGCGCCGAAAACGCAGGCGCACCACGCCGTCCGGGGCCAGGTGCGCCTGGATGTCGTGGTCAACCAGCCAACGCAGGGGATCGTAGAGCGGGAGCGCCATGGCTGGGCCTGTACCCGCCCCGCCGCCAAAACAAAAGCCCCGGCCGAAACCGGGGCTTGATGGAGCGCACGCCGCCCGGCCCTACTCCGGAACAGCCGGCCAGACAATCGCCGCCTCGGTAGCGGCCACGGCCGCCGGCGTCCCGGCCGCCTCGACGGCCCGCTTGCCGGCCAGGCGCGCCGCCTCCACCGCGTCGCCGTAGGCCCACCAGGCATCGGCCATGGCCACGATTAAGCGCGCCACAGCCTCGGGCGTCTCGGCCGTGATGCCGACCTCGCCGACCACGGCCGGATAGTCTGCGGCCAGAGCAGCAGCATCCGTGGGCAACGCCCCGGCCGCCAGCGCGACCAGGTAGGCCCGGGCCTGACCCTCCTTGCGCTGGTAGCGGGCCATCTGGGCCGAGCCGGGGGTGATAACCGCATTGCACAGCGACTCGGCCAGGCCGTCGATACGAGCGCAAGCGGCGAGGATCAGGCCGTCCACCGCAGGCCCGGCCGGCTCCGCCACCACCCGATCAACCGCGCCCAGCGCCACGGCGTCGGCCCGGGTCAATCCGATCCGCGCCAGCCCCCCGCCGCCGACCAGCGCCCACACGCCGGCCTCGTCGTAGCCGTACTGCTCGTCCAGGAGCATTTGCAGGTGAGCCAGTGCGGCGGCATGAGTGGCCGGATCGTCCAAATACATCTGCAGGTCATGTTGCGTTGCGATCATCATGTCCTCATATCTCCTACAGGCTCCGCGACACCGCGCGCCCCAATAGTGGCGACCGCATTGACTGACCCGGTAGCCCAATACGTGCAACGAGATCCGCAATGCGTCCCAGTAGACCAGTTGCCGCCCAGCAGAGCACGATTAGGCGTGTTGTAGCCATCTCCCAGCTGTGCCGTCCGAGCGGGGTTGTACTGGGCTATCCAGGAGGCTGCGCCGACAGGTCCGCCGGCCTCAATCCCCCATTGCCACATGGCCCCACAGCAATCCTCGGCTCCACAGTGGGAGACCATGCGCCGGCCGGCCGTATCCACATGCCCGCCCGCCGTGACAGGATCAGCCGCCCCGGAGATGTTGGTGCCCTGGTTTGCACCGTGAGACAGGGCCATAAACTCCGTTTGAGTCGGCAGCCGTTTACCGATCCTCCCGAGCCACTCCGAAAAATCGTACCCGTCAAATGCGGTGGCGGATGCGCCGTCGGCTATCGTGGCGGCATATTGGGACACCAGCGCCCCGCCGGACACCGAGGCCAAATAGATGTCCACCCATTTACCGATACCTTCCACATAGACCATGCCCTCGGGCGAGCACACGGGGCGATGATACAGATCCCACACGCTGGCCGGCAGGATGTCGCCGGCGAGATAGCCGGATAGAGGGTGTTCGCTGATGACGCCGACATCGGCACAGAGGCAGTGGAATCCGCCGATTTTGCGGGCCGTGGCCGTGGTCTGCCCGACCGGGGTCGTTACGTTTGGCGACAGCACCACGCCGCCGGCCACCACGTACACGTAGAAATCGCGCCCGGCCCGGGCTGCCCCCGTCAGGTAATCCGTGACTCCGCCCCAGGCCGATGCCTGGGTGATATCCAGCGGCGGCACCTGCAGGCGCTGCGCCACCTCGCCGACAACCACAGACAGGACGGCCGGCGGGGCAAGGGTGGTCCGAGCGCCTTGCCACCGATTTGTGCGGTCGTAGTGGGTGGGCAACCGAGCCGCCACTGCCTCATCTCTGGCCGCCTCGCCCGCATCCCGGGCCGCCACTGCTTCATCTCTGGCCGCCTCGCCCGCATCCCGGGCCGCCACTGCTTCATCCCGGGCCGCTCCGGACGCATCACGAGCGACAACAGCATCCGTGGCAGCCTCGCCAGCCTGATCGGCGACCTCCTGCACGGCAAGCACCGCCGCAGCCACCTCCGCCGCGCCGACAGTGACCTCGGCTCCCACGGCCGTCATTGCAGCGGCAGCGGCATTGATCGCCGGGATCACCTCGTTGAGCTGGTCGACCATCGCGTCCAGCTCGACGAGCGTGGTGTCCATGGCGTCGTCAAAACTGCCCGTCGTCCGGCTCGGCGGCGTGGACAGCGGCGTCAGGCTCGGTATCGTCATCATTCCCCCCTAAATGAGGCCCTGGACCTCGAAACTGATGGTGGATTTCTGGCCGTTGGGCAGGTTCGGGTCGACCTCCGTGGCGAACCCGTACACCAACAGGGATTCCGGCTGGAAACCCGTCTCCCCGTAGGCGACAAACAAGCAGGCCAGGCCGTCGATGTCGTCCAACCGCTTTTGGATGTGGTCGATTTTCTCGGTGTCGAATGTCGCTTTGAACTTCAGGTATTTTGCCGTCTTGCCCTTGCTGAGCGAGGTATGGCCGAAATCGTTGGTGGTCACCTTGGAATAGCTGATGCGGCTGGGCGACACGTCCCAGGTGGTCTCGCCGAGATAGGCCGCCATGCCGATGGCCACCACGCCGCACTGGGCCGTGCCGCCCTCGCCGGCGTCGATGCGGATGCGCAGCTGAGAGCCGCCCCGGACCGGGATTGACGTAAAAACGTCGCGCACAAATTCCGGGGGTGTAAAGCAGTACTCGGTGTAGGTGTAGGACGGCTTGAGCAGGGTCCACGTTTTGGTCCAAATGACCACGCCGCCCATCAGCAGATCCAACGTCAGGGTTTTGCCCCGGCAACCAAACAGCCCCACCGAATCGCACCGCGAGGCCGAGATCGTCACGTCCAGCAGCCCCACCACGCTGGTGACGGTGTTGACATATTCGTCAAACATTTTGTGGGCGTTGGTGGCTCCCCGGTCGCTCCAGGCCGGGTCCGTGCCCAGCAAATGGCTGGCCGGAGCCTCGCCGGTGGTCTCGCGCAGCGAGAGGTAGAGGCGATGGCCGGCCGCCACCATCACTGTCCGACCAGCGGGATAGGTGGTGGCGGCGGACCACTCCTCGGCGTCCGTCTCGGGCACGTTGGTCGATATCAGCGTGATGTCGCGGGGGATGACCACTTTCATGAGGTGACCACCATGAGGCTGCCCTCCTTGGCGCCGCAGCGGGTGAGCATGGACACAACGGCCTGGGAGTTTTCGACCAGGCGCTCCTGGGTCTGGCGCAGCCGGTCGCCCTGGCGCACGACCTCGCGGCGCAGCTCGGCCACCTCGGCGGCCAGATCGTCGCGGCCGGACACGGCCGGCGCGGCCCCGCCGAGCATCACACCCTGGATGCGCTCGGCCAAAAGCAGCAGCATGTCGGTCTGCCGCTCGGTGAGCACGGCCTCGCCGGGCTTGCCCAGGACCCACACCGAGTCCTCGCCCGGGATGCCGCCCTCGATCATGCCGCCGGTGGCGAATCCGTACTGCGTCTTGAGCGCCTGCCAGGAGTCGTAGGCAGTCTGGGACTGGTCATAGAGCGACGCAACCCCATCCGGCAATGCTGTGTGGTCATTCCACAGATCCAGAGCTCCCCCCCAATCCACGTATCCGGTGCCGTGGCCGTATTGATTCAAAAACCATCCGATATATTCAACATAATTTATTTTCCCACTTTGAATCTCCTCCAGTCGCGTTTTCCCGTCACCCTCGTAATCCGCAAACAGGTCGATGATGCCCTGCCAGCCGAGACCGGTGTCGGCAAATCCCTGGATGTATTTGGCGACGTCGGACCCCTGAAATGCTCCCAGCGTTTGGCTCCACAGCGCGTCATATTGGCTTTTCAGCTGGGCCACCTCGGCCCGGCGCAAAGCTTCCCGGGCCGCCTCGATCTGGTCGTCGGTCACGGCTTCGCCGATGCCGGACAGCTCGCCGCCGATGGCGCTGCCGGATGCGCCCAGCTGCGACAGCATCGAGGTGACGTAGTCCACCCCGGACTGGTAGACCGACTGATCGGCCGTCGATGACCGCAAGGAGGTCAGGTAATCCTTGGCGTAGCTGGTGACGTTGGCCATGGCCTCGGTGTCGCCCGAGGCGGCCAGGGCATACTGCTCCTCGAAATACGCCTTGGAGTTGGCAGCCACGGTGGCGGCGTCGTCGGTGGTGTACGAGTCGCCGGTGCGGATCTCGTAGATGGTGGCGTAGATGTCCTTGACCATGGCGTCGATGGCCTGGCCGATGGATTTGAGCGAGTCGATGATGTCGTCGGCCAGGTCCTCCTCGCCGGCCTGGTACCGGTCAAACAGCGCGTACAGCTCCTCGATGGCGCTTTTGGTGTTGCCGGACAGGCTGTCCAGCAGATCCGACTGCTGGCGGTAGAGGTCGGCCAGATCCGCGCGCATCCCCTCCAGGGCATCGGCCCAGTATTTGGCCAGCTCGTCGATCTGCACCTGCATCAGCTCGGCGATGAGGTCCTCGTCGAGGCCGTCCTCGATGGCCTGGGACAGCTCGTCGGCGTAGCCGGCCACCATCTGGATGGCCTCGGCTTCCTCGTCGTAGCCGGCGATGGCCGCCTTGCGGGCGTCCAGATCGGCGCGCATGGCCCGGGTCGAGTCGGCCAGGGCGTCGGCCGTCTCCGTGATCATGTTGATGATTTCGGCCCACCCTGCCCGCTGGGTTTCCTGGAACAGCCCCTCCTCGCTGGAGCCCGGGGACCAATTAAAGGTTTTGGCCAGCTCGGCCAGGTCCAGGGCGTTTTCCTGGATGGCGATCTCGACCAGGGCTGAGGAGTCGCCCACGGCCTCGGCGTAACGCCGGTTGGCGTCACGCAATTTGTCGGCGTAGTCGGAGGCGTGTTTGGCGATGAGCGCCAGCCGCTCGGCCTCCTGGACCAGCTGCATCCGGGCGATCACGGCCGCGTCGTAGCCGGCCTCGCGGGCGTCGGCCAGCGCCCACTCGGCATCGGCGGCCAGCTGCGTTTTCTCGGCCTCGTAGTCCAGGCCCTGGGCCTTGAGCAGCCGCACGTCCAGCGACTGGCTGGCCTGCACCATGGCGTCGTTCCAGTCTGCCAGAGCGTCGGTGACGCTGTTGATGTTGGCCACCCAGCCGCTGGCTTTGCCCCAGGCCTCGAACTCGTCAACGGTCAGGCCGTCCTTGATGGCTTGGTCAAATTTCATCCAGAAATTGTCGACCGTGACCCCGGCATCCCCCAGTTTGGCGATGGCCTCGGCCGCCTTGCCCTCGTAGTAGCCCAGGTTTTCGGCATAGGCGCCGATGGTGTCGAAGACGTTGGCCGTCAGATTGGACATGATGGCGGCAAACGCATCCTCGCCACCCACGGCCCGGAGGAGATCCTCGGCGTAATCAGCGGCCAGCAGGTTTTCCAGCTGCTGGTCCGTGACGGCCAAGGCCTGGCTGCCATCGCTGGCGTTGGCGGCCAATTGGGCCAGCTGATCAGAGGTCGCTCCCATGGACTGGGCCATGGTCATGATGGCCTGGGACGTGCCCTGTGCCGTCTCCACCGTTTTGGCCCGCAGGGTATCGATCTGGTCCTGGGTGATCTGGGCCACGTCCCGGACCTCGTAGCCGTAGGCCGAGAACGTGCCGACCACGGAGGAGAAGGCGTCGGAGAATTCCAGGATTTGGTCTTTGTACGTCTGCCCGTCTTCAGCCAGGGCATCGAACGCGCCGCGCAGTCCCGCTTGCTCCAGCGCCTGGAACGCCAGGGCGTTGGTGCCGGCGTCAATGTACGTCCCAACCTGGTCGTTGGTGAGGTTCATCGAGGGCATCGAAAAACCCTCGAGCAGTTTGTCGACAGTGAACCCAAGGTTCTCGGCCGCGTCGGAGAATTCCTCGGCCGCGTCCTTGAACGCCTCGGAGATCTGGCGCGTGATCGCCGGATCAGAGGCTCCTGTCCCGACCACCGAGCCATCGCTGTAAAAATCCACGCCGCTGGTGACGGTTTTGCCGCCGGCGTACTGGACGTTGTAGCCGCTGGCGACCTTTTTGATCTCCTCCTTTTGCTCCCCAAACAGCCCGGAGAGCAGCCCGACCACGCCACCGATGGCCCCGACCACGCCGAGCACGGACCCGATGGTGCCCAGCACCGACGTGCCGGCCATGGCCGCCGTCTCGGCGGCCGAGTAGGTCGAGGCCACTGCCTCGGTTCCGACCGAAAAATAGTCGCTCGAGAATTTGCCAAGGCTGGAGACGTCGATGCCCTCGGCGAAAATGTCGGACAGGGCGTTGCCGCCGCCCAGGAACAGGGTGTTGCCCGAGGAGGCGGCCGTGGTCAGGTAGTCGCCGATGGCGTTGCCCGAGGATTTGCCGACGTAATCGCCGAGGGTCTTAATGGCGTCGAGGCCGTCGCCCAGGGAGCCGCCCGACGATTTCGAGCCGGTCAGACTGGACAGGCTCAAGCCGCCCGAGCCGGAGCCGGAGAACAGCCCGCCGACCAGGTCCTCAAGCTGCTGCTGGACGAGCTTCTCGACGAACCCGGCAAAAGCGTCGAGCATCCGCGCCAGCATGTTGCGCCAGAGATCCTCGATGCTGGCCGTACCGTTGCCGATGTTGCGGATGAGGTCGCCGATGCCGCCGGACACGCCCTCGATCAAGCCGTCCGTGGCCTCGACCATGCCATCGGCCATGGAATCCCAGCGTTTTTTCGCCCGGGTCGTCTCGCTCTCGTAGCCGCCAAACGCCAACGACCATTTCGCGGCCAGTGTTTCGCCAAACGATCCCGAGTACTTGGCCTGTTCTTCAAGTTGCGCTTTAAGGAATGCGTCCCACTGCTCGGCCTCGTCGATCTTGACGGCCGTCTCGTCGCCGGCAATCTCGCGCACGGCCGCCAGGTGGTTTTGCAGGGCGGCCGCTTCGGAGGCCCAGTACGCCTCCGAGAGCTTGCCGCCCTCGCCCAGGCGGTCCCGCTCGGCCTGGAGCACGTGCTGCTGGTAGGCGTCCCAACGAGATTGCGCCCGGGCCACGCCGACGGCGTCCTCCTGGTCGGTGGCGTACCGGGCCTCGCGCAGATCCTCGAGGTACTGCTTGTAGCCCTCCAGCCAGTCGGCCGCCTCGAGCTGCTGCGGGTCGGACAGATACGTGCCCATGTCTCGGGCGTATTTGGCCGCGCGCTCGACCTCCTTGCCGAAGTCCTTGAGCTGGGCGGCCATGCGCAGCACCGGCCAGGCCTGCTCGGCCGCGACCCAGGCGTCGCCAAACCCCTTGGTGTCCCCCTTGGCCCCGATCAGATTGCGGCGGATGTCGCCAAAAATTTTGTCGAATTGCTTGTCGACCTTGAGGGTCTCGGACTCCAGACCGCCGGACAGGGAGTCGGACAGGCTGGCGATGGCGTACTGCACCTGGTCAAAATAGGCCTCGGCCCGCTCGCCGTAGCGCTCGGCCGCCTGGGCGGCGTTATTATGAGCATCTTTATTTTTATTAAGGGCGGCATTTACCTTATCAAGCTCCTCCTTGGTGAGCTTTAAATCCTTATTCTTGTCTTTTTGGCTGTCGTTTCCTTTGCTGCTCTTTTGGCTGTCTTCGTATTCTTTATCCCACTGCGCCAGTTCGGGGATGGTGCCGACGTTGTCGCCGTGCAAGATCTCGGCGGTCCGCATCACCTTGCGCGACCGATCCGCTTCCGCGCGCACCTTGTCGCCGGCCGCCTGGAGTTTTTGGGCCAGCTCCTCCGGGCCGGAGAGCGCCCAGTCGCTGAAATCCATTTCGCCCTTGATAACAGCGACTCCGGCGGCGATGCTGTTGGAGAATGTCTGGAATTCGCGGGTGGCGGCCATGAGAACCCATGTCACGCCTTCAATCGAAGCTTCGATTCCGCCAATCGCATGGATGATGGGGTCTTTGTTATCGGTTACGGTCTTTGAAAAATCCCGCATCCCCTGAATCATCATGGGGGCTATCTTCTCGCCAATCTCAATGCCAAGCTGCTCCATCGTGTTTCTGTATTCTTTTGTCACCGCCTCGGATGTCTTCATCCATCTGGCATGGGCCTCTGCTGTCTCGTTCGACCCGTGACGTACTTTGTCGAGCGTATCGCCATAGCGCTCCCACTCCTGGGCACCGAGACCGGCAATGCCGGTCAGGGCCTCGCTGCTCTCAAACAGCTTGCCCAACGAAAACCCGGAGGCGTCGGCCACGCCTTCCAGTTTTTGCAGCGTGCCGGCGAACCCGAGCTGCTGCACCATGGCCACGCCGGACTCGTAGCCAAGCGCTTTGAGTACTTTCTCTAGATTTTCCGTTGGCTTGTACAAGCCAACCATGATCGCCTTCCACTTCGTGGCGGCCTCGGAGGTCGACCCGGACGTCTGGGTCACCAAGGCCAGGCCGGCGGCCATCTCCTGGGAGGACACGCCGACCAGGTGGGTGACCTCGGCCACGTCGCCAATGACCGGCACCAGCTCGGCAAACGAAGTCTGGCCCAGGTTGTCGATCCGAAACAGCAGATCCGACGCCTCGGCCGCGCTGCGGATCTCGCCGTCGTAGCCGGCCAGCAGCTTGGTGAGGCCCTTGACCGTTTCGGACTGGGCCACGTGGGCGGCGTCGGAAGCTTTGGCCGAGGTGGTGAGCAGATCCATGGCCTGGGCCGAGTCCGTCGCGCCCGAGGACAGCACCTGATAGTAGGCCTCCATCATGGCCTTGGGACTGCCCAGGGATCGGGGCAACCCCATGATGGTGGCGTCAATGGATTCGAGGCTGTCAGTGGTCACCCGGCCCATGTCGGTCAGGGCTGATTCGTAGCTTGAGAAGCTCGCAAAAGCCTCCTTGGCGTAGCGAACCCCTTCGCGCAAAGACAGGTAGGCGGCGGCCGCAGCGCCGGCGCGCTTGGCAATTCCAGCGAGAGAGCCTTCCATCCCGGAAAAACCGGCCTTGGCCCCAAAAAGTTTGTCATTAAGGTCCGCAACCTCCTTTGCGGTCATACCCATCTGGCGGCCGAAAACCTGGACCTCCCTTCGGGACATATCCGCGCCTTTGGCGACCGCTCCCAGCGCCTTTACCGTTGCTTCAGCGCCCATGCCGCGACGAAACCGCTCCTCCAGTCCGGCAAGGTCCTTGTCCATCATGCCGTTTTGCCGGGCCGAGTTGGCAAAGGCCGCCCAGGTATCCTGCAACTTGGTTTCCAAGGCTCGGGCTTCTTTGGTCAGCATGCCCATGCTTGCGGCGTAGCGGTCGAACTCCTCCCGGGACATGTTCGTGAGCTTCGCCACATTGGCGAGCTGGCGTCCGGCCGCGTCCAGGGCAATGCCCCCGCGCATCTCGCTTTCCAGCACGGCCCATTCGCCAGCAGTCGCGCCCACGGCTTCGCCGAGCTTTTCAAAGCCCGCCCGGGCGCGCTTCATCCGGCTGGAGACGTTGGTGGCAAAAGCCTCGGAAACGGCGTCGGCCTGCTTCAGCTCGGACTGAAAACCGCTGCCGTCTGCGGTCAAAGCGACTTCAAGGGTGCCGGCTCGTAAGCGCATGGCGAGGTTGCTCCTTACCGTTTATTGCCAGACAACCGGGCATGCGTTATTCGCAGAATTACAGGTGACAAAAGGAGGCCAAATGACGCTCCTGTTCGACGATACCAAGGCGCTGGAAAAGGCCGTAGGCGAGGAAGCCGCCCGGGCGATCCTGCACATCGTGGAAGCCGCGAAAGAGGAAGCGCTCACCAAGGGCGATCTGGCGGAGGTCGCCAGCGTGATCCGCGAGGACATCCTCCGGCTGGAAGGCAAGATGGATACCCGCTTTGCCGAAGCCCAGGGCAAGGCCGACAAGCTGGCCATGCAGGTGAAACTGCTCATCGTGCTGGCGCTGCTCGCCATCGCCATGTTCAGCCCGAATTTGGCGGCGTTGATGAAGTTGGCGAAGTAGTTTGACTGTCAAGGCAACATTTAACGGGCAAAGATTGGAGTTTAAAACATGAAAATACTTATACTTTTTATTCTTTCATTCGCCATCAACCAATCGACGGCATTCGCGACCGAAACAAACGATGTCTACATCGCAATGAAGAGAATGGAAGCCGCAACGCAGTCAGGAATTTCTTACAAAGATTTCGGAAAAGAGATGATCGATCTACAACTTGCAGTAAACCTGTTCAACGAAAGCAAATCATCCGGCAACAACCCTAGTTTTACTGAACAAATTAACAGAGCTTTCAAATACTACAAACTGTCTGACTCTTTTTGGAAATACTATATAACAAATGGTTATAAAAGCTCGCCAGGATTCATTATGAAAGTAAGCGAACCAGCAGCAAGGGAATTAATCACCTTGTTCCCTGACGAAAGCAAAAGTTCCGAAGATGGTGGTTTTTATTTTAAAGAAAAAAATCAAATTGGTTCTTACCGTTACGTGGACAACAAGAGCGCTACATCATATCTATGGCGTGAAGCGATAAAAACTCTTGCAGCAGCCAAAGAAGCCATGGACTCCGCAGAGAAACCTAACCCTGTAAAAAAGAATAAGAAAAAGTAATCACAACTTTCCCAAAGCCCCCGGCCGCCCGGGGGCTTTTTTTATTCCTCCTTGACCTCCTCGGTGATATTGTCTACCTCGTAACCCAAGGAGGAACAAATGGGAGCAGTGAACATCAAAAATTTTCCTGACGACCTCCACCACGAAGCAAAGGTGGCAGCGGCCAAAGACAGAAAACCCCTGCGGGAATGGTTCATCGAAGCTGTGAAGGAAAAGCTCGAACGAGAAAAAGACTCCAAGTAAACGGCCCCAGCCGGGAGGTGCAACTCCCGACCAGGGCCTAACCACAAACAACCTTCAGAGGAGGTTGCCATGGCTCGGACCCATGTAATCGACGCCGGCTCTGCCGGCAAGGTCATCCCTTTCCGCACCACCATCACCCCGCAGCAGGCCCTTGGCCTCATGCGCCGGGCCGGCGCGTTGCTCGACGCCCACGGGGTTTGCCCCCAGCGCCGCACCGCCGCCTTCGGCACGGTCATGGGCCGGCTGCTGTCCAGCCTGGGATGCCGCCACATGGTGCGTATCCCGGTGCTGGCCTACCGGCAGGCCGGCGAACTGCTGCCCGAAATCGTGGCCGTGACGGCCCGGGAGGTGCGCCATGCAGGCCGTTAACCGCCGGGATGACCGCCAAGAGCTTCTGAACGGACTGGTCCGCGACGTTTACGCCATCTCCGTGAGTCTAAGCACCCTAAGCACTTTACTGGCAAGCAAGGCTGACACCACCGTCAACAACCCGTTGACGGACACGCTGTACGGGACCGCCACCCTGCTCAAGCTGTGCGACGAATCCCTGGACGACGTAACCTCTGCCCTGCGCAGTCTGGTCAACCAGGAAGGGGGGATGCAATGAGCCTCTCCCGCCTGGAATACCAAGCCGACGAACTGGCGATCCTGGGTAGCGAAACCGCCATCCTGGCCGATCTGCTGGAATGCAAAGCCACCGGCCTGCTAGGAACCCCGCAGGCCGAAACGCTCCACTACATCGTCGGCCAGTTGCGCCAACACCGGGCGCGGCTGGAAACCATCGAAGGGGCCTTGAACGAGTACTGGAAAGCCGGGCGCATCTGCGTGCTTCCGGCGAAGGACCGGACCAAATGAGCGCGGTGCAGCCCTTCTTCTTCGACGGCCGACAGGTGCGGGTGAGCACCGACGACGAGGGCGCGCCCTGGTTCGTCGCCAAGGATGTCTGCGACGTGCTTGGGCTTGGCAATCCGTCAGAAGCGATCCGGCGATTGGACGAGGACGAAAAGGGTTCCCTCAGGATTACTGAGGGAACCTCCCCCCAGGGAGGAAACCCCAACATGGCGACCGTCTCCGAATCCGGCCTCTACGCCCTGATCTTCACGAGCCGCAAGCCAGAGGCCAAGGCGTTTCGGAAGTGGGTGACGGGCACGGTGCTGCCGGCGCTGCGGCGGGAGGGGCGCTATGCCCTGCCCGGGGCCACGGCCAGCGCCGTGCCGGCGCTGCCGGAC
>DLGG01000065.1 GCA_002482565.1 Solidesulfovibrio magneticus
GCCCGGGCCGCCTCGATGGCGGCGTTAAGCGCCAACAAGTTGGTCTGGTCGGCGATGTCGGAAATGACGTCCAGCACCTGGCCGATGCCCTGGGCCTGCTGCCCCAGGCGGGTCATGTCGTCCTTGAGTTCCAGGGCCTTGGCCTGGACGTCCTTGATCCCGCCGATGACCTGATCGACGATGCGCGAGCCTTCGTCGGCCTTGCCCCGGGCGTTTTCGGCCGTGGTCGCGGCCTGGCCGGCGCTTCGGGCCACTTCCATGACCGTGGCGTTCATCTCTTCCATGGCCGTGGCTGTCTCGCCCACCCGAGCCGACTGTTCCTGGGAACCCCGGCTCGACTGGCCGATCTGGCCGGACACGGCCTCGGCGGCGGCGGTGATGGCCGCGACGATGTCTTCGAGCTGGGCGGCGGCCTGAAGCATCCCTTCTTCCCGGGCGGCCTCGGCGGCCTGCCGGGCTTTCTCGGCCTCGGCCGTGGCCTGTCGGGCCTTGTCCGAGGCGGCCAGAGCCTCGCGTCCCTGGTCCTCGGCCTCGCCGATCTTGGTCTTGAGCGTGGCCACCATGCGGCTCATGGCCCGTTGCAACCCCCCGATCTCGTCGGTCCGGTCGGCGTCCAGGCGCGTGTCCAGATCGCCGTCGGCAATGCGGCCGGCCGCGCCGACCAGCGTCCCCAGGGGCTTGAGCACGGTGAGTGAGAGAATAATCCCCAAACCGGCCAGGATCAGCACGGCCTGGCCGGCGGAAAGGCCCAGGATGAGCAGGCCCAGCTCCCGAGCGCCGCCAAAGGCCACGGCCTTGTTGATGGTCATGCCCACGACCCAGCCGGTGGCGGCGCAGCGCTCGAACATCACGAGCTTGTCCACGCCGAGCGAAACCGTGTCCAGCAGGCCTTTTTGCATGGAAGCCATGCGCGGGCCATAGTCCGCCTCGGTAAACACGTTGTATTTGCCGATGAGCTTGGCCTCGGGATGGGCCAGGACCAGGCCGTCCGGGGCCAGGATAAAGGCATAGCTGGCCGGAGTATCCAGCGGCTTGAGGAATTGTTCGGTAAAACGCGCGATCTTGACGCCCGAGGCGACCACGCCGACCACGCGGCCGCCCTGACGCACCGGCGCGGCAATCACGAAAACCGCCTCGCCCGTGTCCTTGCTGAAAAGCGGTTTGGAGACGAAGACCTGGCCGGCCATGGCCTTTTGATAATACTCCCGGCCGGACAAATCCGCCCCGGCCAGATTCTGATTGGTGCTGACGACGACGTTGCCTTTTTCATTGAGCAGCAAGATGCTGTCAAAAGCCGGGTGGCGCGAAGCGGCATCAGCAAACAAATCCATGGTTTCTTTCTGCGTGGCCTTCGAAGCTTCAGCAGCCAGTGAATGCAAAACAGTATTTGTCTTAGACAGCGTAGTGATTTCATTTTTTGCGCCGTCCACCCACAGCTCCACGGAAGACAACAGGCCATTGACCGTCACTTGCGCTTTTTCCAACGCCACGTTTGTCAAGGAAACCGTACTGCGCTGATAGGTTATCCATGTCGTGACGGACATGCCCAGCAGAATCAACAAAAACGCGGGAAGTATGAACTTGAATTTCAGACTCATAGCGCACCTTTTGTCTGGAATTTTATCGCCCCCCCACGGACGTGCCATGCCGGCGATTACCCTGACAATAATCTGCGAAACACATTATTACAAGACACAAAGACTCAAGCATAAATCGTTTACGGCCACACCGCAGCCCAGCCCGTTTCCGCTGTCTGATCGGCCCGGCCCGTTTGTCCCGGCCCTCTGGTCCGGTTGACCCGACCGCCGGGACGGGACAAGGTGCCGCCAAAACGGCCGCTTTCCGTTCCAGGCCGTCGTCCCGCACCCCGCCAAGGAGGCCGCCGTGTCCGACTCCCTTCTCACCGCCGCCGTGACCAAGGCCCGTTGGCGGCTGCTGCCCTTTCTGGGGCTGCTCTACGTGGTCTCCTACCTCGACCGCATCAACGTGAGCTTCGCCGCCTTGACCATGAACGCCGACCTGGGCCTGTCCCAGGCCGCCTACGGCCTGGGGGCCGGCATTTTCTTCGTGGGCTACGTGCTGTTCGAGGTGCCAAGCAACCTGATCCTGGCCCGGGTCGGCGCGCGGGTCTGGCTGGCCCGCATCATGGTGAGCTGGGGCCTGGCCACCGTGGCCCTGGCCGCCGCTTCCGGCCCGACGAGCTTTATTGCCCTGCGCTTTGTCCTGGGCGTGGCCGAGGCCGGGTTTTTCCCGGGCATCATCTATTATCTGACGGGCTGGTTCCCTCTCAGCCACCGGGCCAGGGCCGTGGCCCTGTTCATGACCGCCACCCCCCTGGCCGGGCTGATCGGCAGCCCGCTTTCCGGCTGGATCATGGGCCTGCATCAAACCTACGGCCTGGCCGGCTGGCAGTGGCTGTTCCTGCTGGAAGGCCTGCCGGCCGTGGTCCTTGGCGTGGTGCTGTACCGCCGACTGCCCGAGACGCCGGGACAAGCCGCCTGGCTGCGGCCCGGAGAAGCGGCCGCCCTGACGGCGGCCATCGAGGCCGAGCGCCGGGAGATCGCCGCCCTGCACCCCGCCCATCTGCGACAGGGGCTTTTGAGTCGCCCCGTCTGGCTGGCCGGGTTCGTCTATTTCTGCGTGGTGGTGGCCATGTACGGCCTGGTCATGTGGCTGCCCCAGATCCTGGCTGGAGCGCTGCCCGACGGGCCGGACCGGACCATGCACGTCAGCCTGCTCGTCATGGTGGCCTACGCCTTCGCCATGGTCGGCATGACGGCCATCGGGGCCAGCTCGGACCGGCTGGGCGAACGGCGTTGGCATGTGCTGGGGGCGCTCGGGCTGTGCCTTGGCGGCATGGCCGTCATGGCCTGGGCCGAGGGGCTGGCCGGCTCCCTGGCCGGGGCGTCGTTGGCGGCCATGGGCATCTGGGGCGCGCTGGCCCCGTTTTGGGGGCTGACCACGGCCTTTCTCACCGGACAGGCCGCCGCCGCCGGCATCGCGGTCATCAATTCCCTGGGCAATCTCGGCGGATTCGCCGGGCCGTCCATCATGGGCGTGGTCAAGGCCCGCACCGGCGGGTTTGGCGAGGCCTTCGCGCTGATCGCCGGGCTGATGGTCCTGGCCGCCGTCGCCACCTGGTTCCTGGGCCGCCCAAGGCGGCCAACCGGGCGGTAAAAGGAACCGGTCGGGCGGAGACGGGCCGGATGTCCGTCAGACCAGACCGGCCACAAAGGCTTCGGGCGAAGCGGGATAGCCATAGAGTTTGTGGACAAAGACCTTGGCGAAACGCTCGCCGAAATCCTGGGGACGGCCTTCCTTGTCGAGAATGGCGTTGACGAGGCGGATGAAATCCTCGCGCATTTCCTTGAGTTTCAGCAGGGTGCGCAGCCGCACGAACTGCGGCGGCAGCCGGCGCGTGGCCAGCTCGGCCACAGCCTCGGCCACGGCCCGGCTGTCGTCATCCACCACCCGGCTGATCTCGGCGTCGAAAAACGCCTCCCGCCCGCCCTTGCTCCTGGTCGACACCACGGGCAACCCCGAGAGCATATATTCCGCGGCGGCGTAGTTGCCGCCTTCCACGGCGGACAGGCACAGCCCGACCCGGGCCGTGTTGTAGGCCCGACACATCTGCTCCGGGGCAAACAGCCGGTACTCCCCGGTCTCGGGATCACCGTTGAGCAGCTCCATACCGGGCATCTGGCGGCGCAGGTAGCGCAAATACGACAGTTCCTTGCGCCTGTCGTTGCGGCTGAGGCCATGGAGCAGGCCCCAGGACGGAATGTCCCGGGCCAGGACATGCCGTTTGAGCCGCACCAGCCGGGCGGTGTAGACGGCGTCCAGGCGTTTTTCCACCCGAGGCAGGGGCTTAAAAAGGTTCTCGTCGATAAAGGCGTTGTGGTGGCAATAGAAATGCGGCAGGCCGACCTTGTCCAGCAGGCCGCCCTCCTCGGGATCGTTGGTCAAAAACACGTGCTGGTGTTCGGGATGGGCGGCCTGGAAGGCCTTGTAGACCTGGACGGTCTGGTGCAGCAGACTGAGATCGAGATAGGACCACCAGGCTCCGGCCAGGAAATAGACCCGGCGGCCGGCCAGAAGCGGGGCCAGCTTGGCCGGCCCGGCCATGGGATTGCCGTAGGTGACGATAATCAGCGGGTCATGGTTGATGCAGCAGCAGCGCAGGGTGTCCTGGGGAACCAACATCAAAAGTGTTCCTTCTCCCGGGTAACGCGTTCAGCCGCAGGCTGGCGGGCTGCAGTCGCGCCCCTTGAATAATTCGCTGGTTTTTAAAAAAACTAATAATTCTGGCATATTGCCCAAAGACTACCCTGTGCTTTTCGTGGACGCGCCACTAGGCCGGAGCCAAGGCGGCCAGGGCGGCATGGGCCACGGCCAACTTTTCGATCATGGGCCGGCCGTCCTCGGCCATGGCCCCCAACAGTTTGAAATAGCCCCGATTGTTCCAAGGATGCTTGCCGATCCCCTCCATGCGCCGGGCCAGCGCCCCGTAGCGCCGGCACAGGCGCGAGGCTTCGGCCACCACGATCCGGGCGTCCTCTTCACTGCTCTTGCCCTGGGCCGCCTGAAACAGCAGATGGGACAAATAGCAGGCCAGATAGTCGCCAAAGAACTCGTCGGCCAGGGGCAGGGCCTTTTCCCGGACCGCTTCCTCGTAGAAGATCTCCACGCAGCGCAGATAATCGCAATAGTGCTCGGCCGTGTATACCGTGTTGGACAGCGAGTCCGTGCGCTTGATCCAGTAATAGACCGTGTCCTTGATCCAGCAAAGACGCGTGACATGGAAAAACAGGCGCACCAGGAACATGATGTCTTCGGCCGTGCGGACGCCGACTTCGTTGCCAACACCCAGGCGGCGCACCATCTTGGTGGGGAAAAGCCAGGTCCAGTGGGCGCACAGAAACGGCCCGGGGCCAAGGGAGCGGGCCGCGTCGGCAGGCTTTGCCACCAAAGGCAGGCTCGGCGGCCGGATCTCGTGGTTGCGCAGCGCCCCGTCGCCGCCGACCTCGTCGTGGCAGGCCCGCACCACGGCATGGTGGGTGCAATAGGCTTCGTAGCGGACCTTGAAGGAATCCGGCGGCAGCAAATCGTCAGGGTCGGCGAAGCACAGGGTTTCACCGGCCGCCGCCTCGATGCCGGCGTTGCGGGCCGCTCCGGCCCCCTGTCGCACGGCATGGCGCAAAAGCCGCAAGCGCCGGTCGTCAGCGGCATAGGCTTCCAGCATGGCGGCGCTGTCGTCGTCGGAGGCGTCGTCCACAAAGAGGGCCTCGAAGTCGCCAAGGGTCTGCGCCTGCAGGCAGGCCACAAAGCGCGGCAGATAGGCGGCGGCGTTACGGACCGCCACCACAACGGATACGGCGACCATGGCGTTCCTTTTTTGGGCGCGTTTGAAGTTGCAGGACAGGCCGCCCGGCCGCGTCCGGACGGACGCCCAAGGGCGCGGCCAACAGGCCCGGAACTGGCGGCCTTACCGGCCTTGGACGTCCGCAACGCCCAGGGCCACGAATTTAAGGAGACCGTCGCGCGTGCCGGCCAGACGGAATCCTGCGGCTTCGGCCACGCGGATCGAAGCGTGGTTTTCGGGCCGAATCCAGGCCGTGAGCGTGCGTTCCGAAAACGCCCGCGCGACCAGGGAGACCGCCCGCCGCGCGTATCCCTTTTTCCGGCGTTGCGGGGCGATGGTCCAGGAAAGCTGCAGTCCGTCGCCCGTTGGGTCCAGACGCACCTGTCCGCAAGGTTGGCCATGGGCCACGACGATGTACAGCCGCCGCGCCGGATCTTCGAGCAGCCCGGCCAGCCAGGCGGCGTGCTCCCCGGCCTCTACCGGAGCCGTGTTGCGGCTGGCGGCGCGGGTTTCCGGGTCGTTGCGCCAAGCCAGCAGCAGTGAGGCGTCTTCCAGGACGGCCGGGCGCAAAACCAGATCGCCCCCGGCCTTTTCACACAGGCAGGAGCGGTGCATAGGGCTTGTCCTGCCTGGAAACGCATACGTCGCACAGCGTGCCGGAGACGTCCCCGTCCAGATGGCGCCGGCGCATCCGCTGCATCATCGGCCCGCGCCAAGCCTCTTCCAGGCTTGTCTCGCGCAGATCGGCCACCACCAGCGCGTTTTCAAAATCCACGCAGCAAAGGGACAGGTAACCCTCCCAGGTCACATGAGCCCGGTTAAACGGCAGGGGGCAGGGCAACTCGTAGAAGCAGGAGTTCGTCGGCCCCGTGGCCCCGGTCTCCGTGGCAAAAAGCATGTCGTCGAAGCAATCGCCCACAAGCCGGCGCAAGGCCTCTTCCTCGCCCCTGGTCTCGTCGGTCAGGACGGTTGTGCAAAAAAGCTTCATGTCCCGGCCCCGCGCCTTGCGCAGGCTGTCGATCAGGCGGACCATGGCCAGGACATGGTCGAAATCGTCGCGGCCGTGGATGCGCTGGTAGGATTCCCGATTGCCGGCATTGATGGAGAACTTGATGCTGTCCAAACCGCTGTCGAAAAGCCGCTCGATCTTGGCCGCGTCGAGCAGGGCGCCGTTGGTGGAGAGGTAGGTGTAGTCGATCCCTACGCGTTTGGCCTCGGCGATGGCGTCGAAAACCATGGGGCTGGCAAAGGGTTCGCCCGTGGTGGCGAAGCCCGCCTCCCGGGCTCCCAGGGCGGCGGCCTCGGCGATGAGGCGCTGGTAGAGCTTCCAGTCCATTCGCCCGATCCGCCGGCGCATGGCGTGGTTGTAGCAGAACCGGCAGGCGTGGTTGCAGGCGTTTGTCAGCTCGAAAAGGATGTTGCGGGGAAACGCCGGCGTCAGGCCCAGGTCTTCGGCCACGGCCGACTGTCTGACGCGTTCCTTGAGGGAGGCGCTCATGACCCTGACCCGTCCGGGGCCGGCCCGAAAGGCTGGGGGCCGCCCCACAAGGTGTCCTTCCACCATTGGCCCTGCTCGACCCACCAGACGCGCTTGTCGCGGAAAGAGTCGCAGGTGCGGTCGAACTCCTCCTCGGTCATGCCCACGTATTCCAGCCAGCGCGAGAGATCCCTGTCGGGCTTGACGTGGTCGTAGCGGCGCACCATCTCGATGCCCTGCTCCCGGGTCATGAGGCCGGCGCGGATGTCCTTGCAGGCATGGTCGGTCCCCCGGCCGTAGCCGAATTTGACGAACTTGAGATAGTCGTGGATGCCGTTTTCGTGCATGTCGTCGAGGTTGGACATGCGGCGGTAGGTGCGTTGAAAGGGCTGGCGGGCCTCCTGCCAGCCGTAGCGTTCCTTGACCAGCGGGACATGGGCGTTGGCTTCCCAGGGCATGTAGTTGGACAGGTAGATGCCCCGAACGCCGATCTGGGCGAGTTCCTCGTCGCTCGGGTAGACGGCCCAGAGCAAATCCTTGGCCCGAAGCCCTTCCTTGAGTTCGCCGCGTCCCAGGGCCTCCAGACCCTGGTCGGTGAAGTTGTCCCAATCGTAGCCGCGCAGGGCGTGCTCCTTGCGGAACTTGGCCGTGAACTCGATGAAGTCGTTGTAGGAATACATGCCGCCCACGTCCATGAAGCCCTGCTCGCCCCACAGAATCAGCGGCACCTTATAGCGCGCCGCCACCTGGATGGGCACGGTGAAGATGCCGCAGTGGGCGTGCCAGTTCATGTCGCCTTGGAGCTTGAAGCCGATGCGGTTCATCTTGACCAGGACATCCACCGAAGGCCTGACGATCACGTGATCGCAGTCGAAGACCTCGCGCATACGGTAAAGATTATATTCGCCTTCGGGAAGATAGTTGTTGCCGTGATAGGTGACGAGCAGCGGCTTGAGTCCCAGCACGTTTTTGGCGACATGGGTTTGAAAATAGCTGTCCTTGCCACCGCTGACCGGCACCACGATGTCATAGTTGCTCTCACTGCGATACTCGTCGACCAGATTGAAAAGCATTTTTCGGCGACGATCCCAGTCAATACGATATTGTTGCTGCGACACCACGCAGGCCGAGCAGACGCCGTCTTCATTGAAAACCACGGGCGTGGCGGCGTTGCTGGGAGCGACGCATCGGGTGCAGTATTGGATCTTGCGCATGGTTTCTCCTTGAGGCGACGCCGGGCTTTGCCAGGGCGCACGGTTCAGGTGCGTCCGGGGCGGACCGCGACGCCGGCGCGCAGCAGGGCTTTTTTGCCCAGGGAATCCGCCAATTCCTTGAAATGCCAAATGTTGGCCGCAGCCACGGCCGAAGCGCCGGCCCGGATGCCTTCGGCGTAATCGGAAAAGTCGCCCACGCCGCCGCAGGCGATCACCGGGATGCTGGTGGCCTGAGCCACCCGGGCGATGAGGTCGAGGTCGTAGCCTTCGCCCGTGCCGTCGCGGTCGATGCTTTGCAAAAAAATCTCGCCGGCCCCCAGGCGCTCCGCCTCGGCGGCCCAGTCGGCGGGATCGGCCCCGGCCTCGGTCCGGCCGCCGTCGAGGAACACGCCGTAGCCGTTGCCGACGCGCTTGGCGTCGATGCTGACCACGATGGCCTGGCTGCCGAACATGGCCGCGCCCTGTCCGATGAGTTCGGGCGTGCGAAACGCCGCGCTGTTGATGGTGATCTTGTCGGCGCCCCGGCTGATGAAGCGGCGCATGTCGGCCACCGAGACGATCCGTCCGCCCCAGGTCAGGGGCATGAAGCAGCAGCGGCTGACCGCGTCGAGGATGTCCAGCGGCGTGGCCAGGGTGCCGTGCAGGGTGTCGTCGCGGCGCTGGTCGTAGACGTCGCCCCGGGAGATGTCGATGTACAGGAGCTCGTCCACATTCCATTCGGAGAGGCGGCGCACCTCGTGCAGGGGGTCGCCAATGATTTGGTGATAGGAGAAGCCCTCGCTGCGTACCAGCAGGCCGTCCTTGAGCAACAACACGGGGATGAGACGGTTCTTGAGCATGGCGGGCCAGCCTTTCAACCAAGGAAATTGGCGAGCACGCGCCAACCTGCGCGCTGGCTCTTTTCCGGATGAAACTGCGTGCCGAACACCCGGCCGCTGGCCACCGCCGCGCAAAAAAGGCCGCCATGGTCGCACACGGCGGCGCAGTGGGCCGGATCCTCGGGAACAAAGGCGTAGCTGTGCACGAAATAGAAGTCCTCCCCGTCGGCCAGGCCGTGAAACAGGCCGTCGCCAGCGCCCGGCACGGGATGCACCGCGTTCCAGCCGACATGCGGCACACGCAGGCCCTCCCCCTGGGGGACAAGGCGTTCCACCCGGCCCTTGATCCAGCCCAGTCCCTTGTGCTCGCCGTGCTCCATGCCCGTTGCGGCCAGCAACTGCATTCCCAGGCAGATGCCCAGAAACGGCTTGCCCTGGCCAAGGGCCGCCTCCTCCAGGGCGGGTATCCAGCCCCGGTCGCCAAGGTTGCGCATGGCGTCGGCGAAAGCGCCCACACCGGGCAGCACGATGTGGCTGGCCCGGCCCAGATCCGCAGGCGAATCGGCCACCAACGCTTCGACGCCCAGGGCGTTGACGGCGTTGACGACGGACACGAGGTTGCCCATGCCGTAATCGATGATCGCCACCCGTTTCATATGCCGGCCACCATGTCCCAACGCAAGGGAACGCCCCGGGCGATGTCGCACGCGGCCCGCCGTCCCAGCACGTCGTCGAGATAGCGGGTGGGGAGCCCATGGGCCGGCCGGATGGAACGGACGTTGGCGACGGTAAAGACGTCGCCGGCCCGCATGTCGCTCACCACGAACAACGAACGCCGCAGCGCCTTGCAGCCGGCCTCCTGGGGCGCGGCCTCGGGTTCGCCCGAACCCAGCACCGTCTCCATCCGGCGGATGGCGCGCACCAGCGAGGCGAATGCATCGGGGGCCAGGGAAAACGCGGCGTCAGGGCCGCCGTCGTTTTCCTGGAGCGTGAAATGCTTCTCGATGATGCAGCCGCCAAGGGCCACGGCCGCCAGGGCGGCCTCCGGCCCCAAGGAGTGGTCGGAAAGCCCCACGGGAACCGAAAACTCCTCGGCCAACCGCGCCATGCGCCGCACGTTCATGGCTTCCGGCGGAGCGGGATAGGCGCTGGTGCACTTGAGCAAGGCCACTTCGGCGCAGCCGCCCTGGCGCAAGACGGCCACGGCTTCGGCGATTTCCTCCCTGCAAGCCATGCCCGTGGAAAGCAGCACCGGTTTGCCCGTGGCGGCCACGCGCCGCAGCAAGGCGATGTCCGTCAGCTCAAAGGAGGCGATCTTGAAGGCCGGCACGTGCATGGCCTCCAGAAACGCCACGGCCGTTTCGTCGAAGGGCGTGGAAAAAAGGTCCATGCCGAGGCTGGACGCCAGCTCCAGCAACCGGGGCTGCCACTCCCAGGGCATGGCCGCCTCGCGGTAAAGATCGTAAAGGTACCGGCCTTCCCAGGGGCCATCCGTTATGCGAAACAGCGGCGAGGCGCAGTCGATGGTCAAGGTGTCCGGGGTGTAGGTCTGCAGTTTGATCGCGTCCGCGCCGGCCCGGGCCGCCGCCTCCACGATGGCCGCCGCTCTCTCGAAGCTGCCGCCGTGGTTGGCCGACATCTCCGCAATGACGTAAACGGGCCGTCCCGGCCCGATGGCTCTGCCGCCGATATGAATGCTTCTGCCCTTGGTGCTCACCGCCGCCACCTCGAAAATTTTGACGCTTAACGCTGTCCTTGCAGGATTCAGGCCGCGATCGCAAGCATCCGGCGGGCCGTGCGCAACGCGCCCTGGCCGTCCAGGCGGCCCTGCCCGGCCAGCCGCATTGCCTGCCTGGCCTGCGCGTCCCCAGCCAGAGCGGTCAGGGCGGCAGCCAGGCGCGGGGCGTCGAGAACTTCCTGGCGGCCCAGATTGCGGGCCGCGCCGACGGACGCGGCATACTGCGCCACCCCAAGCTGGTTGTCCGCGATCACCGTCAGCAGCGACGGAACCCCGAGAAGCATAAGCTCCCAGGCGGTGGAGCCGGCCGAGGCCAGGGCCAGGTCGGCCCAGGCCATGACCTCGGCCATGTCGTCGACATGCTCCAGGACGCGAAGCCCCAAACGCCGCTTGAGGCCGGCGACATCCAGCGCCAGACCGTCGCGGCGCAAATGGCCGGCCACAAACCGCGTCTCCAGACCGCCTAGGGCCGGAGACTCCAGGGCCTTGAGGGTTTTTTCGACGAGGCCGCTGCCGCCCGTGGCCCCGAAAGTGACGAGCAGGCGCGAAGCCGAGGCGGCCACGGCCTGCCCTTGGCGGCGCTGTGCCAGAAATTCCGGGCGCAGCAGCGTGTACTCCGGCCCGGCCAGCACGGCCCCGGGCGCAATCCGGCCCGCATAGAGCGACGCCTCGGCCCAGGGGTTGTGGTTAAGCAGCAAATCGGCCCGGTAGGCCGGCTCCCGGGCCAGATCGTCCACCACCAACACACGCGCCGCGGCGGACGCGGCCAGACGCGCCGTCCAGTCCGCCCCGAACCGGTAACCGTCGAGCACGATCCAGGACGCCGCCGTACGGCACGCCAGGGCCAGCGTTTCCTCGATGTCATGCCGCCCGGCGTCCGGCCCGGCCAGGGCGACGCCGGCCACCCCCCGCCCGGCCAGGACGGCCCGAAGCACCGGATCGGGCCGGGAAAACAGGAACACGGCCTCGCCGCCAAGGGTCCGCCAGGCCTGCGCCAGGGCCAGACAACGCATGACGTGGCCGGAGCCGACGGCCGGACCGCAATCGACGCGGCAAAGGATCGTGCCGGGAGGGCCGGGGCGTTCAGGCGCCAAGGGGCTTTGGGGACACATGGCTGGCGGCGGCCCTGGGTTCCGGTTCGTTCCCGGCCGGCCGGGAGTTGCCCTTGCGGGCCTGGACGAGGGCCGGGGCGCTTCT
The DNA here is from genome assembly GCA_002482565.1 of Solidesulfovibrio magneticus. GTDB lineage: Bacteria > Desulfobacterota > Desulfovibrionia > Desulfovibrionales > Desulfovibrionaceae > Solidesulfovibrio > Solidesulfovibrio magneticus_B. The sequence continues at coordinate 11,807 of DLGG01000065.1, forward strand.
CATGCCGGCTTCTCCAGCAGCCAGCACGTCACGTCGTCAAAGCACTGGGCAGGTCCCCAGAAATCCTGCCGCACCAAGGAAAGGCCCGGACAAATCCGCTGGTAATGCCCCAGGAAGTCCCGCTTCCACAGCAGGTTGGCACGCCCTCGGTAAGGGATCTCCGTGTCCTTGCCGGCGAAATACTCGGCGCAGAAAACATAGCGTCGGCTCACCCGGCAGATTTCCTCAAGGCACCGGTCCAGGGAGGCCGGCGGGATGTGGATGAGCACGCCCACCGTGAAGCACAGATCCAGGCTGGCGTCGGGAAAAGGCAGGGCGTCGGCTCCGCCCAGGGCGAACGCGCCCCCAGGCAGGCGCTCCCGGGCGACGTCGAGGGCATGGGGGTTGAGGTCCAGGCCGTGGACGGCCAACCCCGGCAGCACCCGGGCCAGGGCCATGAGGTTGTGCCCCTTGTTGCAGCCCACCTCCAGGGCGCTGGCGATGGGCAACCCCTCGAAAACCGACCGGAACGCGGGAAGCCTGGACGCCCAGTCCACCTGGTTGCGCTCGGTGTAGGCCGTGCCGAATTCGCCCTGCCAGGCCTGGGTTTGTTCATTGGCCTGCATCGCCTCACCTCCGCGCGCCGGGCGCGCCGCTAAATGTGTGTGCCCGCAGGCGTTCAATAAGGCTTGCCGCCGGCCGCCGCCGCAATGCAGGCAGCGGCCCTGGCCGAGGCCTCATCGTCCTGATGGGCCACCCGGCGCAGGGCCTGGCGTCCCTTTTCCAGGGCCCCGGCGTCCGGGACGCCGGCGGCCACGGCCGCCAGAAACGCCTGCAACCGGCTGCGCCGGAAAGTGGTCTCCACCAACCCCAACCGGCAATACACGGACTCGAAAGCGCCGTCCTCCCGGGCCCGATACTCCAGGCAGATCCGACCGTCCCGGGGGTAGAGGAAAAATTCCATGGTGGGCTTGCCCACCCGCAGGGCGTCCATGACGCCCGAGGAGAACATGGAAACCACGCCCGGCACGACGGAAGCAAGGGCCATGATCGGCTGCTCGGAAACCCGGAAGCGATCCTTGGGGTAGGCTTCCAGGAATCGGACCAGTTCCTCGACGGATTGCCGGGGATGGGGCTTAATGATCGCGACCGTCCCGGGCGTGTCCATGACGGCCGCGCAAAAGGAGCGCATGAGCTGGTCGTAATCTTCGGGGGCCAGGTAGAGGCGGTGCGGCCCGCGGATGATAAACAGCACCCCCGCGCGGCCGGCCAGAAACTCCCGCTCCGGCCCGAGCCTGGCCTGAGCCTCGTCGAGGAGCCGGCTCAGCCACCATTCGTCGTAACGGGGAAAGCCCACGGCCCGGATGGTTTCCGGTGCATAGCGCGTCGCCAGGACGGGGATGTCGTTGGCGCTGCCGCACAGGCACAGGTCGCTACGGCCCCAGACCGGCGGGGCGGTAAAACCCATGGTCCGGGCCACCCGGCTCTCCACGCCCCTGATGTAGGCAGGCGTGTCCCCGTCCAGCCCGTAAATCACGCCGCTGCAGGGAAACACCACGTTCTTGGCCCGGGAGCAGGCCTCCACGTAGGCGGCCCGCTGGGGCATGAACCCGTCGCCCGTATCGTCCTTGAGCAGCACGTCAAAGGACTCGGGCGCGTGGACCTGCAACGGATGCCGCCTGGGTTCGAGCTGTATCTCGGCCGTTTCGCGCAGCACCTGGGCCAGAAAGGGGTTCTGCCCGAGCTTGGCGTACAGCTGGGGGGAGTGAAAGCAGGCCACGATTTCGGCCCCGTAATCCCGTTTGAGCACCACCAGCACGGGCAATATCCAGTCGATTTCCCCGATGGAGCTGGAAAATAGGGCCAGAACCTTCATGCGGACCTCGCATCTCCCTGCATCGGCTTTAGACGATGCGGTTCAACGGAGCACGTTCCTCAAGGATTCTCAAGGCGTTTCGGGCGGCCTTGCTGCGCATCTCCTCGGCGGCCTCCCGGGAGTAGTAGGAGGTATGCGGGTTGATGACCACCCGGCCGTCGAGCCAGGATTCGCGGTTCCGCCAGGCCTCGATGAGCCGGCCGGGAGCGGGCGGCTCCATGGGCAGCACGTCGAGCCCCAGGCAGGTCACGGCGCCCGAGCGCAAAGGCTCGTAGAACAAATCCAGATCAGCCACGATCCTTCCCCGGGCGGTGTTGACCAGGGACGCGCCCGGCTTCATGGCCGCGATAAACCGCGCATCGACCATGTTTTCTGTTTCCGGGGTCAGGGGCGTGTGGATGGCGATGACGTCGGCCGCGCCGAGCAGCTCTTCCAGGGAATCGGCGCGCTCGACGCCAAGCAGCTTCTCGTAGCCGGCGTCGCGGTAGGGGTCGAAAATCGTCGTCGGGATCTTGAGCGCCCGGGCCTTGAGGGCCACCAGCCCGCCGATGCGCCCCGCGCCGATGACGCCCAGGGTCTGGCGCGAGCCGCGCCGCAACGGACCCAGGACGTTTTCCTGCCAGGTGGGGCCAAAGCCCCGGCACAGGTGGTCATAGCGGGTGACGCCGCGCATGATGTTGAGAATCATGCACAAGGCCGTGTCGCTGACCTCGTCGGTGCCGTAGTCCGGCGTGTTGCAGAAAACGATGCCCCGGCGGCGGCAGGCCTCGACGTCCACGTTGTCGATGCCCACGCCGTAACGCACCACGCCCTTGAGGTTGGGCGCCCGGTCCAGATAGGCGTCGTCCACGCGCTGGTGCCACACCAGCAGCACGCTGGTGTCGTGGTCCAGGGCCTGGCCCAGGCGCGGGCCGAGGATGGCCCGTTCCACGTCGGGATTGTCGATGTAGTCGGTGATGTAAACGCTACCCACGGCAGGCCTCTTTGAAAATGTTGCAAGCGTCGGCGTACCCCTGGCGCAGGACCTCGCAGTCCACGAGGTACAGGAGATAGCGCACGCCCAGGTCCAGGCAGGGTCCGATGTCCTCCTTCTTGGAGGCGATGGTCCCGGCCACCTTGCCGGCGGCGTTGATCTTCTCCGACAGCGTCGCCAGCAAGCGCCGCACCTCGGGATGCTCCACCTGGCCGGGCACGCCCAGGGATTTGGAGAGGTCGTAGAGACCGACGAACACCAGGTCCAGGCCGGGCAGGTCCAGGATGGCGTCGATCTCGTCCAGGACCGCCTTGCCCTCGACATTGATGCCGACAAGGGTGTTGGCGTTGGCCGCGGCGGTAAGCCTGCAGGCGTTTTCCCGGCTGTAGCCGCCGGCCCGGGTGAAGGGCGAAAAGCCGCGTTCGCCTTCGGGCGGGTACTTGGCGAAGCGCACCACGTCGCGGGCCAGGGCGAGGGTATCGACATTGGGTATCTGCACCGCGTGCACGCCGAGGTCCAGGGCGCGCTGCATGGCGTCGGCGTTCACCCCGCCCACGCGCATGACGGGAGAAACCTGTCTGGCCTCGCAGGCCATGGCCATGGTCTGGGCGGTCTCGTAGCCGATGGGGCCGTGCTCGGCGTCGATGATGACGAAATCCAGGCCGGCGACGGCGAGTATTTCCGCCGTGACCGGCGAAGGAATCATCGCCCAGGAGCCGATGACGGCCTCGCCCCGGTCGAGTTTTTCCTTCATGAAGTTAGGGCGCAGCATGGGCGCTCCCCCAGGGAATGTCGTGCTCAGTGAAGCCATGGCTGCGCAGCCAGTATTCGATGACCACGAACTGCCATTCGCTGTCGATGTCGAAGCCGAAGTCCGTGACGACGGCCTTGGAGCGCCGGCCCTGCCACTTGAAGGGCAGCTGCCCTTCGTCCATGCGGTCAAAGCACACGGGCTTCATGACCTGGATGGAGAGATCGCAGAAATACACGCTGCCCTGGGCGTCGCGGATCGAGGAGACGTTTTGCATCAGCGACAGATCGACAAACGGCCGGATCTCGCCGTCGGACTCCAGGCGTCTGGCCCGGGCCGGGCTGAACATGTCGTATTTGGCCACGGAAAAGCAGGAATCGAACTCGTCCGAGGCGTTCAGAAAATGGATGGCTTCGTTGAGCAGATCCACGTTGATGGCCGGATTGTTGCAAAACAACAAGGTGATGGTCGAGATGTCCGTGTCGCCGAGATCCTTGCGGATGTGGTCCCAGGCATGAAGCAGGGCGTCCTCGGTCAGGGCGTCGGGGGTGGCCAGTTCCGCCGGCCGCATGATATGGGCGGCCCCGTAGCGCGCCCCTATGGCGGCGATGGCCTCGTCGTCGGTGGAAACGTAGAGTCGATCAATGTCGGCGCGGCTGCCGGCGATGAAGGCGTATTCCGCCGCCGGGCGGCCAAGCACCGGCCGCAGGTTCTTGCCGGGCACGCCCATGCTGTTTTTCTTGCCGATGACCAGCCCGATATTCATGCTTCTCCCCCTTTGTCGGCCGGTTGCCCAAGCAGGCCGCCGTAGCCCCAATCCGCGAAGACGAGGCGGACTCTCGGGTCCTTCACGGCGTCCAGGTGGTCTTGGTTGTCGTCAACGAATTCCGCCTCGTCATAGCCGTGCTCGTCCATGACGGCGGCGATCAGCGCGCCCTTGTCGCCGTAGCGCTTGAAGTCGTCGCGGCCAAAGACGTCCGCGACGGTTATCCCGAAATGGCCCAGCAGCAGCCGGGCGGATTCCTCGTCCTTGGTGGTGACGATGTAATGGCGCGGCAGATCGCGCCCGACCAGGGATTGTCCGAAGGCCGTCAGCGCATGCAGCCCGAACCAGCGCGCCGCGTCGCGCCGCAAAAAAGCCCGGCAGGCGAAGAACAGGGCTTCGAAACGGTCGACCTCGCCAGGATCGCGTCCGTGCTTGGCCGCCTTGAAGGCCTCGGCCAGGCTCGCGGCGGGATCAGCCAGGCAAACGGCCACGGCGTCCTGCAAAAACAGGAATTCCCTGGCCGGCCCGACAAGCCCCCTGGCGGCACGGAAAAGCCGGCGGCAGGCGTCCCCGGACTCCGGCAGCGGTCCAAATCCCCAATACGTCAGCAGGGACACCTCGCAGCACTCCCGAATGGAGTCCACGATCACCCCGTCGAGATCGAGAAAAACGGCCTTCATCGCAGTTCGCCGACGCGCCTGGCCAAATCCAGGACGCGGCTGCTGTAGCCCCACTCGTTGTCGTACCAGAGAATGAGCTTCATGGCGCCGTTGAACATTCGGGTCCACTGCATGTCAATGACCGCGCTGACGGACTCTCGTTCATAGTCCTGGGAAACGAGGGATTCCACGTTGGCGCGCACGTAAGGCGAACGAGCCACGCGCTCGCCGAGGAAGTCGAGGAACGCCTCGGGCGCGGGGGTCTGCCGGGTCCACAGCACGATGTCGGAGCTGGCCACCACATCGGTGGGGATGCGGTAGGAGAAGGCATGGAGCTTGCCCCTGACGCCGGGGAGGATCTTCTCCACGGCGGCGACCGCCGTGGTGTCCTTGGGAATGACGCAGCCGCAGCTGGCCCGGCCAAGGGCGAAATCGTTCCAGACGCAGCCCGGAGAACTCTGGGAAATGGACGGGCCGTCGGTGAGATTTTGGTAGGAAAGCCAAGGATGCAGCGTGGTCACCGAGCCGGAGACGATGCCATAGCGCTCGTCGATCCAGTGCAGGACATGGGCGATGGCGTTGGCGTCGCAGATGCTGTTGGAGACCACCTTGTCGGCCGGGGACAGGACGGCGTCGTTGACGCCCATGACGATTTCCTGGTCCACCTGATCCGACGAATGGGTCACCACCACCTTGGCCACCTTGCCGTCTTCGGTCAGTTTCCGCGCCCCGGCGACGTTGCGGGACACGCCCGAGGCATCGATCAACACATCCACCCCCGCCTCGGCCCAAGGCGCGTTCTCGATGCAGGCCTCGGAAACGTAGGCCACGGCCTTGCCGTCGATGGTCATGCGGCCGGGCCCCGCCTCCACCGTGCCGTCGAACTTGCCGTACGTCGAGTCGTAGCGCAAAAGATACGCCATGTTTTCGACGATCGGATTGATATCGTTGATCATGACCAACTCAAGGTCATCATTTTGACGCAGGATGCGCGTCAACGTCCTGCCGATTCGTCCGAACCCGTTCAGTCCGATCCTGAGCATGCCGTTCTCCTTGTCGATGCCGGCGTGTTGCCGGCCGTCGCGCCGCCAACGCGTACCGCGGCCAGGTGAAGCGTCCGCTGCGCCGCGCCTGGCGCTTGCGCCATTTATGCCTCGCCGCAAAAGATATGCAAATTTGCGTCCAGACCCGCCGTCGGGGGACTTGCGCCGCGCCCCGGACGGATGCGGACGCAAGCCGGCGCGACCCGGCCCGCCCCCGGCGCGTGCCCGCCTTGGCTCCCGAGGCGGGCAGCCAAGGCAGACTTGTCCGGCTCCCGCAACATGTCCGGCCCGGACTCCATTTGCCGCCCCTGTGCACGACAATGCATTTCTTAAAAAATCACACACCGTGTTCAAAAGGCGCGACGCCGCGGCTTCCTTGGCCCCGCCCCGGACCTCGCCGCGCGACGTCGCGCCGTTGACCGCGCCCCGGGCCGTTGACGGCTTGCACCGGACTGTTTTTTGCATTAGCACTTGGCAGTTCCGCGAAAAACACAAACTGTAGTCCTCCAGGACAAGGTATCCGCGAATGCTCAAGGGCAAAACCATCCTGATCACCGGCGGCACGGGATCGTTCGGCAAAAAGCTTACGGAAATCCTGCTGCGTGAACACGAGCCTCGCAAGATCATCATTTTCTCGCGCGACGAGATGAAGCAATGGGAAATGCAGCAGACCTTCCCGGCCAGCCGCTATCCCTGCATGCGCTATTTCGTCGGCGATGTGCGCGACCTGGAACGGCTTTCCCTGGCCTTTATGGGCGTGGACATCGTCATCCACGCCGCCGCGCTCAAGATCGTGCCCACAGCCGAGTACAATCCCTTCGAGGCCGTTCGCACCAACATCATCGGCTCCCAGAACGTCATCACGGCGGCCATCGCGCGCGACGTTGAAAAGGTGCTCGCCCTGTCCACCGACAAGGCCGTGAGCCCGGCCAATCTCTACGGCGCCACCAAGCTGTGCATGGAAAAACTCTTCATCGCGGGCAATTCCTACGTGGGCTGGCAAAAGCTGCGCCTGGCCGTGGTGCGTTACGGCAACGTGGTGGGCAGCCGGGGCAGCGTGGTGCCGCTGTTCCTCAAAATGCGGCCCAAGGGCGTGCTGACCATCACCGATCCCCGCATGACCCGCTTCTGGATCACCCTGGAACAAAGCGTGCGCTTCGTCATCTCCTGTCTGGCGAACATGGGCGGCGGCGAGGTGTTTGTCCCCAAGCTGCCCAGCATGAGCATTCTGGATCTGGCCCAGGGCCTGGCCCCCGAGTGCCGCACCGAGGTGATCGGCATCAGGCCGGGTGAAAAGCTCCATGAGCTGCTCATCTCCCGCGACGAGGCCCGCAACACCCTGGAACAGGGGGACCGGTTCCTTATCCGGCCGCCGTTCGAATATTTTGCCAGCCCAACCAAAGCGCCGGCCGGAACGGCTGTGCCGGAGGATTTCGAATACAGCTCCGGCTCCAACGCCTGGAAACTGCGCTACGAGGAACTGGCCGAACTGACGCGCAACCTCGTTCTCGACAACGACGCCCGATGAATCCGCCAAACGTCCGCCTCTGGAGGTTTCGCCCATGAGCCGGCAACAGCACGACGCTCCCGGCGCTTCCGCCTTCCTCCCCTACGGACGCCAGGATATTGACGAAACCGACATCGCGGCCGTGGAGGCCGTGCTGGGCTCCGGCTGGCTGACCACCGGCCCGGCCGTGGCCAGCTTCGAGGCGGCCGTGGCCCGCTTCACCGGCGCGGCCCGGGCCGTGGCCGTCAACAGCGGCACGGCGGCCCTGCATGTTGCGGCGGCGGCCCTGGGCCTTGGCCCGGGAGACGAAGCGGTGACGTCGCCTCTGACCTTCGCGGCCACGGCCAACAGCGTCGTTTACTGCGGGGCCGTCCCGGTCTTCGCCGACGTGCTGCCCGAAAGCCTGCTGCTCGATCCCGCCGCCGCCGAGCGGGCCATCACCCCACGGACCAAGGTGATCATCGCCGTGGATTACGCCGGCCAGCCCTGCGACTGGGACGCCCTGCGCCGGCTGGCCGACCGACACGGCCTGGCGCTTGTCGCCGACGCCTGCCACGCCCTGGGGGGCCGCTACAAGGGCCGTGACGTCGGCCGGCTGGCCGACGTCACGACGCTGAGTTTCCACCCGGTCAAGCACATCACCACCGGCGAGGGCGGCATGGCCCTGACCGACGATCCGGAACTGGACCGCAGGATGCGTACCCTGCGCAACCACGGCATCGACCAGGATTTCCGCCAACGCGAACAGGCCGGCTCCTGGCGCTACGCCATGACCATGCTCGGCTTCAATTACCGCCTCCCCGACATGGCCTGCGCCCTGGGCGAAAGCCAGCTGGCCCGGCTGCCCGGGTGGCTTGAAGCCCGGCGCGAACTGGCCGGGCTGTACGACCGCCTGCTGGCCGGCACCCCCGCCCGCCCACTGGAAACCGCCGAGGACCGCGAGCACGCCCGCCATCTCTATGTGGTCCGGGTCCCGGACCGCGACGCCGTGTTCCGGGCCATGCGGGACCAGGGCATCGGGGTCAACGTCCATTATCTTCCGGTGCATCTGCACCCCTTTTATCGGGAACGCTTCGGCCTTGGCCCCGGACTGTGCCCCGTGGCCGAGGCCGCAGCCGAGGAAATCCTCACGCTGCCGCTTTTTCCGGCCATGACCCCGGACGACGTCCGTCGCGTGGTCGATGCCCTGACCCGGGCCTTGGCCAGCAGGGGCTGATCGGACGCAGCGGAGGCGTCACGCGCTTTCGGCCAACCCCGCACTCAAGCCTCGCGCAAAAAACCAGGGAAAGCCCATGCCCTTTACCGAAACCATCCGGCAGGCCACCGACTCGCCTGCTCTGCGACAGCAAATCCAACACCTCGTCGATCGGCTGCCGCCCATCGAATACCACGACAGAGCAAACGGCGAGATCGACTTCTACGGCGCGAGCAACTGCATCGCCGACCAGTTGGGGCTGCCCGCCGTCCTGCACGGCCGGGCGACCTGGGTCCACTTCTGGACATGGTCCGAGGTCAAGCTGCCGGAAGAACTGGTCGATTTGCCATTGAAAAACGTCAACAATCTGGTTGGCTCGAAAACCCACGAAACCTTCCTCAAACAACACGGCTTCCCCAACGCCACCGCCGTGGGCGTACCGTTTTTGTACCCCAGGATAGCCGACGTCCCCAGGATTCCCGACAGCCTGCTCGTCTTTCCGATGCACACCACCTGTTGCACGTCGCTGACCATCCATGACGAAACCCACCGTTACGTCGACTACATCCAGCAGCTCCGCGAACAATTTTCCCTTGTCGTCGCCTCCATCGGCTACGAGGACGTTCGACGCGGCAACTGGATTCCGGCCTTTGAAAAAGCTGGCATCCCCTGGATCGCCGGGGCTTGGTCCTTTGACAAGCACGCCCTGGCCCGCGTGCAGCTGCTCATGCGCCAGTTCGAGTTCGCAACAAGCAACAATCCCGGTTCCCATTTCGCCTATGCGGCCTACTGCGGCTGCAAGATGTCCTTCAGCGGCCCCGAATGCGAGACACTGGAAGCGGAACTGGAGACGCATCCCCATTACAAGCGCTATCCGGATCTGGCCAAATCCATGAAGCAGCGCGGCCAGATTGAGGAGTTCCGGACCAAATGCCCGTTTTTCTGCCTGGAGCCCCGCGAGGCCGGCCTGCATGAAGCATGGGCCCGCCGGGAACTCGGCGAGGAGCACAAGAAACAGCCCGAGGAAATCGCCGCGCTATTCGGCTGGAGGCTGCGCAAGCTGCCTTCCGGCCGCTGGACCCCCGCCGATCCCCTGGACGCGTTGAGCAATGAGACGCTTTTCGCCAAGGCCATGGCCAAGTCCCTGGTCGGCCGCCACGAGGACGCCTGCAAGCTGATCGACGCGCTCAGCCGACGTCAGGCCCGGCTGCGCGACATGGACGTCGTGCGCGCCCGGTTTTTCCTGCACGTCAACGACCTCCCCAAGGCCCGGCAGGCCCTGGAGGAAGAGTTGCGGCATTTTCCGGACAACGCCCAGGCGGCCAAGATGCGCAACGAGCTCGTGTCCGATCCTTTTCTTGCCCCCCCGCTGTCGCCGGAGTTCGCCGATCTGCATCTGGTGCGCAAGGGCATTTTGCAGCGCCTCGAACAGGCCATCCCCCTGTTTTCCGGCGTCCTGCTCGACGTCGGCTGCGGCCAGATGCCCTATCGGGATCACATTCTGGGCCGCAATCCGGCCATTGCCCGCTATATCGGCCTGGACTTCGCCTCGGGCAAGTACGCCGAACGCCGCCGGCCGGACCTGACCTGGGACGGCCGGGCCATCCCCCTGCCCGACGCCAGCGTGGACAGCGCCATGGCCACCGAAGTGCTGGAGCATTGCCCCGATCCGCTGCCCGTGCTGCGGGAGATCCGGCGGGTCCTGCGTCCGGGCGGCGTCCTGTTTTTCACCACCCCGTTTCTCTGGCCCATCCACGACGCGCCCCACGACCACTACCGGTACACGCCCTACGCCCTCCAACGCCTGCTGGAGGAGGCCGGCTTCGAGGACGCGCGCGTCGAGGCCCTGGGCGGCTGGAACGCCTCCCTGGCCCAGATGCTCGGCCTGTGGCTGCGCCGGGCCCCCATGGCCGACCAGGACCGGGCCAGGCTGACCAAGGAACTGTTTCCCTTTTACACCGAACTGGTGCGCACCGACGTCGTGCCCACGGACTTTTCCCGCAATCCCATGATCACCGGCCTGGCCGGCACGGCCCGGGCAGCCGCGCCCCGGGCCGCCCAAACGCCGCCGGCCGCCGGCCCGCGCGTCATCGTGATCACCGACCAGTTTCCGGTTCTGTCCCAGACGTTCATCCTGGAACAAATCACGGGCCTCATCGACCGGGGGCTGGCTGTGGAGCACTGGTCCCTGCAGCGCCTGGACGAGCCGGTCGTGCACGACAAGGCCCGCCGTTACGGCCTGCTTGAGGCCACCCGCTACGTGGTCCTGCCGCCCGAAGCGCTGCGGGCCGATCCGGCCCGATGGACCCAGGCGTTTTTGCGGACCAACCAGCTCGCCCCGCTGGACGACGTCGCCGCCGTCCAAATCCATTTCGGCCCCAATTTCGACAAGTTCGCGCCGCTTTTCGCGGCCTGTCCGAACCTGTTCACGGTGGTGTCCTTCCATGGCTACGACGGTTCGGCCACGCTGCGAATCAAGGGCGCGGACGTGTACGCTGCCCTGTTTGCCCGGGCCGACAGGATCACCACGCCAAGCGCGTTCATGAAAGACGCGCTCATCCGCCACGGCTGCCCGCCGGACAGGCTCGTCGTCCACCACTACGGCAAGGATGTCGCCGCCTTTGCCCCGACCCCGCGTCCGGGCGACCGACGGCCGACGCGGCTGCTCACCGTGGCCCGCTTCGTCGAAAAAAAGGGGCTGGAATACGCCCTGGCCGCCTTTGCCAAGGCCCGGGCCGGCCTCGACGTCGAATACCGCATCGTCGGCTACGGTCCCCTGGCCCCGGCCCTGGAAGCCTTGGCCCGGGAGCTGGGCGCGGCGGACAAGGTCCGCTTCCTCGGGCAGCTGACCAACGATGCCGTTCGCCAGGAGATGGCCCAGGCCGACGTCTTTGCGCTTACCAGCGTCACGGCCTCCAACGGCGACCAGGAAGGCGTGCCGGTCAGCCTCATCGAGGCCCAGGCCCTGGGCCTGCCCGTGATCAGCTCCCGCCACGCCGGCATCCCGGAGTTGGTGGTCCACGGGGAGACCGGCTTCCTGGCCGCCGAACGCGACGTGGACGAGATCGCCGGCTACATGCGGGCGCTGTTCAAAAACCCGGCCATCCGGGCGACCTTTGCCGCCAACGCCAGGGAACGGGTGCTGCGGGAATTCGACCTGGACAAGCTCAACGACGCCCTGGCCGACCTTCTGCTTGGGCGCGGCCCGAAAAGCGCCCCCCCCGCCCCAGCCGGCCGGGAACCCAATGCCGCCGCACCGGAACAACCCGGCAAAACTCCGTATTTCTGCCCTATTTGCCGCAGCCGGCTGGAACGTTTCCGGCCCTTCGGCACACCGCCGCGCCCCGGCGCCCTGTGCCCCAACTGCACCTCCCTGGAACGGCATCGGGCCTTGTGGCTGTTCCTGGAACGCCGCACCAACCTCCTGGCCTTGTCCGGCCTGCGGCTGCTCCATTTCGCGCCGGAGGCCTGCCTGGAGCCCCGGTTCCGGCAACTGCTCGGCAAAGGCTACGTGACGGCGGATCTGCTGGACCCGCGCGCCGGCCTGCGGGCGGACATCACCAATCTGCCGTTTCCCGACGCCAGCTTCGATCTCGTGTATTGCTCCCATGTGCTGGAACATGTGCCCGACGACGGCGCGGCCATGCGGGAACTGCTCCGGGTGCTCGTCCCCGACGGCCTGGCCGTCGTCATGGTGCCCCTTGCCGGCGCGGTCACCCAGGAGGACCTCTCCGTCACCGATCCCGACGAACGCGCCCGACGTTACGGCCAGGCCGACCATGTGCGCTACTACGGCCTGGACATCACGGACCGCCTGGCCCATGCCGGATTCGCCGTGACCCTTGTCGAAACAGCCAAGGTCTTCCCGCCCCAGGACATCGAGACCATGCGCCTTGGCAGCGAACGGATCTTTCTGTGCCGCAAGCCGGCCGCCGGCCAGACGGACGGCGGCAAAACGCCCTCAAAGTCCGTCAAACCGGCCGACGCCGACCAGGCCCTGCGGGCCACGGCCCGGCATTGGTCCACGGCCGTCACCCGGCCCCGGACCCGCTGGTGGATGCATCCGGGCGTGCTGCGTCATATCAACGCCCTGGTCTGCGGCAGCCCGCTGGAGGGCCCCTGGGCCGGTCTGGCCCGGCGCATGTCCGAATCGACCGGCGGAAGACCCTTTGGCCGCGCCCTGTCCGTGGGCTGCGGCAGCGCGTCCAAGGAGCTTAACCTGCTGGAAAAGGGCATTGTCGAGCATTTCGATTTGTTCGAGATCAGTTCCCGGCGCGTCGCCCAGGGCCAAGCCCTGGCCGAGCGCCTCGGCCTGGCCGGCCGGGCCGATTTCCACGAACAGGATGCCCTGGCCCGGGATCTCGACGACGGCTACGACCTCGTCTACTGGAACAACGCCCTGCACCACATGTTCGACGTGGACCGCGCCCTGGCCTGGAGCCGGGAGCGGCTGCGTCCCGGCGGCCATCTGGTGATGGATGATTTTGTCGGGGCCACGCGGTTTCAGTGGCCCGACGAACAGCTTGCCATCGCCGGCCAGGTCCGCCGACGCCTGCCCGAGCGGCTGCTGCGCGATCCGGAGCATCCCGAAAGGCTGTGCCCGGTCGATCTGACGCGGCCGAGCCTGGCAAGCATGCTGGCCCAGGACCCGTCGGAAGCCGCCGACAGCGACAACATCCTGCCCGCCCTGGGCCGGGTTTTCCCGGACGCCCAAATCCTGCTGACCGGCGGCGTGGTCTACAACCTCGCCCTCAAGGACATCATCGCCAACTTCGATCCGGTCCAGGACGCGCCCCTGCTGCAGGAGCTGCTGGACTTCGACGCGCAACTGGCGGCCAGGGGGCAAACGCACTACGCCTGCGCCTTTGCCGTCAAACCGGCCGACGCCGCGCCGTGACCATGGAGCGCCCCGACCATGAGCCGTGATCCCCAGACCTTCAAGGTGGCCTTCGCCGTTACCGAGGCCGGCCCCGAGGTGGCGGTGGGCGACTATTTCACCGCCCTGGAACTGGGGAGCGCCCTACGCAAGCTGCTGCGCTGGGACGTGGTCTGGCTCCCCGAACCCCAATGGTACGACCTGGGCGACGCCAACGCCGTCATCGCCATGACGGACCACTACGACCCGTCCCGGTTGGGGACCAAGGCGGCCGGGCTGATCAAAATCTGCTGGATGCGCAACTGGTTCGACCGCTGGGCCGGCCGACCGCACTTCGGCATGTGGGACATTCGCCTGTGCTCGTCCCAACGGGCGGCCGACTTCATCCTGGAAAACCACGGATTCGCCTGCCCGGTGCTGCGCATCGCCGCCAATCCCGCCCGGTTTCGCCCCAGACCCGAGGAAAAGCTCTACGACTACGTCTTCACCGGCAGCTACTGGAAAGCCCCCCGGGACATCGAACACCTCGACCCGGCCGCCATCGGCCTGCGCTTTGCCCTGTACGGCAAGAACTGGGAAAACCATCCCCGGTTCAAGGCCTACTACAAGGGCTTCGCCCCCTACCATGCCATGGCCCGCGTCTACAACCAGTCCCGCATGTTGGTGGACGACGCCAACAGCGTCACCAAGGCCTGGGCTTCGGTCAACAGCCGGGTCTTCGACGCCCTGGCCTCGGGAACCCTGGTCGTCACCAACGGCGCCGCCGGCTCGGCCGAGGTGTTCGACAACCTGCTGCCCGTCTACGACTCCCCGGACACCCTGCGCGACATCCTGCGGCGCTATCTCGACGACGAAGACTTGTACCGCCAAACCCTGGAGCCGCTGCGGGAACGCGTCCTGGCCCGGCACACCTATGAAATACGGGCCCGGGAACTGGCCCAGATCCTTTACGGCCATCTCCGGACCGCCGCCGCAAGGCCCCGGGAGACCCCGGCGCGGCCCGCAGCCCGCGTCGCCGCCAAGACCGCCGTGATCTTCGCGGCCGTCGGCAAGTCCGAGCGCGCCGCCGCCTGTCTGGCCGCGACCCTGGAGCGCACCCCGGCCGACTGCCGGGTCCTTGTCGT
>DLGG01000152.1 GCA_002482565.1 Solidesulfovibrio magneticus
CAGCGCGTGGGCATCATGGCCGGCTCGGGCGTGGGCAAGTCCACGCTCATGGGCATGATCGCCCGCAACACCGTGGCCGACGTCAACGTCATCGGGCTTGTGGGCGAACGCGGCCGCGAACTGCGGGAATTCATTGAAAAGGACCTCGGCCCCGAGGGCATGGCCCGGTCGGTGGTGGTGGTGGCCACCTCGGACCAGAGTCCGCTGATCCGCATGCGCGCCGCCTACGCCGCCACGGCCATGGCCGAATTTTTCCGCGACGAGGGCAGCGACGTCATCCTCATGATGGACTCCGTCACCCGCTTCGCCATGGCCGGCCGCGAGGTCGGTCTGGCCGCCGGCGAACCGCCCACCACGCGCGGCTACACGCCCTCGGTCTTCGCCCAGCTGCCCAAGCTCCTGGAGCGGGCCGGCAGAAACGGCCTTGGCAGCATCACCGGCATCTACACCGTGCTGGTCGACGGCGACGACTTCAACGAACCCATCGCCGACAGCGTGCGCTCCATCCTCGACGGGCATATCGTCCTGACCCGCGATCTGGCCGACCAGGGCCATTTCCCGGCCATCGACGTGCTGCGAAGCATCAGCCGTCTGCGTTCCGACGTGACGCCCAAAGACGCCCTTGCCGCCTCGCGGGAGCTCATCCGCTTGCTGGCCACCTACCGGCGCGTGGAAGACATGGTCAACATCGGGGCCTACGCCCGGGGGGCCAACCCGGAAATCGACCGGGCCATCGACATGATCGGCCCCATCAACACCTTCCTGCGCCAGGACGTGGCCGAGCGGCAAAACCTGGAGGAGTGCTTCCAGGCCGTCATCGCCCTGATCGGCAAGAAGTAATTTCGGCTTCCGCCGCCCGCCGTCCTTGCCTGCCGCCCGCCCCCGGGCTACATCTTCCAGCCCCGACGCATTTTTCCCTCCCGGCCTGGATACGGCCGAAACCGCGCGGCCGTGGCCAACGACGGCCGGCTATGCGCCAAGCGTTCGGGAACGCGCCCCAACCACCAACCGGACCACTGCCATGAACCCCGCCTGCAAGGACATCACCTCGTTTCTCGTCATGGACATCCTCGAACGCGCCCAGGGTATCGAGGCGGCGGGCAACCGCGTCATCCACCTGGAGATCGGCGAACCGGATTTCGACATCCCCGAGTGCGTCAAGGAAGCGGCGCAAAAGGCCGTGGCCGAGGGCCGCACCCATTATACGCACAGCCTGGGCATCCGCGAGCTGCGCGAGGCCCTGTGCGCGCTCTACGCCGACGAATACGGCGTGAAGATCAATCCGGAGCGGATTTTGGTCGCCGGCGGCACCTCGCCGGCCATGCTGCTGGCCTTCGGCGTCCTGTCCCGGCCGGGCAAGCACATGCTGCTCACCGACCCGGCCTATGCCTGCTACCCCAATTTCCTGCGCTTCACCGGCCTGACGCCGCGCTACGTCCCCGTGGCCGAGGAAGACGGCTTCCAGTGGACGCCGGGGCGCGTCTGGGAATCGGTGAGCGAAGACACCGCCGCCATCCTGCTCAATTCTCCGGCCAACCCGACCGGCACCCTGCTGTCCGAGGCCGCCCTGGAGGCGGCCTGCGCCTGCGGCGCGCCGGTGGTGTCCGACGAGATTTACCACGGCCTGACCTACGCCGGCCCGGCCCGCAGCGCCTTGCAGTTTTCCGACGACGCCCTGGTGTTAAACGGCTTTTCCAAACGCTTCGCCATGACCGGCCTGCGCCTGGGTTATCTCATCGCGCCGGCCTCGCTCATGCCGCTTTTGCAAAAGCTCCAGCAAAATCTCTTCATCTGCGCCTCGTCCGTGGCCCAATGGGCCGGGCTGGCCGCGCTGTCCCCGGACGGGCTGGCCGCGGCCGAGGCCATGCGCCAGACCTACGACGCCCGGCGCAAGGTCCTTTTGGCCGGGCTGTCGCGGCTGGGGCTGTCGCCGCGCGTGGAGCCCACCGGCGCGTTTTACGTGTTCGTGCGGGCCGACCACCTGCACCCCAACTCCCTGGCCCTGGCCTACGACATCCTGGAAAAAGCCCACGTGGGCGTCACCCCTGGCATCGACTTCGGCCCGGGCGGCGAGGGGCATCTGCGGTTTTCCTACGCCAACTCCCTGGAGAACATCGAGGAAGGCCTGGCCCGGCTGGAGCGGTACATCGCCGACCATTGCCGGTAGGACGTTCCCGGCGCGGCCACGAAAAAAACCGGCTCAGGGGCCGGTTTTTTTCGTTTTGCCGCAAGCTGCCTGTCCCCTACTTGGCCAGGGCCCGCTCCATGGCCGCCGTCAGTTCGGCCGGCTCGAAAGGCTTGGTCACGTACTCGTCCATGCCCGCTTCCAGGCCCTTTTGGCGGTCACCGTCCATGGCGTAGGCCGTCAGCGCCACCACCGGCATGGCCGGGGACACGCCCTCCACCTGGCCCGAACGGATGCGCCGGGTGGCCTCCAGGCCGTTTAAGCGCGGCATCTGGATGTCCATGAGCACCAGATCATACGCGCCGCGCTCCAGCATGGCCAGGGCTTCGCGGCCGTCGGCCGCCGCGTCCACGGCGTGGCCGAGCTTTTGGAGCGCGCGCACCGTGAAAATGCGGTTGACCGGCTCGTCCTCGGCCAAAAGGATGCGCAGCCCGCCGCCGGGCTGCGCCGGCTTCTCGCTTTCCGAGCCGCGACGCGGCGTCCGGGGCCGACGGGGCTTGTGCGCCGGGCGCGGCAGGCCGCAGTCCAAAGTGGCCGTAAACGTGCTGCCCCGGCCGGGCTCGGACACGAACGTCACGTCGCCGCCCATCATCCGGGCCAGCCGGCGGGCGATGGCCAGCCCCAGGCCCGCGCCGCTGTACTTCTTGGTCAGGTAATCCTCGCCGATGCCGAAAGGCTCGAAGATGGACCACTCCCGGCCCGGCTCTATGCCGATGCCGGTGTCCTCCACCGTCAGGCGCAGCCGCGCGCGCCCCTCGGCCCCGGTCCCCGGGCCGGCGGCCTCGCCCTCCGACGCGACACGCACCGTCACGTGGCCCCGGCGCGTATACTTGAAGGCGTTGCCCACCAGATTGATGAGGATCTGCTTGATGCGGTTGGCGTCGCCGACGATCCGCTCGGGCAGGCCCGGGTCGAAAAAGTAGGCGAATTCAAAGGAGCGCGGCAGGCTCTGGGCCATGAAATTGCGCAAAAGCGGCGTGAGTTCGGCGGCCAGCTCGAACTCGCGGGGGGCCAGACGCAGCCGGCCGGCTTCGACGTTGGAGAGATCGAGCAGCTCGCTCACGATGTTGGTCAGCGTGGCCGCCGACTGGCGGATGACGCCCAGATACTCCCGGGTTTCCTCGTCGCCGCCCTTGTCGAGCAAGAGCTGGGCAATGCCGAGGATGCCGTTTAAGGGCGTGCGCAGTTCGTGGCTGATGTTGGCCAGAAACTGGGTCTTGGCCCGGCTGGCCGCCTCGGCCGCGCGCTTGGAGGCCAGCAGTTCCTCGGCCAGACGCTTTTGGTCGGTGATGTCGTCAAAAGCCCAGACCACGCCCTCGGCCGCGTTGCCCGGACTGATCTGCCGGGCGGCGGTGCGAAGGGTCAGGCGCGTGCCGTCGGGGCGCAGGAATTGGTGTTCGCCGACATGCAGGCCGTGCTGGCGCATGTCGTCATAGGCCTGACGCACGAAGGCCTGATAGGCCTCAGGAGCATCGAACAGCGCCTCGGCCGTGCGGCCGATGAGCTGCTCGCCCGGACAGCCCAGCAGTTCCGCGCCCCGGGCGTTGACCTTGACGAATCGGTTGTCCCGGGCCAGCACCATGCCGATCAGGGCGTTTTCGAAAATGGTCTCCATCTCGCGAAGAGCCTGGGCCAGGGTCGGACGAGGCGCCTGCGCCGCTACGGCTTGGCTGGCCACCTCATCCGGTTTGCGGGACGAGGACTGATTCGCGCAGGAACTCTCCAGAGGACTCCCGCCCTCCTGTTGGCCGCCTGCCGCTGCATCCGGCGCGCGTGTTTCGTCTCCGGCCATTTAACCCTCGCCGTTCCAATGCATCGATGCGAACGGGTTGTCGTACCGCCGAGCCTACTCCCAAGGGCGGTCCGTCGCAACACGTGCCATGAAAAAACGGCTACGACCGATCACGCCGCCGGCAAAACTGGTCGCACAAATCGATGGCCCGATCCAGGATGCCGGCGCAGCCGTTGGTCAGGTTGGCCACGTACAAGTCGTCGCCGGTCTTGCGGCACATGGTCAGGCAGGCCGACAGCTCCGTCGGCGGCTGGCTGAGCTCCTGCTTGAACCGGTTGCATATGGGATCGGAAAGGCAGGCGTTTGGCCCGGGCAAGGCCGAGCAATATTCGTAATAGTCCGTCACTGTCATCACCGGCGGCTTGTCGCCGCCAAGTCCGCCGCCCTGCCCGGCGCAGCCCGCCAGAAGCATCATCAACACCGCCGCCAAAAGACTCGTCCGCACCGCCATGGCCGCTCCAATCGTTAAGGGTTGCAGCGTAACACTCTGCCCAACAGCCGGCTTCGTGTAAAGCGATTTGCCAACCGGAACAAATATTCGTCAATACTAATTAAAAGATTTATGACATAGACTGACTGGTAGATGTCCGCCTTCCATGGTCTTTCTGGAACCAAGGATGGTGCAACATGAACACGCATTCGGCCCTGCCGGCTATGCCGGCCGACCTGCGAAACGCGGTCCTGTCCCACTACACCACTTTCAGCGAAGACGGCACATTGTGCTACGTCGCGGACAAGGTGCATCGCAATTGCCCGGACTGCGGCACCGTTTTCACCGGCTCGGCCAGCCGCCTGGCCTTTGGCGGCGGGCCGGCCTGCCCGTTTTGCCGGGGCCTGGCCTCAAAACCCCTGCGCGAGGCGGGCTGGGCATGAACGCCGCCTCCCCCGCCGCCTCGCGCAAGCTCTGGGCCGCCGCGCTGGCCATCGCCGCCGTGGCCCTTGGCCGCAAGTACAGCCTGGGGCTGACCCCGGACGAGATCCAGGCCATCACCGACATTGCGCTGACGGCCATCGGCTCCCAGGCCGGCATCGATCTGGCCGAGAAAGCCTTGCCGCTACTGGCCAAACCCCAAACGCCCACGGAGCCCCGGCCATGAATCCCGACGCCCTCGTGCTGCCGGCCTGGAGTTCGCTGCTCGTCGGCATGGCCCTTTTTTTCGCCCGCAAATGGATAAGCGACGTGGCCCGGGCCATCGACAAGCTCGAAGAGCGGATGCGGGCCTACGAAAAAGCCCAGATCGACTGCCGCCTGGAACTGGCCAAGGGCTACCCCACCCGCGAGGAAACCCTGCGCCTGGCCGAACGCCTCGACAACCACGCCACCCGCCTCGTCATCCTCGAAGAGCGCGACCTGGCCGCCTAACCCAAGGAGCCGCATCATGTCCCTGGACAAACTCCTGGCCCTCAATCCCCACCTCACCCTGGCCGACATCCTGGCCCTGTGGCACTGGTCCGGCCCCTCGCGCCGGCTGCACTAGGGGAGAGGCAAGAGGCAAGAGGGAAGAGGGAAGAGGGAAGAGGGAAGACGAAGAGCGGGCTCTGCCCGCACCCGCCGGGGGACTTAGTCCCCCGGACCCCCGAGCCGGGTTTTGGGCAAGGTAAGGCAACCCGGCCGGCGGGCGGTGGTCCGGGAGACACGCCCGGCCCTTCCCAGCCCTTACCCAACCCGACTGCCTTTCCCGGGCGAACCGGGGCGTTGGAATTTCCGGGCCGTCGAGCACCCGGCGGCAGCCGGGCGCATCGACGGCCCGGGAATGCCAACGCCCCACGCGGCGCAGCCGCCAGCGCCTTGGCGCTGCGCCGCCAGGCGGCCTTCCCGGCCAAACGCCAGCCGACGCCCTCCCTTCCCTTACCGCGCCCATTCGGGGTTTCCAAAGGGGCTCAGCCCCTTTGGCCGCCGGAGGCCTCTTCTCTTCTGTCCACCGATTTCGCCGTCCGACTGTCAACCATGCCGCCTCGCGCCAAGGAGCCGTCGCCATGTCCGACAAAGCCGCGTCCCCTTCCACCATCACCTCCACCTCCCCGACCACTTCCGCTCCCCCTGGCGCTGGCGAACCGGCGTTGACGGACCAGCAGCGGCGGTTTGTGGAGGAGTATCTGGTGGACTGCAACGCCACCTTGGCGGCGGGGCGGGCGGGCTACAGCGCGCGCAGCGCCAGGCAGGCCGGGGCGCGGCTGCGGGCGTTGCCCCATGTGCGGCGGGCGGTGGAGGCGGCCATGGCGGCGCGCAGCGACCGTTTGGGGGTGAGCCAGGACCGGGTGGTGTTGGAGTTGGCGCGGCTGGCATTTGCCGACATGCGGGATTTCGCCAGTTGGGGGGACGGCGGCGTGCGGCTGCGGCCGTCGGAGGAGCTGACCGAGGATCAGGCGGCCTGCGTGTCGGAGATCGTGGAGACGCCGGGCAAGGGGGTGCGGGTGAAGCTTTTCGGCAAGCAGCCGGCGTTGGCCGCCTTGGCCCGGCATTTGGGGTCGCGCGAGGGCGGCGGCAAGGGGTCCGGGCGCGGCGACGAGACGCCGGACGCGGCCTCCGGGGAAGGGACGCGGCCGCTGACGGTGGTCACCTGGGTTCCTTTTCCGGACGCGCCGCCGCCGGAGGAGCCGGAGGACGGCGACGGGGAGTAGGCGGGAGGGGTAGCGGTCAGAGCAACATGAAACGCCCCATCGCGAGGGGAGCGGAGGACACGACATGGGCAGCAGCGATTACGGCACTCCCGAGCAGAGGCTTCGCTGGGAGCAAACAAACCCATAGCCCACGCTCAGAACGAGCTTCTATCGCCATTCATAGGACCACTTTTCGTCGAGCGGAAGAATTTCACTCGCGCGTGGGCCTTTAGTTTCTTCTACAACTATCCCGTCAGATCGATACAAAAGATATTCCCGCGAATCAGGGAAAACGCGATTCGTATAAAACAGGGCTTCACTCCTGCCTGGCTCGCACCACACGCAAGCGAATCCGTTATCAACCGCCAAATATTGCAACCCCTTCGGCAATTTGAAGCACGCATTGCCGGGATACCCTTCCGGCACGATCCGCTTGTCGCAGACCGCCTGCACGAACGTTTCCCGATCCTTGCGAAACCACTGGTGGTACGTCCGAAAATTAACCGCAGTCGGACTTTTCAGGCTGACGACCTGATACATGAGCAGCACCGCGAGCAGCGGATACAAGCTCTGGAAGCGGGCAAGCCGAAAATAGCGTATGGCGACGAAGCAGGCATACGCTTCCGCAAGGAAGCTGACGAGCATGAACGGGAGGGGGACGACATCGTAAACAACTCCAGGCAGGAAGGCAAAAACCGTGAATTCAAAATAGTACAGAGGAATTTTCGCGAGTTCCAACCCCACGACAAACCACAACACCCGGCGGCAATGCCGGATGGCCTGGGCTTTTTTCTCGGTTTCGGTCAGCGGCGCAGGCGGCGTCCTGGGGGGCGACGGGTCTTTCGCCGTCAAACGCCGGGCCAGCCAGACACCAAGCTCCAACATGCCGCTTCTCCCCTTGCCGTGTCGTCATGAATGCGTCGCACTGTGTCGTTTCGAGACTGCCTGCACAAGCCCTATATCGAATAAATGAACTTCGCCGGCGTCGATCATGCGGACAGCCCGTCGCCGCCCGCAGCACAAAACGGGGCTACCCACTTAACCGGAGGGACGAAATGGCTCCAAAGGCCCCCTGAGAAATCAACGGAGGTCACTGACGAACATAAAACCACCCCCGCCCCAGGCGCTCGACCTCGATGGGCTTTTCAAAGGCGTCGTCATCGGGATACGCGCCGTCCGAACTGTACACCAAGCCTTCCCAGTAGCTCAGAAAGCCGTGGCGCGTTGCAAACACGGCAGTGTTCCGGTTCCAGTCGCACTTCAGATAAGCGCCGTCCCCCACGACAGACAGATGCCGCAGTTCGCGCGGCAAGACATAATAATGCCTTGTCTCCTGCGGCGGCAAAGAGAGTTGCTTGTCGCAAAAGGCTTGGACAACCGCCTCGCGCTCCTCACGAAACCAGTCGTGATAGGCATGGAGATTCGTTGCGTCGGGACGGACGCCGCCAAAGGGCAGATGCGCCAGCAACAGGACCAGGAGCGGATAAACGCTTTGCAGCCACGGCAGGCGGATAAAGCGAACCGCGAGGTAAAGCGCATAGACAAACGTCGCGACCAGGAGAAGCGTGAACACCGGCGGCGTCCAGCCGGCCAAGGACTCCGGGAGAAAGGCCAACACGGTAAATTCGTAATAGCGAAGGGGGATCTCCGCCAGACAGAGCGTCACGACAAACCACAACACCCAGCGGCAATGCCGGATGGCCCGGGCCTTTTTCTCGGCCTCGGTCAGCGGCGCAGGCGGCGGCCCCCGGCGGACGCCGGGCAGACGGGTGAGCCACGGCGGCAGTTTCGCCATGTCGCTGCGCTTTGCCTTGAGGCAATCGCCCTGATGGCCGCTTGGGGATGGCGAACACGGGGCTGCTACTTGGTAAACAGCTTCATGAGAGCGGCGATCAGCGCGGCCTGTCCGATCAACATGGCGGCCACCCATTTGAGAATATCCGCCTTGGTGTCGGCATTGAGCTTGGCCATCTCGGCCAGGAGACGAAGTTCCGTTTCGCGCAAATCGTGCTTGGTGGCGATCTCGCGCTTGGCGTCCTCATCCTGCTTTTCCAGGATGCTGATAAGGACGCCGGCCGCTTCCTCGCCCAGGGCTTTTTCCAGTCTTTTCGAGTCGTCAAAAAGAAGAGCCATGCCTCACCCGTGCATCCATTCCCGGTCCAAGTCAAGACGCCGCAGGCGGCAAGGCCCATTCTACGCAAACCGTGACTTCCCGCGGATGCTCATACGCCCTGGACGCCTCACACCCCTGACGGCGACCGCCAGGACAAATAATACTTCTCCTTGTCCCCGGAATGCCCCGCACCCACCGCGCCGAGTTCGCAGTCGTCGCCTTCCCGCAGGCCGGGCGCGGCCTGGCGAGCGGCCTGGCGCGCGGCTTGCCTGCAGCGGCCGGAGAGCGCTTCGAAGGCCGCGTCGGGGATGG
>DLGG01000097.1 GCA_002482565.1 Solidesulfovibrio magneticus
GCGGCGGCAGCGGCGGCATGGCGGCGGGGAAAGCCACGGTGCGCTTTCCCTGGCGCAGGCGTTCAAGCAGGATGTTGAGCATGGGCGCCGGTCCTAGAGATCATGTCCGCAGTAGGACAGGTTGAAGCTCTTGTTGCACAGGGGAAAATCGGAAACCTGCTGGCCGCGCAGGGCCACGGCCAGGCCGAACCAGTTGTGGAAGGACGGATCGACCATCTTGTAGGCGGCGAACCGGCCGTCGTCGCCGGTGACGGCCACGTGGCAGATTTCGCCGCGCCAGCCTTCGGTCAGCCCCACGGCCACCATGCCGCCCGGCAGTCCGCCCACGGGCGCGCGCCGCACCGGTCCTTCGGGCAGGCCGATGAGGCTGTCGTGGATGAAATCCAGCGAGGCTTCCATCTCCAGCCGGCGCACCAAGGCCCGGGCATAGACGCCGCCGAAGTCGTGGAGCTGCATGGGGATGTCCTTGGGGCCGGCCCCGGGCAGGGGGAAGGCGTGGCGGGCGTCGCGGGGCAGGCCGCAGGCCCGGGCCGGCGGCCCCACCAGCCCGATTTCCCGGGCCGTTTCGGCGCTGATCCGCCCCGTGCCCTCGAACCGGGCC
Source organism: Solidesulfovibrio magneticus (assembly GCA_002482565.1). Classification (GTDB taxonomy): domain Bacteria; phylum Desulfobacterota; class Desulfovibrionia; order Desulfovibrionales; family Desulfovibrionaceae; genus Solidesulfovibrio; species Solidesulfovibrio magneticus_B. The sequence goes on from DLGG01000097.1 coordinate 602, forward strand.
AGGGTGGTGGAGGACAGGAAAAGGAGTTCGGCCGCGCCAAAGGCCGCCCGCCGGGTCAGCTCCAGGCGGGAGAGCAGTTCCCGGATGGTCGGCTTGTCGAGGTCAAAGGCGACGCCGCCGGGCCGCACCAGCCCCCGGCCGAAGCGGTTGCCGCAGACAAGCCCGGTGAGATTGAGGAAATCGCCCCGGATGCGGCCGCAGTAAGCCATGGTGGGCTGATAGCCCACGTCGCCGGCCATGGCTCCGAGGTCGCCGGTGTGGTTGGCCAGGCGTTCCAACTCCAGGGCGACGCGGGCGATGGCCCGGCCCCGGGCCGGCACGGCGGTTTCGGTCAAGGCTTCCACGAGGGCGGCGTGGGCCAGGCTATGGCCGATGGTGGAGTCGCCGGCCAGCGTCTCCATGAAATGCACGGTGCGCTTGTCCGGGCCGCCGATAAGCCGGGCCTCGATGCCCCGGTGCTGGAATCCCAGACTGATTTCCAGGTGATAAACGTCCTCGCCGCAGCATTGGAAGCGGAAATGCCCGGGTTCGATGATGCCGGCATGGACCGGCCCCACGGCCACCTCATGGGCTTCCTCGCCGCGCAGGCGGAAATGGTCGGTCACGCCCGGAGCCGGACGGGGCACCTCGGGCCGGGCCGGGCAGCCGGTGAAGCGCACCGGCTTGAGCCAGGGGTGGCCTTGGGGGACGATGCCCCACTGCTCGTGGACTTCGCGCTCGAACAGATGGGCCTGGGGGCAGTCCGGGGTGAGCGACGGATAGCTTTCGGCCGGGACCTGGCGCAAAAACGCCAGCCGGCCGTCGGCGTCGCGGCCAAGCAGGCAGCACAGTCCGACGCCGCCCGGGCACGGCAGGCCAAAAAGGGCCAGCATCCGCCAGCCGGCGTCCACCCGGGCCAGAATCTCGCGCCGAAACAGCACCGGCGGCAGCACCGCCGCGCCGGCCAGAGGCACGGCCTGACAATGGGGAAATTCCATGCCTGCTATCCTCCCAGGGAAACTGCGGCAGCCGCCCGGGCCAAAACGTCGGCCAGGCCCTGGGGCACATACAGGCCCAGGGTCAAGGCGGCGGCCAAAAGGGCCAGGGGCGAGGCCACGGACAGGACGCGCTCGGGGCCGGGATGGCGCACGGCCGGCGGCAGCGGCCCCTGGACCATGCGGCACACGGAGGTGGCCATGCCCACGAAGATCACAGCCAGGGCTATGACGTAGATGGTCGCGGCCAGGCCGTGGCCGCCGGCGAACATGGCCCGCAAGATGGCCAGCTCGCTGACGAACAGGCCAAAGGGCGGCGAACCGCAGATGGCCAGGAACCCGGCCGTCCACAGGGCGGCGGTTATGGGCAGGGCTCGGGACACGCCCCGGGCGTCGTGGCAGGAGCGGGTGTGGTAGACGGCCAGGATGTTGCCGGAAATGAGAAACAGCGCGCCCTTGGTGAGCGAATGGTTGACGGCGTGGAGCATGGCCCCGAAGGCCGCGCCGCCGCCGATGCCAACGCCCAGGGCCAATATGCCCATGTGCTCGACGCTGGAATAGGCCAGCATGCGTTTGTAGTCGCCAAGGCCGACGATGAAGACGGCGGCCGTGACCATGGAAATGAGGCCAAAAAGCACCAGCAGTTCGCCGCAAAACGCGCCAAGCCCGGCCGGAGACAGGATCTGCACGGCCCGCAGGATGCCCAGGAAGGCGCAGTTTAAAAGCGCGCCGGATAAAAGCGCCGAGACCAGGGACGGCGACTGGCTGTGGGCGTCGGGCAGCCAGTTGTGCATGGGGGCCAGGCCCATTTTGGAGCCGTAGCCGACCAGCAGGAAGATAAAGGCCGCCCGCAGCCAGGGCTTGGCCGCGCCCGGGGCCAGGGGCAGCAGCTCGGCCAGGTCCATGGAGGCCGCCGGGGCCACCGGATCGTAGAAGGCAACCGACACGAGGATGTTGCCCAGAAGGGCCAGGGCGATGCCCACGGAGCAGATGACGAGATACTTCCAGGTGGCTTCCAGGGAGCGGCGGTGGCGGTGGAAGTAGATCAGCGGCGCGCTGGACAGCGTGGTGGCCTCGATGCCGACCCACAACACCGAGAGGTTGCGGGTGGCGCAGACCACGGTCATGGCCGAAAGGAACAGGCACAGGCACAGGCTGAACACCCGCTCCGGGGCGTTCACAAACGTCGCGCCGTCCTGGAAGTCGCGCTTTTCGTGGACCGCCCCTTCGTGGCGCAGGTAACCCACGGCGTAGAAGGCGGCGGCGGTAAAAAGCAGGCTGGCCAGGGTGAGGAACAGCTGGCCCAGGGGATCGAGTTCGAGCAGCCCGCCGTAGGCCGGGGCCGGGGGATGGACCCAGGTCGTGCCCACCAGGGTGAGATGGAGGCAGCCGACCGCCGCCAGCAGCCAGCGGCGCGGGCCGTCGGCGGGCAGGGCCAGGGCCATGAGGCCGGCCAGCAAGGGGATAAGGGGCAAGGCGGCAAGCATGGGTTAGTCCCGCAGGCTGCAAAACCGTCCGACGTCGATGGACTCGAAGGTTTTGTTGATGTGGTGGAGGGCGATGCCCATGACGAAGACGGCGACGAAGACGTCCAGGAGCACGGACAGTTCGAGCCAGACCGAGCCTTGGGCGGCCAGGGGCACGCCCAGGAGAAAAATGCCGTTTTCGGCGGCCAGATAGCCGATGACCTGGGTGAGCGCCTTGCGCCGGGCCACCACCAGGGTCAGGCCCGAGAAGATGGAGGTCAGCGCCGCCGGGAATAAAAGCGGCGGGAAAAGCCCGGGCGGAAACGGCAGGCGCGATTCCAGCCACAGGGAGAATAAAAGGCCGCCCACGCCGGCCAAAAGCGACATGTTGAAGCCGAAGTAGGGCTCGACCACGGGATTGACTTCCAGGCGCGACAGGGTGCGGGCCACCAGCCAAGGAAAGCCGATGCCCTTGATGGCCAGCACGGCCAGGGACAGGACCAGCCCGTGGCCGTGGGGACCGGCGATGGCCAGGGGCGTGGCGGCCAGGAGCACCCCTTGCAGGGCGGTGATGCGGGTCAGCGTTTTGAGGCGCGTGACGGCCAGATAGGCCAGATTGACCACCACCAACGCGACGAGAAGCGATTGTATCGCGGCCATGGCTACCTCCACACCGTAAGCACCAGGGACAAGGCGGCCAGAGCCCCGGCCGAACCGAGCAGACGCGGCACGCGCAAAAGGCGCAACCGGGCCATGGAGGATTCGACCAGCCCCACGGCCACGGCGACCAGCACGACGCCGGCCAGGAAAGCGGCCCAGGCGGCCAGAGGGGGCATGGCCTGGACCGGCAGCAGCGACAGGGTCACTGCGGCGGCGAAAAACCACAGCTTGAGCGCCGCGCCGTAGCTGATCATGGCCATGTCCGGGCCGGAGTGGTCCAGCACCATGACTTCATGGATCATGGTCAGTTCCAGGTGGGTGTTGGGATCGTCCACCGGGATGCGGCAGTTTTCGGTCAAAAGCAGGATGAAAAGGAGCAAGGGAACAAAGAGCCGCTCCGGGGCCAGCGCGCCGGAAAGCCCCTGGCCGAGCATCCCGGACAGGGACAGGGACGGGGCGTCGGCGGCCAGGGCCAGCAGAGCCAGGAACAGCACGGGTTCGGCCAGGGCGGAAAAGGCGGCCTCGCGGCTGGCCCCCATGCCCTCGAAGCTCGACCCGGTGTCCAGGGCGGCCAGGATGATGGCCAGGCGCGACAGCCCCAGGCAATAGGCGGCCAGCATGAAGTCGCCGGCAAAGCTGGCCGGGGCCGGGCTGGCCGGGCCGGGCAGCAGACACAGCGCGCCGCAAATGGCGGCCAGGGACACGGCCGGCCCGACCCCCAGCATGAAGCTTGCGGTGTGGCTTTCCACCAGGCCCTTGCGCGTCAGTTTGGCCAGATCGAAATAGGTCTGCAGCAGCGGCTTGCCGACGCGGCCGGACATGCGAGCCTTGACCCGGTTGACGATGCCGGGGACCAGCGGGGCCAGGACAAGGGCGGCGAGGATGTGGAGCCAGGCGTTCATGAGAGCTTCCAGGCCAAAAGGAGCACGACAGTGGCCAGCACGTAGAGGATGTAGAGATGCACCTTGCCGTGCTGCACCACCTTGGCGGCGTCGCACAGCCGGGCCACGGCCTCGAACAGCGGCGTGAAGAGCCTGTCCCGGGCGGCGTCGCGGCTGATGACAAATAGGGTCGCGCGCTTGGGGAACAGTCCCGGGTCCATGTCCAGGCGACGGGTCAGGCCCATGGGGCCGGCCAGGAGCTTGGCGGTCGGTTCCACGAACGAGGCCGCGCCGTACTGCATGTGGGTGGTGGGGGCGGTGTAGCCGCAGCCCCAGGTCGGTTCGTGGCGTCGGCCGTGGGCGGCCCCGGCCCGGGCGCGCAGCCACAAGAGCCCCCCGGCCAGGATGATGATGCCGGCCCCGAAAAATCCCACGGTGCGGGCGGCTGCGGCGGCCTGCTCCAGGGCGGCCTGGAAATCGAGGTCCTTGGCCTTGAAGTTCGGCGT
>DLGG01000197.1 GCA_002482565.1 Solidesulfovibrio magneticus
GCGGCCAGCTCCACCAGCTCGGCCAGGGTGCTCGCGGACAGGGGCGCGGCGTGGGGACAGACTCCCGGCGTGACGCCCCGACAGGTTTCGAGTATGACGACTTCCGCAGTCATGGCGCATCCTTTGGCGGTTTTTTACCGTTTTAGGGAAGAGGGTACGGCCAGGGTGACAGGGGTCGCCCGGCCGCGCCTTGACTTACGTCAAGCGGCGTCAACAGGGAGGAGCAGTCGTGGACACCATTCAGGCCGTGGCCGACATCAGTCTGTTTTCCGGGCTTGGCCCCAAGGAGCTGGCCGCCGTGGCCGCCGTGGCCGAGGTGCGGCGCTATGGGCGCGGGCAGGACATCTTTTTTTCCGGCGATCCGGCCGAGGGGTTTTTCTCCGTGGCCTCGGGCAAGGTGCGCATCTACCAGACGTCGCTGGCCGGCAAGGAGCACATCATCCACGTGTTCGGCCCGGGCGAGGTGTTCGCCGAGGTGGCGGTCTTTGCCGGCGGCGTCTATCCGGCCAACGCCCAGGCCATGGAAGAGGGCGATTATCTCTTTTTCCCGCGTGAACGCTTCCGCAAGCTGTTGGCCGACGACCCGGACCTGGCGCTGACCATGCTGGGGCTGCTCTCCATCCGCCTGCGCCAGCTGGTGCGAAAGCTTGAGGACCTGAGCCTTCGCGAAGTGCCGGCGCGCCTGGCCTCCCATCTGCTGCTGCTTGGCGCGCAAAGCAAAAAACGCGTGCTGCCCCTGGACCTGCCCAAGGGCCAGCTGGCCGCTTACCTCGGCACCATCCCCGAAACCCTGTCCCGGGTGCTGCGCCGCTTCGTGGACGAGGGACTCATCAGCCTGTCTGGCAGCTCGGTGGAGATTCTCGACCCCGCCCGCCTGGAAGCCCTGGCCGGCGCGCCTGCGGCGGCGGGGGCGGCGTTTGGGGAGAAGATGCCTCCGGCGGCCGGGAGGGGGTAACCCCCTCCCGGACCCTCCCTGAGGGGGGGGTCAGGAGTTGGGCAGGGGCTGGGGCAGGGGGCACTGGCTGCCGTTGGTCGAGGGGCAGCCGGCCACGGCCACGCGGTTTCGGCCGGCGTTCTTGGCCGTGTACAAGGCCGCGTCCACCCGGGCCATGAGCTCTTCCACCGATTCCCCGGGCTTGAGCTCGGCCACGCCCAGGCTGATGCTGCCGGCGATGCCGTGGGGAAAGGGCGTGCCGGCCACGATGAGTCGCAACTTCTCGGCCAAAAGGGCGGCGTTGCCCAGGGCCGTGTGGGGCGCGGCCACCACGAATTCCTCGCCGCCGTAGCGGAAAAGCCAATCCACGCCGCGTGTGGCCTCCATCACCCGCCGGGCCAACTCCCGCAACATGTCGTCGCCGGCTCCGTGGCCGTAGGTGTCGTTGACCACCTTGAAATGGTCTATGTCGAACATGACCACGGACAGCGCCTCGCCATAGCGGGCGGCCCGAGCCACCTGCGTGTGCATCACCTCGTTGAATTTGAGCCGGTTGTAGGCTCCGGTCAGCTGGTCGGTGACGGCCAGTTCGGCCAGGGCGTCGTTGGCTCCCTGCAGGCGTTCCCGGTCGGCGCAGATGCGGCGCACCATGGGCCGGAAAATAAACAGCCCCGACGCGGCCAACACGGCCATCATGCCCAGGGCGGCCCCGGTCTCCAGCCGGCGCAGGACGGTGAGCCGCGACATGGCCAACTGCTGGTAGCGTTGGATGACAAAACCCAGGTCGCGCAGCAGTTCGTTTTCGCCGTAAGCCAGCAGATTGAGAAACGCCTCGTCGGACAGGGACGGCCGGGCCGCTTCGGAGGCGGCGAAGGCCCGGGCGTTTTTGAGGAAAAGGCGCATCCCCCGGTCCAGGTCGTAGGGCGGCTTGAAGTAGATGTCGCGCAGGTCCGGGGCGGCGGCGGCCAGGGAGGCGGGATCGTCGAGATCGGCCAGCAGGCGCTGGTGGTTGACCTCCAGGGCGGCAAGGGCTTGTCCCAGCCGGGCCTTGATGTCGCGCCGGGTTTCGTCGTTGTCGGCGGCGGCCAGAAGCAGGCACTGGGCCAGCACGCGCTGGGTGAGCAGCCGCTGGGAGCCGGACACGGCGGTGACGGCGGCGGCGCGGTCCACGGCGGCCATGATGTGGCGAAAGAGCACATAGGAGCAAAGGGCCAGGACGGCGGCCAGGGCCAAAGCGATGAGATAGCGCAGGGTCAGGCTGCGCTTGTAGTGCCGGTTGGCGGCGGCGATGGCGTCCTTGGCTGGAATTCCCATGCTTTGGCTGTAGGCCAGGGCCGGGAAATAGGCAAGGCCGGGTTCAGCGTGCGTTTTGGCGATTGGGGCTGTTCGCGGCGCATCCTAGCCGTAGGAGAGCATGGCCCACAGCGGGGCCAGCCGCAGGATGTCCAGGCGCGGATTGTTGGGCGACGGGACGGCGTCGCGGTATTGGCGCGAGTATTCGAACCAGTGGAGCGTATAAAACTCCTTGTCGAAATAAAACTGTATCCGGTAGCCGTCGTCGTTGGAGCATTCTACGGTTTTGCCGTAGAGCGCCGTATGATTCAGGGACGGCGGCAAGGCTATCGTGTTCCGCCCACCTGGCGGACAAGGCAACGTGCCGGTTTCTATCATACGGACGACTTCCATTCGGTCGTCGTAGAATTGGCGGAAATAGTATTCATAATTGTATACCCACGGAAGTCCCGGCGGGTAAAAGAGGATATAGGCGAGGTTCAGCAAAAGCGGCAAGGAGGCAAGGAACGGCGCGTAGCGGACGTTTCGGATAAACGAGCCGGCGTTTCGAAAAAAAAGCCACCATTGATACCAGAAAATGCCCGAAGCGAGGGCGTTTTGCGCTGTCTGGGGCATGCGGCAGGTCAGGACCATGTTGCAATAGGCGTACGGCGTGACGAGCGCCATGAAGATCGCCATGGCCCGCAATGCCCGCAGGCAGCGCCGCCGGGCCAGGAAGGCGGAGTGCTCCTGTGAGGTTATTTTCGCGTTCGTTGTCAATGGAACCCCGGGCATCAGTTGTCCATTGATGTGCGATGCACTGTTTGACACCATGCGGAGTGAAGAGAGAAAACTTGTGTATGACGCGATGGTAAAAGGGTATGGCGTAACCAGGGACGTTGTGAAGAATATACTCAAATCGCTGGATTGAGGAATGTTCCCTAATATTCGAGAAGCGCCCATCCTGGCCCAATGCCGATGGATTTGTGCGTTCCGTCGTCATAAGTGATGTTTTCTGGGGTGAACTTCTCATTGTAGACGAACCGTGCCTTGGATGGCGGTTGGCCGTCGGCGAAGAAATAGAGCGTGAGGCCGTCTTCGTCGTTGGTGTAGCCGATGTTGCCGGACGGATAGGAGGTATGGGCAAGTGCTGGCGGGAGTTTCTCGATGCCGACGTCGAGGGTGTAGCCGGGCAGTTCACCCGATTGGACGCGTTTTATGACGTCCAGTCTATCCGTATAAAATTGTCGAAAATAGTAATCAAGATTATACCGCCATGGATCAGCATGGCGTGTTGCGATTGTCAGCGTCAGGTAAATGAGCATTGGCAGCATGGCGAGCAGCGGCGCATGTCGCATTTCCCTGATGCAGACAACCAGGGAACGCAGAAATGCCAGCACCAAGAAAGCCGTGGCGTTGAACCAGGCGAAGTTGCCGAGGTCAAAAGGCGCATGGCAGGACATTACCAGTCCGCAATAGGCGAACGGCTCATAGAGCAGCAGCGAGGCCAGAGTCGTTCGCAATGCCCGCAGGCAGCGCCGCCGGGCCAGGAAGGCGGAGTGTCCCGCAGGTGTAAGGGGCCTATGCTTTCTCAATGGTAACTCTGTAGAATTTAGATTTATTGGTTAGCAAAAAATATCGGTTGACACAAATAGAATTGCATGGACTTATTAGGGTGTAGAAAAGCAACTTTTTTTTCCAGAATGTGAGGTCTATTATGTCTCAGGATGCGCCTGAAAGGTCAGTCTGACTTCAAACTGCAGCTGGATTATTATAGAAGCTTGAGCAGACTGGAGGCTGAGGCGACATACGCATTGTTGTGCAGGGTCAGTGCTTATGGCGTGCAGGGTGGGTAGTATCCTGAATATGGGAGCAGGGATGCGGTGTCGAGGATTGTTCAAATTCCAGAGAGTCCTCCTGGTGTCGATGTCGACTGGAATATGATAATGGGATGACGGGCTTGGCGAAATGTTGACGGAACAGTAAGTTTATAGATTTGTTATAGTGTAGTGTCGGTGATTTATAAGATCTTCAAAATGGAGTGTCTATGCCCCGTGAGCCGCGCGAATTGGAAGTAGAATGGTCTTTGCGATCACAGCTTTCCCGGAGCCTGGGGAGCTTTGAAGTCGAATCCGCTTTTGCGATCCAAAATAAGGTACAAGGCAGAAACATTGACTCGTCGTATGGCACGTTTAGTAGATATCCATTAAAATATGATCCTATCCATATACCGCCATCGCCTCCAGGCGTTGACATTGATTGGAATATTCGCAGAGCCTTGGTAAGCGTAAGCAATGCCTGGTTTATTGAGCGCCTCGCTCCAGGTGGTGAAATGGATTACAAATTGCTGGGGCGTCAAGGAATGTATGAAGATTTCGGCAACTTCAATTATGGAGCTGTTGCTTTAGCATTCGGATTCTCAGAGAATGCAGCATTGCGAGCAGCTGGTTTGGTTCAAACTATTGTTGATACAGCTAGGAAGCTTGGCAAGGATGACGTCACAGGTGCTGCTGTTTATGGATTGCATCATTCGGTGGATTTCTTGGGCCAACCACCCTACGGCGATCAGGAGAGAGATCAGGAAATGATAAAAAATGGGTTTAGGTATTTTAGGGAGGTGTTTGTAAAAAAGACGTCCGTGGGTGAAATGCTCCGTGACCTGGATACTATCCGACCTATCGTCGAAGGAGAGGAGTGGGAGAGCGTTGGTCGGCTTCCGTCAAGAGTCATAGAGACACTGCATTGATGAGTTTTGATTGCAGAATGGCGTTCTGGTGTGCTCTTTGTGGAGCATCTTAGTGCGTAATTTGTGAGATCAATATTCGAGATAGTACCACTGCGGCACCATGAAATCCATGTATTTGTAGTCTTCCTGGGGAGGTGAATGGTCTTTGCTATATTTATTGTTAAAGGCAAAGCCTTGGTATGTTTCCAAGACATTCCAGGAAGTATAAAAAAAAATGGTGTAGCCATTGTCTCCCCGGGTGTAGGAAACACGCCCGAATGGAAGCGATGTATGCGCATAAGCTTCTGGCAAGGCAACGTTGCCTTCACGTGGCGTAAATCCCGGGAAATCGCCGTTCTCAATGTGTTTGATCACGGCTAGGCGGTCATCCAGGAACTGGTTGAAGTAGGTGTCGCGACGGATTTTCCAGGCTTGGCCGGGGGGATAAACGACGACAAAGACCACGTTGACGAGCAGCGGCAGCACGGCCAGGAGCGGTGTGAACCAGATGTTTCGCAACAACGCAAAAACGTTGCGGAAAAACATCCACCATTCGTAAAGAAGGATCAGGTCGGGCAGGCCACGCTGCCATTCCGGCGGCATATGGCAGCAGAGCAGGAAGCCGAAATAGCAAAAAGGCGTGACCACGACGATGAACGCCAAGGTGCGCCGCAATGCCCGCAGGCAGCGCCGCCGGGCCAGGAATCGGCGCTTGGCGCGTCGGGCGGCGGGGGTATCGGCTGTCGCGTCGGCCATGGCCAAGGCGCGTATCACGTTACCGATGGGTGCGCCAGGGGCGGCGGCGTCAGTCCCTCATGGTCCATATTATGCCAAGTCCGCAATTTGTGGAGTCAATATTCGATATAGTACCATCGCGGCGCAATAAACTCTACGTATTTGGATTTTTCCCCGGAAGGGGGAGCGTCTTTGTTATATTTTTTGTCAAACTCAAAGCCTTGGTATGTTTCCAAGACGTTCCAAGACGTATAAAAAAAGACGGTGTAGCCATTGTCTCCCCGGGTGTAGGAGACACATCCGCGTGCAATTGATGTATGCGCATAAGCTTCTGGCAAGGCAACGTAGCCTTCCGGGGGCGCAAATCCCGGAAAATCGCCGTTCTCAATGTGTTTGATTACGGCCAAGCGGTCAGGAAGAAACTGGTTGAAGTAGGTGTCGCGACGGATTTTCCAGGCTTGGCCTGGGGGATAGGCGACGATAAAGACCACGTTGACGAGCAGCGGCAAGACGGCCAGGAGCGGTGTGAACCAGATGTTGCGCAACAGCGTAAAAACGTTGCGGGAAAACATCCACCATTCGTAAAGAAGGATCAGGTTGGGCAGGCCACGCTGCCATTCCGGCGGCATATGGCAGCAGAGCAGAAAGCCGAAATAGCAAAAAGGCGTGACCACGACGATAAACGCCAAGGTGCGCCGCAATGCCCGCAGGCAGCGCCGCCGGGCCAGAAACTTGCGCTTGGCGCGGCGGGCGGCGGGGGTATCGGCTGTCGCGTCGGCCATGGCCAGGACGCGTATCACGTTGCCGATGGGCGCGCCAGGGGAAGACCGCGCCGGGGGAGGGCTCCCCCGGCGCGGCGGCGTTTGGAGGGCCGGCTAATAGTCGCCCGTGGCCTGGCGGAAAGCCACGATGTCGGCGACGCTGACCAGCGGGAAATCATGGGTCGCGGCAAAGGCCGCGATCTCGTCGCCCTTGGCCATGGTGCCGTCGGCGTTGGTCAGCTCGCACAGCACCCCGCACGGGCCGTGGCCGGCCAGCCGGCACATGTCCACCGTGGCTTCGGTGTGGCCGCGACGGGAGAGCACCCCGCCAGGGCGGGCTATAAGCGGAAACACGTGTCCGGGCCGGGCCAGGTCGCAAGGCTTGGCGTCTGCTGCTGCGGCGGTCTTGACCGTCGTTACCCGGTCGGCGGCGGAAACGCCGGTGGTCACGCCCTTTGCCGCCTCGATGGTGACGGTAAAGGCCGTGCCGTTCTTGCAGGTGTTGACCGCGACCATGGGCGGCAAATCGAGCTGGCGCGCCTTCTCCTCGGTCAGGCACAGGCAGACGATGCCGCTGCATTCGCGGATGAGCATGGCCATCTGCGGCACGGTGAGGGTGTCGGCGGCGAAAATGAGGTCACCCTCGTTTTCGCGGTCCAGATCATCCACCACCAGGATGCCCCGGCCTTGGCGCATGGCTTCGATGGCGGCCCGGGTGCGGGCGATGGCGGCGTCGACATTGGAAAACGGCTGATTCATGGCTTTCTCCGATAACGAATGTTTGGGCCAGAATCAGGGCGGACAAAGAGACGACCAGACCGAATGCGCGCATCCGGCCGGCCACGCGCCGGACGCTCCGGCGGCGGGGAATGCCGTCTTTCCTCTTCCTTCCGGACTGTGACCGTCGGCCCTGGCTTCGCACCAGGTCTGCTGACCCCGCAACGCGTGAGCGTCGCGGGCGCTCGCGGGCTCCCCGGTTTACCCGGGATACCGCCGGTGGGGACTTCCACCCCGCCCTGAGGACAACGGCCGCCTTGTAGCGCCGGCGGCGTGCGATGGCAAGACCGCCCGGGCCGCCGGCTCCTGCGGCGTCATCGAAAAGAGCCTGTGGGGATATTGGGCAACATCTTAAAACCATGGATTATTCTTAAAAAATACTGCCGTATTTTTTAAGGGGCGCGGCGCTAATCCCCGGGCCAGACCCGTTCCTTTCCCGGCGCGCGGCCGGAAAACCAGACCTGGAAATCGTTGCCCGGCCCGCCGGAAAGCGTCAGTTCGCTGCGCCCCGGCGGCACGGCCAAGGGGGGCAGGTTCCTGGCGTCCAGGACGGCCTCGACGGCCATGCGGTCGATGGGGCGCGTGGGCGACCAGAACTCGGCCGAGGGTTCGGCCACCAGGGTAAAGCGCACGACCACCTGGCTGGCCGGTTTGGGCAGAACCACCCGGGCGAAGCGGCGGTCGAACATCCGGTTCCACCGGCCTTCGTGCTCGGCCTGGGCCGTGAGCATGGTCGTGGGCGGGCCGCCGTCGGCCGCGTAGCTCACCGTGCATTCCCGTTTGGTTCCGGGGTCGCCGTACAGGCGCGGATAAGCCATGACGCGCAGCTCGGTGACGGGGTAGGCCGACACGAACACGTATTCGAACCAGCAATCGGAACCGGCCCGGCAGCGCACGCCGCCGGCATAGCCCGGGTAGGAATCCGAGGCTTCCATGTTCAGGGAATGGGCGGTGGGACGGTCGGTGAAATCCGGCGGATCGAAGTTCGGGGTAAAGCTCAAAAGCCCCTGGCCGCCGGGAGTCAGGCGGGCCACGGTCCCTTCCGGGGCGGCGATGGGCACGGGAACGGGCGTGCCGCCAAGGGTCAGGACCGGGGCGCTCAGTCGGCCGGCCAGGGTCAGGGTCCGCACGTCCAGGGGCGCGTCGCCGCCAAGGTCCAGGCCGGTTTTGGGCGCGGCGTCGGACAGGGGCGCGCCGCCACGGCCCGGCCCCAGGGCCGGGTCGGCCACCACCACGGCCGGTTTCCCGGCGGCGTCGGGCAGGACGTAGGCCGGGGGCGTGTCCGGGTTGGCGGCGCTAAAGGCGGCCAGGGCTTCGGGCGGGTTCACCACAGCGCCGCCGGGCAACGCTTCGGCCAGCCTGGCCTGGTCCTGGGCGGCGAAAACCATGGCCCGGGGGCCAAGGAAGGTCACGTTCGGGGCGTAGGCCGGCGAGGCGCAGTTGCGGGCCAGATTGGCGGCGTAGAAAGCCAGCCCGCCGTCGGGGACCGGAGCCAGCCCCGTGCCCGTGATCGTGACGCCGGCCAGGGCGAGCAGGCCCTCGCTGGTTCCCGGCAGATAGCGCACCCGCAGCCGGACCGAGCCGGCCGCGAGGTAGGGCGTCAGATCGACCTCGGCCCGGGCCGTACGCACAACACTTTGATAGAAGGGTACTTCCTCATAAAAACGGCGTTTCTCCAGGCGCGGGGCGCCGCCCGGCAGCAGGAAGTCGTCGTGCCCCAGGGTCGCCAGCGGCGTAAAGGTCATGCCGTCGGCGCTGGCCTCGACGATCAGCCGCGAATCGGCCGGCAGGCTCGGGTGGCGTTTGTACAAGGCGGCCTCGACGGCGGCCGTGACCTTGGGGGCAGGCGACGCCGGGGGCAGATCGAAACGCCAGGTGGCGGCGGCCGGCTGGCTGGAGCGCACGGGACGCATGAGCCCCACCTCGGCGTCGGCCAGCATGTTGTGCAGGGAAAACGCGTCGCGATAGACCTTGTGGTCGCGGAAATCGTCGCTGTAGCCGGCCGCGCCCGAGGTGTTGGGAACAAGCAGCAGCGGAGCGCGGCTGGGAAAGCCGGCCAGGGCCAGACGGGACTGGAGGCCGGCGGCGCTCCAGGAGGCCAAAAGCGCCCCCTCGGGCGCGGCTCGCAGGCGTTGGCTTGGAGTGAAAATCTGGTCGGCCAGGCGCAGACGGCGGTAGCCAGGACGGTCGAAGTCGCCGGGGCCGGCCAGGTCGTCGCCAAGGTGCCAGCGGGCGGCGAAAGCCCGGGCGTTTCGCTGCCAGCCGGTGAAGGCCAGGGCGGCCTCCGGGCCGGGGGCGCGGCTCACGTAGCGGAAGAAATCCCGGTCGTTGGTCAGGCTGCGGCGGGCGTATTCGCCCAGCTGGGACAGCGGTGCGGCCAGGACGAGGCCGGCCAGCGCCCCGGCCACGACGAGCGCTGCGGCCGGGGCCAGGCG
>DLGG01000171.1 GCA_002482565.1 Solidesulfovibrio magneticus
TACATGGACACCGCCGGCGCCCTCCAGGCCACCTTCGCCAACCTGAACGCTGAGCAGCAGAAGCACCTCGAGTCCGAAGCTTGGGAAGACTTCCTCGACATGTGCGTCGGCCAGGCCAACCTGTGGGCCTGCACCGACACCGAGCCCGAGAAGAAGGGCTCCGAGATCATGCCGACCGAGCCGTACCTGCTCGGCTCCCACTCCGGCTGCTGCGGCATCTGGGTCTCCGGCCCGGACGAAGCCTGGGTTCCCGAAGAGTACAAGATCAAGGCCGACAACGGCAAAGTCTACAACCGCATGACCACGGTCAACGGCCTGTGGACCTGCGCTGACGGCGTCGGCGCCTCCGGCCACAAGTTCTCCTCCGGCTCCCACGCTGAAGGCCGTATCTGCGGCAAGCAGATGGTCCGTTGGGTCGTCGACCACAAGGACTTCAAGCCCACCCTGTCCGTGACCGCCGCCGAGCTGGCCAAGGAAATCTACCAGCCCTGGCACACCTTCAAGGACAACGTCGGCGTCTCCACCGACCCGGTCGTCAACCCGAACTTCATCAGCCCGCACAACTTCATGATGCGCCTGGTCAAGTGCACGGACGAGTACGGCGGAGGCTGCGCCACCCTGTACACGACCTCCAAGACCCTGCTCGACACCGGCTTCCAGCTGCTGCAGTACCTGGAAGAGGACAGCAAGAAGCTGGCCGCCCGCGACCTGCACGAGCTTATGCGCTGCTGGGAACAGTACCACCGCCTGTGGACCGTCCGCCTGCACATGACCCACATCATGTTCCGCGAAGAGACCCGTTACCCGGGCTTCTACTACCGCGGCGACTTCCTGGGCCTGGACGACTCCAAATGGAAGTGCTTCGTCAACTCGAAGTACGATCCGGCCACCAAGGAAACCAAGGTCTTCAAGAAGACCTACTACCAGATCATTCCCGACGCTCAGTAGGAATGACCAGAGCGGCCGCCGGGTTAGCCCGGCGGCCGCTTTTTAACGGTCTTACCCGGGCGGATGGACCGTGCTTGTACGCCTACGGCGGGGGCGGTCTATCCTCGCGGATCAGGCCGTTTTCTTGCTGGCCTTAACCATTGCCGGGAGGTTGCGATGTCGAGCAACGCGATACTGGTCGTCGGCGGCGGCTTCAGCGGCATCACCGCCGCGCTGGAAGCCGCGGAGGTCGGCCACGAAGTCTACATCGTCGAGAAAAACCCCTTTCTCGGCGGCCGGGTGATGCAGCTCAACAAATATTTCCCCAAGCTGTGCCCCCCGTCCTGCGGGCTGGAAATTCAGTTCCAGCGCATCAAGAACAATAAAAACGTCAAGTTTTTCACCCTGGCCGAAGTGACCAAGGTCACGGGCAAGGCCGGCGACTACGAAGTCACGGTGAAAATCAAGCCCCGCTTCGTCGAACCCGGCAGCGTCGATCTCTCGGATACCGCGAAAAAGCTGTCCAAGGACGTCAAGAGCGATTTCGAACTCGGCCTGGGCGACCGCAAGGCCCTGTACATGGACGTGCCCTTCGCCTTCCCCAACCGCTACGTTCTGGACAAGGAACGCTGCACCAAGGAAGACCTGGAAGTCCTGTCCGGCTCCGACGTCATCAATCTCGACGACGCCCCCAAGGAAATCGTCCTCAAGGTCGGTTCCATCGTGTACGCCACCGGCTGGAAGCCCTACGACGTCACCCGCCTGACCAACCTCGGCGCGGGCGAGATCGCCAACTGCGTGACCAACATGCAGCTGGAGCGGCTGGCCTCCCCCAACGGCCCGACCTGCGGCGCCATCGTGCGCCCCTCGGACGGCAAGGCCCCGCGCAGCGTGGCTTTCGTCCAGTGCGCCGGTTCCCGCGACGAGAACCACCTCAACTACTGTTCCTACATCTGCTGCATGGCGTCGCTCAAGCAGGCCGCCTACGTCCGGGAAGCCTTCCCCGATGCGCGCGTGACCATCTACTACATCGATCTGCGCACCCCCGGCCGCTACGACAACTTCGCCAAGCGCATCCTTAATGATGACCGCATAAACGCGGTCAAGGGCAAGGTGGCCGCCGTGGCCGAGGACGCCGGCACCGGCGACGTCATCCTCACCGTGGAAGACGCCGTCACCGGCATCAAGTCCGACAACCGGTTCGAACTGGTCGTCCTGGCCACGGGCATGCAGCCGAGCATCAGTGGCGAACGCCTGCCTGTGGACGTGCCCGTCGATGAGATGGGATTTATCGTGGGCGGCGAAGAGAAGGGCATTTTTGCCGCTGGTTGCGCCGCCACGCCCCTTGACGTCATGAAGTCGGCCCAGTCGGCCACCGGCGCGGCCATGAAAGCAATCGCTTCGGTGCGAGGGAGGTAGCGGCGATGGCCGAAAAAATCGGTGTGTATATCGACGAATCCAGCGTCGCCCCGCTTCTGTCCGCCGAGGAGTTGGTCGCGTTCGTCAAGGCAAAATGCGCTGGGGCCTGCCCCATCGTCAAGTCGCACAAGCGTCTGTCCAGCCCCGACGGCGTGGCCATGATCAAGGCCGACGTCGAGTCCGGCGAGATCGACGCGGTCATGCTGGCCGGCACCTCGCCCCGCGTGGACTGGGAAGTCTTCGACTTCGGCGACAAGGTCATCGTGGACCGGGTGAACCTGCGCGAGTTCGTGACCCTTTCCTATAAAAACCCGGACGGTTCGGCCCCGGTGCCCGGGCAGCCCGTGCCCCGCGAGCTGGCCTCCCTGGTGCAGGACTACCTGCGCATGGGCGTGGTCAAGCTCCAGAAGATGGCCAAGCCCAATCCTGAGATCCCCGAGACCAACAAGACCATCCTGGTGCTTGGCGGCGGCTGGACCGGCATCAACGCCGCCCTGGCTGCGGCCGGCGCCGGCTACTCCGTTATCCTCGTGGAAAAGGAAGCCGCCCTGGGCGGCAAGGCGGCCAACCTCTATAAGACGTTCCCCCTGGCCTACCCCTACCTCGAAGCCACGGACACCGGCATCGACCGCCTCATCGGACTGGTCGCCGGCAACAGCAAGATCACGGTCAAGCTGTCCACGACGCTCAAGCTCCTGGCCGGCGCGCCGGGCCTCTACGAGGCCACCCTGGCTAGTGGCGGCAAGGAAGAGACCCTGCCCATCGGCTCCGTGGTCCTGGCCGCCGGCTGGCAGCCCATGGACGGCGAGGCCCTGGCTCCCTACGGCTACGGCACGCTCAAAAACGTCGTGACCTCGGCCGAGTTCGAAGCCATGGTCAAGGCCGGCGCCATCAAGCGGCCTTCCGACGGCAAGGCCCCCAAGACCGTGGCCTTCATCGTCGACGTGACCAAGGCCATGGAAGCCAAGCCGGCCGCCCCCGCCGAGGAAGCCCCGGCCGAGGCCGCCAAGCCCGCCGAGGCCAAGGAAGGCGAGGAAGCCGGTCCGGTCTTCAATCCCATCAAGACCCCCAAGCACCTGGCCTACTCCTCGGAGCTGACGAGCCTTGTGGCCCTTAAGCAGGCCAACTACGTGCGCGAGAAGCTCGACGACGCCGTGGCCATGATCATCTATGACAACATGATGGTCCCCGGCATCAACGAGCGCTACTACCGCGCCGCCCAGGACAACCCCGGCGTCATGCTCACCAAGGGCACGGTCACCGGCGTCGCCGAGGAAGGCGTGAGCCTGGTGGTCTCGGCCAAGGACACGCTCCTTGGCGGCGACATCAGCCTGGCCGCCGATCTGGTCGTCGTGCCCACCGGCATCGTGCCGGCCACGGCCCTGGATCCGACCATCAACCTGCTCTATCGCCAGGGCCCGGCCTTCCCGGATCTGCAGCTCTTCGACGGCTTTGCCGATTCGAACTACATCTGCTTCCCCTACGAAACCCGCCGCACCGGCGTCTATGCCGCCGGCTGCGTGCGCCAGCCCATGACCATGGCCCAGGCCAAGGAAGACGCGGCCGGCGCGGCGCTCAAGGCCATCCAGTGCATCGAGTCCGCCAGCCGGGGCGTGGCCGTCCATCCCCGTTCGGGCGATCTGTCGTATCCGGTGTTCAACTTCGTGCGCTGCACCCAGTGCAAACGCTGCACCGAGGAATGTCCGTTCGGCGCCCTGGACGATGACGAAAAGGGAACGCCCAAGCCCAATCCCACGCGCTGCCGCCGCTGCGGCACCTGCATGGGCGCTTGCCCCGAACGCGTCATCTCCTTTGACAACTACAACGTCGACATGATCGGCTCCCAGATCCGCGAATGCGAGATCCCGCCGAAAATTGAAGACGGCGGACCGCGCGTGTTCATCCTGGCCTGCGAAAACGACGCCTATCCGGCCCTGGACATGGCGGCCCTTCGCGGCAAGAAATGGAGCCCCTACGTGCGCATCATCCCGGTGCGTTGCCTGGGTTCGGTCAACGCCATCTGGGTTGCCGACGCCATGAGCAAGGGTGTTGACGGCGTCATGCTGCTTGGCTGCAAATATGGCGACGACTACCAGTGTCACTTCGTCAAGGGCTCCGAGATCTGCAACCGCCGCAAGGAAAACATCGCCGAGTCGCTCAAGCGTCTGGGCGTGGAACCTGAGCGCGTCGAGCAGTATCAGGTGGCCATCGACGAATACGACAAGATTCCCGACATGATCGACCAGTTCATGGACATGGTCCTCAAGATCGGGCCGAACCCGTTCAAAGGCTATTAGGAGGGAAGGCTCCATGGCAAACGAGCAGCGTATCAAGCCCGATCTGCAGTTCGTCAAGGACGTGCAGGCGGCCGGTGGCGAAGCCGTCAAGAAGTGCTACCAGTGCGCCACCTGCAGCGTGGCCTGCCCTCTGGCTCCGCCCGAGACCCCCTTTCCCCGCAAGGAAATGGTCTGGGCCCAGTGGGGACTCAAGGACCGTTTCGAAGGCGACATCGACATCTGGCTGTGCCACAACTGCCAGACCTGTTCCGACCTGTGCCCCCGGGGCGCGCGTCCCGGCGACCTCGTCTCGGCCATCCGCAACATCACCTATCGGGATCTGGTCACGCCGACCATCATCGGCAAATGGATGAGCTCGCCCAAGCATCTGCCCAAGCTCATCGCCATCCCCGCCGTGTTGTTCTTGCTCATTTGGCTCATCACCACCGGGTTCAAGCTGCCCCAGGGCGAAATTGTCTTCGGCAAGCTCTACCCCGGCGACTACACCATCGACCCCATCTTCATGTTGGTCTCGGCTTTCGTGGCCTTCACGTTCTACAAGGGCGTGATGAAGTTGTGGAAGAGCTTTGAGAAGACCACACCGACGACCTTGCAGATCGGGACAAAGGCCAAAAAGCCGACCCTGATCGAATCGCTCAAGGCCGTCATTGTGGACGAAATCGGCACCCACTCCAAGTTCAACGAGTGCGGCGTCGATAATACCGAGCGGTATAAGGGCCACCTGTCGCTGTTCTACGGTTTCGTGGCTCTGGCCATCGTTACCGGCATCGTGGCCGTTTCCCACTGGGGCGGCAAGATCATCACCTTCATCGCGCCTTTGGGGCACACCCCCATGCCGCTGTGGAGCCCGGTGAAACTGCTGGCCAACGTTGGCGCCGTGGCCCTGATCTACGGCCTGACCATGCTGACCCGGCGTCGGATCAACGTTGACCCGGCCAAGTCCACGTCGTCCTACTACGACTGGTACCTGCTCGGCGTCATCTGGGCCGTGGGCCTCACCGGCCTTGGCGCGGAGATCTTCCGTCTGGCGGGTGTGGCGTCCCTGGCCTATCCGACCTACTACCTGCATCTGATTTCGGTGTTCATGCTGTTCGCCTATCTGCCCTGGTCCAAGCTCGGGCACTTGGTCTACAGAACCACGGCGTTGGTGTACGCCCATCAGGCTGGGCGTCTCCCCCTCAAACGTGAAGAAGAAAAGACTTTCTTGGTCTAATTTAGGAGGGTACCATGGCTGAAGCGCGCAAAGTGTTCCCCATGAATGCGTTCGTGTCGTATCTCAAGGGCGTCGACAAGGAAGGCAACAAGAAGGGCGTGGCCGAGATGGTCGGTTTCATGACCGGCATGGAAATCGACGCCGAGCTGGCGCCGTTCGCCGCCGCCCTCGCCAAGGCCTGGATCTACGAGCAGCATCCGGAACTCGTCCGGATGAGCTCGGGCGAGCTGGGCGCCACCGCCCAGAACGTCTCCGTGGCCGTGCTGCCCCCGGATGTCGTGGCCGAGGTCAACGCGATTTTCGCCAAGCTGACCGATTCCAAGAAGACCATTGACGAGCAGGCCGCCAAGCTCGCCAAGGTCGAAGCGGAACTGGCCGAGAAGACCGCCATCCTGAAGGACGTCGAAGTCCGCATGAAGGCCGCCGAAGACAAGGCCAAGCGCCTTGAAGAGTCCGCCAAGGACGCCGGCGAGAAGGTCATCGTGGCTTCCGAGGCCAAGGTTGTCGAGTACATCGGCAAGGTCGACGAGCTGCTCAAGATGATCGAAGACGTCAAGAAGCACGGCGTGGTCACCGTTTCCGGCGGCGGCGCTGCCCCGGCGGCTGCCGGCGCTTCCGGCGGAACCGGCGAGCCGGTCGTGGGCGGCGAGCCCGCTGCCGACTTCGGCTTCGGTTCCGACGCCTTTGCCACCGACAAGTGGTAGAAAATCGGCTTCGGCCGATTGACGGGGAGGCCCTTAAAGGGCCTCCCCTTTTTTTGTTTAAAATAGACGGTCGGTTAGGCTGATTTATAAAGGCTGAGTAGCTAATCGAAGTTGATTGCGATGATTTCTTTCAGTTGAGAAATCGCTGTAGAAGAAAATCGTATGGACTGGCTTTTTTTGCCTTGGATTTGGCGGTTGGGTGATCCATAAGTATCTATCTGTAAGAATTTTTCATGAGCATTTGCGACCACAGTGAATGTTGCGTTGGCTTCAGTGTGGTTTGTATCTTTTTCGAGGGATATTGGTTCGAGATTGCGAACAATAGCCATGATGCCTCCTCGTCTTGTTTGTTAGGCGGGATTACGCTTGTTTTTGAGTCGCACTCCGGTGTGAATCCGCCTCCCGCCGTGCCGCCGCCTCCTCGCGCAACCTCCCTAGAATCTCGTCGTAGCCCTCGGGCCGGTGGGGCCGCAGGCAGGGCGTGCAGTCCTTTATCCCCTTGATCATCTGATGGTCGCCGCCGCAGTTCTCCAGGAAATACAGCGGGCAAAAACAAAACAGGCAGTTGAAGGCCTCGGTGTCGGCCCCGGGGTGGCAGGGGAAATAGCGGCAGGCGGCGTTACGAAAGAAACGATGGCTGTTTTCCACGAGGGCTCCGGTTCGTCGGCACAAGGGTTGCAGTAACCCAGTCGCGTCAACGGATTGATCGAACCACGGGATAGCGCCATGGCCATAGCGACAACCACCACTACCGCTCAGGATTTCCTGAAGAAAGCGGCTGCAAGCACGCCGGGATCGGGCAAGGCCAGGCTTGATCCCAAACTTTTCCAAAATATGCTGCAAAGCGGCTACGGGATCAACGGGGAAGTCGGCAAGAACAGCAAGCTGGCGATTCCCAAGGAAAATATGATCACCGGCCTGGAGATGCTGTCCTCGGGCGAGGGCACGGGCCGGGACGCGGCCCTGTCCATGCTGGGGTACCAGACCGACGCCAAGGCTTTGACGGCCATGGAGCAGGGCATGAACCCGGGCAAGACTCCGGGCCTGCATCCGGGGCTGAGCCAGGGCATGGCCAGCTTCCAGGGCAACGCCCTGGCCACGCTGTCGCGCATGGCCATGGAACAGGCGGCCGCCGGCCAGGCTTCCGCGCCGACCTCCTCCTCGGGAGCGTCGGCCACCGCAGCGGCCGATGCCGGCGGATCAAGCATCCGTCGGGCCGTTGACAAGTCGGCCGTGCGCATGGCCGTCAGCGCCTCGGCCCGCCATCCCGACGACCTTGGGCACCTCGGCCGGGTCAACCAGGCTTCGGGCCGGGGCGGCTTCACCAAGCGCGAGGAAGAGCTGCTGCTGGCCGTTGCCGGCGCGGAAAACATCCTGGCCGAGACGACCCGGGTGGAGCAGGCCAAGGAAACGGCCGCCGTGTCGCGCAAGGTGCTGCCCTCGACCCTGGAGCACAAGGCCGGCCGGCTGTCCGCCCAGTACGAATCCAATTCCGAGATCGACTACATCGGCTACGACAGCCGGGGCGGAACGTCCTACGGCCAGTACCAGATCGCCTCCAAGACCGGAACCATGGACTATTTCCTGCGCTTTCTCGACGACAAGGCCCCGGATATCGCGGGGAAATTGCGCGCGGCCGGGCCGTCCGACACCGGCGGCCGCTCCGGGCGGATGCCGGCGGCCTGGAAGGCCGTGGCCGCCTCGGACCCCAGGCGTTTCGAGGCCTTGCAGCATGAATTCATCCGCTCCAACAACTACTCCCCGGCCGCCAAGTCCATTGTGCTGACCACGGGCGTGGACGTCACCAAGCGCTCCTACGCCCTGCGAGAGGTCTTGTGGAGCACAGCCGTGCAGCACGGCCCGGGCGGCGCCGAGCGCATCTTCACCCAGGCCATCGAAAAGGCCGAGGCCATGCCGCCGGGTCAGGATTTTGACAAGGCGGTCATCGAAGAGGTCTACCGCGTCCGGGGCCAAAAGTTTTTCCGCCACAACAAGCGTATCCGTGAAGCCGTCCTGTCGCGGTTCCAGGACGAAAAGACCACGGCCATAGCCCTGCTGGACAGCCCGTCAGTCTAATTTTCCCCAGGAAGCGGCTTGCACCGCAACCTCTCGCCGCGCGGCTTTGCCCTCGCGGCGATTTGTTGTAGCATGGGGCCATGACGCCGACGGACGCCAAGCCCGCCGAGGCCGGGGACGCTGTCAGCCTGTCGCGCAAGATCGATGGGCTGCGGCGGTGTTTCGCCCTGTCGCGCCTTGTGGCCGAATCCCTGGATCTTTCCGAAGTGCTTGAGCGCATCATGACCACCTCGCGTCAGGCCCTGTGCGCCGAGGCGGCCAGCCTGCTGCTGGTGGACGACACGCCCGGTCCCGGCCAGGGCGAGCTGGTCTTCACCGTGGCCCAGGGGCCGGCTTGCGTGCCGCTCAAGTCCGGTTTTCGCCTGGCTCCGGGTCAGGGCGTGGCCGGTTGGGTGGCCGCGTCCGGCGAGCCCGTGCTCCTGGCCGACGCCTACGCCGATCCGCGCTTCAACCGCGACGTGGACCGCCAGACCGGCTATCGCACCCGCTCCATGCTGTGCGTGCCGCTGATTTACCGCGAACGGGTCATTGGCGTGGTGCAGTGCATCAACAAGGCCGGCGGCGGAGAGTTTGGCCCCGACGATCTGGAGACCTTTTCCCTGCTGGCCGCCCAGGCCGCCGTGGCCATCGTCAACGCGCGGCTGCACGGCGAAGCCCTGGCCAAGCAGCGCATGGATTTCGACATGGAGGTGGCGGCCAGCGTCCAGCAAGGCTTTTGGCCCAAGGGCGCGCCGGCCCTGGCCGGCTTCGACGTGGCCGGGGTGAGCCGGCCCTGCGACGCCACCGGCGGCGACTACTACGACTACCTCATGCGCCCGGGCGAACATGGGGAGCGGCATTTTCTGGTGGCCGTGGGCGACGTCACCGGCCATGGCATCCAGGCCGCCCTGCTCATGGCCAGCGTGCGGGCCTTTTTGCGTTCGCGGCTGCTGTCCCCGGGCGGCCCGGCCGCCATCGTCGGCGACGTCAACCGGTTGCTGGCCGAGGACATGGGCGTCTCTGGCCGATTCATTACCCTGTTTTTACTGGAGCTGTGCCCGGAAACCGGGGAACTGCGCTATGTGCGGGCCGGCCACGACCCGGCCCTGCTCTATGATCCGGCCACGGACGAATTTCAAGAACTCGGCGGCCGGGGTATCCCGCTGGGCATCGACGCCGACTGGCGTTATGAAGAAAATCTGGTCAAGGGCCTGCCGCCCGGGGCCGTGCTGGCCCTGGGCACCGACGGCATCTGGGAGGCCCGGGGCGCGAACGGCGAAATGTATGGTAAAACCCGGCTGCGCCACGCCCTGCGCCGGGCCGCGTCCCTGGACGCGGCCGGCGTCGCCCGCGAGGCGTTGGCCGATCTGGAAGCCTTCCGCCAGGGCGAACCCAGCCGCGACGACGTGACGCTGGTTGTGGTCAAGGCCTGGGCGAAGACGAAACACACGGAGGCAGCATGAAGTCGCGCATTGCCACGTTGGTTGTTCTGGCGGCCGGGCTTGCCCTGGCCGGCTGCAGCAAGGAAGATCCCACGGGGTTTCCCAAAGTGGATTACAACAAGGATGGTCGGATCATCTTCGAAGAGCTGATCGTCGTCTTCCCGGACCTCACCGTCGAGGAGTTCCTGGCCGCCGACGCCGACGGCAACGGGACGCTCGGCGACCAGGAATACGCCCGGTTCCGCGAAGCCCGGGGCGTCGGGAAGAAGCTCGACGCCGCCGCGCCGGCAGTTCCGGCCGCCAAGCCCGCCGAGGTCCAGGCGTCCAAGCCGGCCGCCCCGGCTCCGGCCAAACCCGCCGAGCC
>DLGG01000060.1 GCA_002482565.1 Solidesulfovibrio magneticus
GGCCAGCGCCGCCGCCGCCGCCGGGCTACCCGCCGCCACGCCCCGTGCCGCCGCCGCCGGGCTATGGCCCGGGCTACGCCCCGGTCCCGCCCTATGACCCCAACATCAAGCAGGTGGCCCGGCGTTACGTCACCCTGCACTCCTGCCCGGGCAACGCCTGCCCGCCGGTCACCTCGCTGTCGCGCGGCACGCCGGTGCGCATCCTGTCCTGGCAAGGCCCGTTCGTCTTCGTGCGCGTGCCCGATTCGCGCATCGAAGGCTGGGTCAAGCGCAACCGCCTGACCCCGTAACGCCGAAACCGCCGTCTGGACGCGGCCTCAGGCCGCGTCCAGACCGACCGGACCGGCCTTAGCCTTTTTCGTCCGCGCCACCGCCCAAAACCTTGAAAGATACGCTCGTCTTGTCAAGGAAAACAAATTATTTTAGCCTGTTAACGAGGAAACGTCCCCCGCGTTTTTCGTGGAAGCGACTCGAATCGACCGTCCAGCCCCCTTGCCGGCCGGCCCCTCGCCCGGCAAACGCGGCCGGTTGGCCGCAAACACCGGATCGGCCGCGTCCAGCACGGCAAATAGCGCCCGCAGTTCGCCGTCGGCGTGCAGCATCCGCTGGTTGGCGCGATACGCCTGGATGATGTCCGAACCCATGGCGTACAGGCCCGAGCGCAGGTCGCGGCGATACAGCCGCATACCCTCGGCCGTGTCGCCGACCGGCCCGAAAAGCGTCAGGTATTTGTCCGGGTGGACCTCGAAAATCGCCACCTCGCCAAACCGCTCGGGCAGCGGCACGGCCCGGGCCATGTACTCCCGTTCCTCGCGCGACGCCCCGCGCCGGGCCACAAACCGCCGCCGGGCAAAGCCCCGGCGCGTGAGCCACACGAGATGATAGACCAGCACCCGGTCGTACAACCGCTGGCGCAGGAAATAGGCGGCGACAGCCCCCAGGCACAGCACGGCCAAGGGCAGGCTTACCCAAAGCGGCACGGCCGCGAGCTTCGCCCCGACCGCCTCCAGCCGGCCGGCCAGCCCCGCCCCGATCTCCAAAGCCTTGCGCCCGGCCGCGTCCAGCAACTCCACGAAAACGTCCGCCACCTTGCCCAGAAACGACAGCAAGACGGCATAAAGACGATCGACAATGTCGTCCACAGCCCCCTCCCGCTGATTGCGCCCCGGCCCGGTACGGCAGCCCGGCTTTTCACTCCATCCCGGCTACACCGCCAAGGCCCCCCTGGCAAGCCCGACACGCCCCTTGCCAAGCCGCCAAACCGGCACTACGAGGTCTCCCCATGCAACGACTGACCAACAACATCCTGTTCAACCTCGCCGTGCTCACCTTCGGCGCGGCCGTCTACAGCTTCGGCATCAAGGACATCGTGGTGGCCAAGGGGCTCATGTCCGGCGGCGTCTCGGGCGTGGCCCTGCTCATTTTCTACCTCACCGGCGCACTGGGGCCGGGCGTCTACTACTTCCTGCTGAACCTGCCGCTCATGATCCTGGGCTGGGTCAGCCTGTCGCGCCGCTTCATCCTTTACACCGTCTACGGCATGGGCATCCTGAGCCTTTTCATGCAGCTCATGCCCGAACGGGCGCTCATTGCCGATCCGCTCCTGGCCGCCGTCTTCGGCGGCGCGGTCATGGGAGCCGGCTCGGGCATCATGCTGCGCACCCTGGGCTCGGCCGGCGGCACCGACATCCTGGCCATCTGGCTCAACCAGAAATACAACCTGCGCATCGGCCAGTTCAATTTCGTCTTCAACCTGGCCGTGTTCGCCGCCGGCATGGCCTTCTACGACCCCACCCTGGCCCTGTATTCCATCATCCTCTCCTACGCCAACTCCAAGGTGATGGATTACGTGCTGGCCCTTTTCAACCAACGCAAGATGGTCTTTATCATCTCCGACAAGGCCGACGCCATCGCCCGCGACATCATCTCCTCCCTCAAACGTGGCGCAACGTTCCTCCACGGAGCCGGAGCCTACACCGGCAAATCCAAACGCGTCATCCTCACCATCACCAACACCGTGGAAATCAAACGCCTGGAAGAACTCGTCTTCAGCCACGACGAGAACGCCTTCTTCGTGGTCGAAAACACCTTCAACGTCCTTGGCGAAGGGTTCTCGCGAAGGAAAGTTTATTGATGAGGAAAAACGGGAGGATAAGAAGCCTCCGGCGGCCGGGGGCCGCAGGCCCCCGGACCCCCCAAATGGGGTTCAGTGCGTTGCCCATAGACCTAGCATCGGGTCTATAATTCCAATATGTTGCAGAAATAAGCCTCAGCCATTTTCCGTTTTGAACGCGCTTCTGAACAATAATTCCACGAGTTATTTCCTGTGGATGAAAAAATGGTGCCGCCCCATTTTTCAAATTCAGGGAGCTGACAAAAGTCCTCCCGAGGACCACGGAAACAGTATCGTGAGGATTCTATTCTAGACTATTTAAACTGAAGTTGTCATTTCTGAAATTTGCTTTAGAAATGTGCCGCGCAATCAAAGCAAGAAACACTGGATTTGCTATGTCCAAATACACAAAGCCAACATTTTTCACCCAAAATACATCAACAAAATACATAACAAAATCATTCTGTTTACCAAAAACCAACACCAATGCCGTGACAATAGACAAGACAACTGGAAACATATTGACAATCATTGCAATTTTATAAAAATTCCACAAATTATAAATCTGGACACACTGAAAAACACCTCGCAAGAACAAGCCAACCATAGACAAATAAAATATCATTCCAAGGAGATCGCTATACGGTGTGACAAACCAAACACGAGAAATTCCATAGAGCACCACAGAAAAAAAGATAAATGCAACGCTACACCATGATGGCACTGTGCTCTCAAGCAATATTTTGCTTTCTAATTTTATACAATAAGCTTTTAATACAAAAATAGCGAATCCAATGTAAGCAAAAGCCTTGAATATCCACACAGCCAACAACTCAAAGTAATACCGAAAACTGTCCGGGACTTTATTTTTCAGTTCAAGTTTATATCTAGAAAATATTGCATCTAACCCATAAACATCAAGAACCACAAGCAAACAACAGTAGATACACAAGACAATGTAAATTTGAATATGCTTTCTATTTATACACATAGGGTTTTGTCTTTTCTACCTTTAGGTTCTTCTGAATTTCTCAGTATGCGAACAACCTGAAAAACCCCATTGACCTCTCAACAATTCGATCAACCCGACGTCACGGAAAAGCACACGACACCAATCCAACGATATATATTAAGTATAATAATTAATATCAAGAATTACATTGCCAACTCTAGCAAGCGGCAGTGGCCCAATTGTATTTTTCCCGCTAAAATCTCTGTTTTTTTGTTCACGCCCGTAGGCCCTTTTCTCGGTGGACAACCGGGTGGACAGCCTGTTGGCTTGGTATTTCGAACAAATGGTTGTCAGGGTCCTCTCCTTGATCCTGAGAGGGGGGAGGTAAAAATACCGATATTTCAGTTCGAAACACCAACCTCTTCGCTCCTTGGAGGAATTTAGGGAGGTTCCCTCCGCGGACAGCTCCGATGCCGGCCTTACCTCCGCCAGCGGGCGTCATTTTAACATTTTTGTTGACATCCCTGGACGATGGTGGAAATTTTTTGGGGATAGAATGTCTACGACGGTTGTCGTTCCCTGGAGGAAAAAGTGCATAAAATCGACTCGAATGAGTGTCAGTTTTGCGGCGCATGCCAAGGTGTCTGTCCTGCCGAAGCGATCATCCACCCCGCTGGGAAAAATTACTATGAAATAACCGGGGATTGCATGGATTGCGGCGCCTGCGAAGCCGAATGCGGCTTCAATGCCATCAGCGCAGAGGAATAGATGCCATCCAGACCCTGTTCCCGTTGATCGCCACATGAACACAAATGTCATGGGCAAGATGAAAATGGGACCGCCGGTCTCCGATCCTGGATCATGCGAACCCAGCCAAGGCGGGGCCGTTAGCGAAAACCGCTAGCGGCCCCTTTTTCCATTTGCAGCCGGCCTACGGCGGCCAGTCCTGCGGCGGGGAGTCGTCCCCCAAGGCATTGCTTGAACAGTTGTTCTCAACGTACGAAAAACTTGATGAAGATTTGCGTGTAACTCTGGCCAATGTTGGAAGCGAAACAAGACGAGAAAAGGACATGATCCATGGACCATGCCCTTTCGATATTTCGAAAAAATCCCTTTTATCCGGCAAGTTGGCCGTCACTGACGGCCCCGGATGAAGGCCGGTTACGACCCCGTGGCGGCAAAAACGTCCCGCACCACCAACATGCCGTTTATGGCCGCCGGAAATCCGGCATAGGCCGCCATCTGCATGACCGTCTCCACGATCTGCTCACGCGTCAGCCCCACCGCCAGACCGGCCCGCACATGCACGGCCAGCTGCGGCCCCATGGTCCCGCGCGCCGTCGCCGCCGCGATCATGGCGATCTCCTTGGCCCCGGCCGAGAGCACGCCGCGCGAAATCACGTCGCCATACGAGAAATCCAACAGCCAGCCGCCAAAATCCGGCGCGATGTCGCCCATGGACGCCAGCACCTTCTCCCCAGCCTCACGGCTGGTCACCGACAAGGCCGCCAAGCCCCGGGCGCGACGGTCCGCCGGCTGGCCGGCATAGGCGTCGGGCGGCGTCACCGTGATCCCCTTGGCCGAAAACACCTCCCGACACACGCCGATGGCGTTGATGCCCGCCGGAAATCCGGCAAACACCGTGGCCACATAGACGATCTCCACAATCGCCTCGGCCGAAAGCCCGGCGGCAAGCCCGGCCTCCACATGAAACGCCAGCTGCGGCGCGGCGTTGCCCAGCGCCGTCAGGGCCGCGATGGTGGCCGTCTGGCGCAGCTGCGGCGACAGGCCCGGCCGGGTGAAAATATCGCCATAACCGAATTCCACCACGAACCGCCCCAAATCCGGGGCCACGCCGCCCAAGGCCTCCTGCACCGCCTGCGCCTTGTCCGGGGCCAGGGCCATCAGCGCCGCCATGCCGCGATCATACCGTTCACTGGTTCCCTTCGTTTCCATGCCGTTTCCTCCTCGCGCCGGATGCGACCCCAGGGCCAAAGCCAGGGCCAGAACCACAGCCATTGCCGCCGACATACGCCAATCTCGGATCATGGTCGCCTCCCACGTGGTTTTGACTGACCCTATGCCGCCTGCATCAAGAGGTGAAATACCGATTCACGCCACGATCAATATGCGCTAACTATCGATCCATGGAACTGCGCGATTTCCGCTACGTCCTGGCCGTGGCCGAGGAACTGCACTTCGGCCGGGCCGCCGCCCGGCTCCACATGTCCCAGCCCCCCTTAAGCCAACGCATCCGCGACATCGAAAATGACCTGGGCACGCCGCTTTTCACCCGCACCAGCCGCCGCGTGGCCCTGACCCCGGCCGGCCAAGCCCTGGCCGACAAGGCCCGACACATCCTCGCCCTGGCCGACGAAGCCGCCGCCCTGGCCCAACGCGTAGGCGAAGGCCTGGCCGGCCGCCTCACCCTGGGGTTCGTCAACCCGGCCATGGACGCCTTCCTCGCCGCCGCCCTGCCCCGCTTCCGACACCAGGCCCCGGACGTGGAACTGCGCCTTCAGGAAATGACCACCCCGCAACAAACCGACGCCCTGGCCGCCGGCCGCCTCGACCTCGGCTTCATCCGCTACGCCGGCCAGACCATCCCAGGCATCGCCATCACCGAAATCCTGCGCGAACCCTACGTCCTCGCCCTGCCCGCCAACCACCCGCTAACCAACAACCCCACCCCCAGCCTCGCCGATCTCCACAACCAGCCCCTCGTCATCCCCCCGCCCGCCGCACTGCCCGCCCTGGCCCAAGCCATGGCCGCCGCCTTCGCCAAAGCCGGAGCCTCCCCCATCCCCGTCCAGGAAGCCTCCAGCAAATTTACGACCCTTGGCCTCGTGGCCGCCGGCCTCGGCCTGGCCCTCGTCCCAGCCTCGGCCCAAGTCTGGCAACGCCAAAACGTCGCCTTTCGCCCCCTCGCCCACGGCCTGCCGCCCGTCATCCACGCCGCCGCCATCCCCGAAGGGAGAGCGACGGCGATGGCGGAGAGGATGATGGATTTGGCCAGAGAAGAGGGAAAGCGGCTGGAAATAAATGATAAATGGAAGAATGCCTCCGGCGGCCAAAGGGGCTGAGCCCCTTTGGAAACCCCGCATGGGGATGACGCCATGACCGCCCCATCCTGTCGATCCAACTCCAACCATGCGAAAACGGGTGATTTTGGCGCGAGGCTTTGATCGCGCCAAAATCACCCGTTTTCGCTGGCGAGTTGGGGGCTGGAATTTGGGGTTGTCCGGCCGGGCGGCTTCCGCCCGGCCGGACAACCCCAAATTCCAGCCCCCATCTTCTCTCGGGCCGCCGCCCGCCGACCACACCTCCACCCGGCCGACTCCCCCCATATCAGGGGTCCGGGGGGCTGAGCCCCCCGGCCGCCGGAGGCATCTTCTCTTTTATTTATTACCCATTACACCCACTACTTCCCTTCGACCTTACGTCCCTTCAACCAACTCACCAGCCCGTGGCAGGCGGTGAGCATCATATCGCCGCCGGGGCTGGGGAATTCGACGTCGAAGCCGGTAAACGAGGCGCGTTTGGGGCCGATGACGAGGGTATCGGGGAAGATGCCGGCGTCGGGCGGCAGATCGAGGGTCAGGCAGCCGTGGCCGCCGGAGTCGAAGACGGAGGCGTTGTCGAGGTCGCCGCGGCGGAAGCGTTCGAGGTCGGCCCAGAGGGCGTCGGGGGTGAGCATCCCGGTGTGGTGTTCGTAGACGCCGTAGATGCGGCGTTTATGAACCAGGGCGGCCACGGTATGGCTGTTGCCGACGTTGACGCACACGACGCCCCGCGAGTCGGTGCGGCTGGCGATGTCGGGATCGGCAAGCATCCCCAGGACGGCGGCGGCGGCGGAGTCGGCCACGGGGCCGCCGCCGATGGCGTTTTGGAGCACGGCCAGCCGGGTGAGTTCGGTGGGCGGGGTCAGGTAGACCAGGGCTTCGGGCCGGCCGCCGGCCTGATGGAGGAAGCGTTCCCAGAGTTTGAAGCGGCCCAGGCGGCTGCTTTGGCCGGGGTGCAGGCCGTGGTCTTGGGCGCAGGCCATGACGAGTTCGGGTTCGGGCAGTCCGGCCGCGCCGAGAAAGGCGCGCCAGTAGCCGGGATCGTAGTCGCCCAGGGGCAGCGGCACATGTCCGGCAGGCCGGATGGGAGTGACGACAACGGGCGTCGTGGCGGCGAGGCGCTCGGGATCATCGGTGAGCGCCCAGACGGCGTCGGGGTGGGCGGCCAGGGGCAGGCCGACCTTCAAGTGGGCGCGGTAGGCCTTGAAGAAGCCGCCGCCCATGTTGGTGCCGGTGAGGTAGACGGCGCGGCCGGCGGCGGTGAGTTCGGCCAGGCGCGCGCCGACTTGCCGGGCCGGGGCCGGCAGCACGAATTTGGGGCAATTTTCCGGCTCCAGGTCCGGGAAATGGTAGAGCACGTCCTGGGTGCCGGAACCGATGTCCAGGCACAGCACGCGACGCTTGGGCATGGCGGGCCTCCTTGGCTTGGGGGTCCGTAGCTACGCCATATCTCGGAGGTTCTCAAGGGTCGGGATCACAGCCTGCACTTGAACGCCCGAGGACGCGTCGCTACCCCTGTTCGGCCAGCAGTCCTTCGATGGCGGCCAGCAGCCGGGTGGGGTCCAGGGGTTTGTGGAGCACGGCGTCGGCGCTGCCGGGAGGCGGGGCGTCGTGGCCGGTGATGACGATGACCGGGATGTGGGCCAGGGCCGGATCGCGGCGCAGGGCTTCGATGGCGGCCCGGCCGTCCATGCCGGGCATGGCCATGTCCATGGTGATGGCTTGGGGCCGCAGGCGTTCGGCGGCAGACAGGGCCGAAGCGCCGTCGTGGGCGGCGGCCACGCGGTAGCCTTCTCCTTCGAGGAACTGGATGAGGAAGGAGGACACGGCCGGGTCGTCGTCGACCACGAGGATAAGCGGCTTGTCGCGGTCGCGGGGACGCGGCGCGGCCGACGGCTGGCAGACGACGCCGCCGGCGGTGGTCGGCAGTTCGAAGACAAAGGCCGCGCCCCGGGCCGGGGCCGGCTCCACCCAGATGTGGCCGGCGTAGTGCTGGACGATTTCGCGGCAGATGGCCAGCCCCAGTCCCGTGCCCTTGGCCGGGGCCGAGCCTTCGGGGTCCAGGCGCACTTGGCGGAACTTGTCGAAGATGAGTTCCCGGTCGGCCGGGGCGATGCCCGGGCCGGTATCGACCACGGCCACCCGGGCCGTGCCGGGCCGGGGTTCGCTGACGGTCACGGTGACCGCGCCCACGGCCGTGAACTTGGCGGCGTTGCCGAGCAGGTTGATGAGCACTTGCTCCAGGCGGTCCGGGTCGGCCAGGACCACGGGCGAGGTTTCGGGCAGGCGCGTTTCGAGATCGATCTCGGGGCGGCCGGAGAACAGGCCGGCCACGGCGGCTACGGCATTTTGGACCACGTCGGTGAGGCAGGTTTCCCGGTCGCGCCATTGCATCCGGCCGGATTCGATGCGCGAGAGGTCGAGGAAGTCGTTTAACAGCCGGGCCAGGCGTTCGCCCTCGTGGGAGAGCACCCGCAGGTTGTCCTCGATGCGGGCGGCCCGTTTGGCCAGGATCGGATCTTCGCCGACCAGGGGGGCGAAGTGGCGGCTGAAGTCCCGGGAGATGAGTTTGGAAAAGCCCAGCAGCGAGGTCAGCGGCGTGCGCAGTTCATGGGATACCGAGGAGAGAAAGGCGCTTTTGATCTCGTCCATGCCGCGCAGGCGCTCGTTGGCTTCTTCCAGTTCCCGGGCCTTGTGGTCCATGTCGCGGGTGCGCTCGACCACGAGGTTTTCGAGGTTGCGGGTAAGCCGGGCCAGGGCGTCCTCGGCCTGCCGGCGCTCGGTCTCGTCCCGGGCCATGAGCACGTAGCCCGAGGGCGCGCCTTCCTTGTCGTAGATGCCGGACACCCGGCCGGCGTAGAGCCGGGGCGAGCCGTCGCGGCTGAGGCTAAAGGTGAAGTCGTGGCTGTGGGTCGGGGTGATGGCGGCCAGCCCCGCGCCCAGGCGGCCCAGGGTCACGCCGTGGCGCACGTGGAGTTCGCGCAGGTCGCGCCCGGCCGCGTCTCCGGCCCGGACGCCGAAGATTTGTTCGGCCGCCGGGTTGACGTAGGTGACGCGCCAGGTTTCGTCCACGGCGGCGATGCCCAGTTCGGCGCAGCGCAGCAGGTTGTCGAGAAACATGGTTTTCTCGACCAGGGATTTGCCGACCACGCGCAGGGCCTCGTCCTTTTCGGCCAGGGCGGACTTGAGGGTGCGCACGTACTTGCTTTCCAGCCCCCGCACGATGTCGGACTGGGTGACGAGCCCCATGACCCGCAGGTCGTCGTCGACCACCACCAGCCGGCGCATCCGGCGCTTGCGCATGACCAGCGCCGCCTCGAAGACCGGCCGGTCCGCCTCCACGCAGACGACCGGGCAGCTCATGATGTCGTAGAGCCGCAGCCGGCCGAGGTGGGGGCTTTCGGATAAAAGGCGCACCACGTCGCGTTCGGTGATGATGCCGGCCGGACGGCCGTCGCGGGCGACGATGAGGCAGGAGATGGAGCGGTCGGCCATGCGCGTAACGGCCTCGCGCACGGTGATGTTGCCGTCGACTGTGACCACCTCGCGGGTCATGATTTCGCTGACGCGCTTGATTTCGGCCAGGGAGTCGTAGCCCAGGCGTTCGATGAGGTCGGACTGGGTGAGCACGCCCTTGGCCGTGCCGGCCTCGTCCACCATGACCAGATGGCGCAGGCGTTTCTGGGCCAGCAGGTGGTAGGCCTCGACCAGGGAGGCTTCCTCGCCCACGGTGACCACCGGGGCGCTCATGAGTTCGCTTATGGGGCGCTGGGCAAAGTCGCCGCCGGAATGGGCGGCGGCCCACAGGACGTTGCGTTCGGTGACGACGCCGACGGGTTTGCCGGCCTCGGCCACGACCAGGCAGGAAATGCCGCGCCGGCGCATGACGTCGAGGCCAAGGCTCGCCGGCGCGTCGGGCGCGATGGAAATGACGTCGGGGGTGATGATTTCGGCCAGGAGCCTGTCGCCCATGAAACCTCCTCGGGCAGGATCCCTGCGGCTCACGCGGGTTGGGCAGGCCGATGCCCGAAATCCGGGGCGTTGGCAAGGGGGCCGTCTGGTTCGTCAAGCGACCCGGACGGCGTCTACAACCCGAGCTGCTCGCGAAGGACGGCGAAATCGAGGTTGGCGTTAATCAGCTGCGCGCCCTGGCGGATCTTGATCTCGTCGCGCAGCTTGTGGCGCATGAGAAGCGTCTCCATCTTCTTGGCCACGTTGTAGGTGTCCTCGCGCACGACGATGATGGGGATTTCCAGCACTTCCGAACGGGTGAGGATGATGTCGTTGGGGTAGAGGTTGCCGGTGAGCACCAGGCACGGGCTGTCGCCTTCCAGGGCGACGAGATGGACGTCGGAGCGGTCGCCGCCGACGATGATGGCGGAATTTTTCTGGCGCCGGAAATGGGTCATGAAGTTTTCCACCTGCATGGTGCCGATGAGAAAGCTCTCCACGATGCGCTCGGACTTGTGGTGGGCGCTTATGACCTTGCCGCCCAGGCGGTCGGCCAGATCGCAGACCTTGATGGCCCCCATGAGCGGGTCCTTGGGGATGACGCCGAGCACCCGGATGCCCCGGTCGCGCAGAAACGGCACGATGAGCTTTCGGGTCTCGTCCATGAAATTTTGGGCCACGTCGTTTAAGATGACGCCGGCCAGATGGTCGCCCAGCTGATCCTTGAGCATCAGCAGATAGTCGTAGTTGAGTTCCTTGGAATAGCGGTCGATGACCACGGCCTTGAGCCCGAGTTCGGTGACCACGCGCACGCCGTCGGCGTTGCAGTAGCGGCCGGTGTGCATGCCGCCCGAGCCGCCGACAATGGTGACGTCCTTGCCGGCGCTGACTTTTTCGTAGGCGTCCTTGACGGCGGCCATGACGTCGCCGACCTGGTTGCGGAAGGCCCGCACCTGGAAATCGTGGGTGGCGATGACCGGGGTGAGGGTTTCGGGAGCCTCGTTTGTGCGCAGGATGCGCTGGACGTGGTAGGCGTCCTCGTCCCACAGCTTGCCGTCGATCTCCTTGGGCACCGCGCCCACGGGCTTTAAGTAGCCCACGGAGAAGCCTTCCTTTTGCAGGCGAAGGCCAAGGCCCATGACCACCATGTTCTTGCCCGAGTATCCGGCCGTCGCGCCCACGTACAGTCCAGCCATGCCCGCCCTCCTGCGGCTTCGCCCGAGCCGCGTTGCCGTCGCCGGCCAGGTGGCGCGGCGGCGTTGTCCGGCCAAAATGCCTTCCCCGGCCAGGATAATCAAGCCTGTTGCGGCCAGGCGACGCAAAAAGACGGCGGTCCGGCCAAGGCGGACGCCGACGGCTACGGGTCGCGACCGGCCAGACCGGCCGACGGTCGGATCAATGGCCTGTATTCGCTGGCGGGTTGGAATCGTCGCGGGGAAAGGCTAAGGTCCCGCTTCGAGGCCGCCCCGCCGCCGAAGAAAAAGGGGGGCGGGCCAAAGCCATCCCAGGGAGTCCCCATGCCCGCATCCCCGACGCCCGACGCCGCTTCCGCCGAAAGTTCCCCCCTGCAACCCCTGGATCTGGGCCACGAGTTCGCCGCCCCGGCCCTTTTGGCCACGGCGCTGACCCATAGCTCCTGCGCCAACGAACGCGGCGAAGGGACCGGACACAACGAACGGCTGGAATTTCTCGGCGACGCGGTGTTGGAGCTTTGCGTGTCGGAGGAACTTTTTTCCCTGTTCCCCGAAGCCCCGGAAGGCGAACTGACGCTTTTGCGTTCCCAGCTCGTCAACGAAGCGAGCTTGGCGGCCATGGCCTTGCGCCTGGGGCTGGCCGGCCATGTGCGGCTGGGGCGCGGCGAGGAGAACCAGGGCGGACGGTCGCGGCCGTCGCTTTTAAGCGACGTCTTCGAGGCGGTGGTGGGGGCGATTTTTCTTGACGGCGGCTACGCCGCGGCCCGGGCCTTTGTGTCGCGGACCTTCGAGGGCCAGTGGCCCGAACGTCCGGCCGCGCCGAAAATCAAGGATTTCAAAAGCCGGCTCCAGGAATTCACCCAGCGCACCCACAAGGCCCGTCCGGTCTATGCCCTGCTGGGCAGCGCCGGTCCGGAGCACGACAAACGCTTCGAGGTGCGCCTGACGCTCCCGTGCGGCCGGGAGATCCTGGCTGTGGAAAAAAGCGTAAAAAAAGCCGAGCAGCAGGCCGCCCGTCTGGCCCTGACCGCCCTGGGGCAACTGCCCGAGGAATAGGCGCGGCCCTTGGGCAATGTGGACGATTTCCAGGAAATGCGCCGGGGTTGCCCATGCCCGGCAAACGGCCCAGCCCTTCTTCAAGAATGCCGCACGAATGCCCTGGTCTGAAATTGAGGCCGGCTCCCCTTGGAACCCGCCTGCTCAAGACCTTGTGACCCGATGCCGACCGTTTCGCCCGTCCTGGGGCTGACGCCCTGGCTGCGCCAACGTTTCCGCCCTGCCGCGTCCTCGTCAAAATTCTGTCATTCCGCATCCCGCCCGAGGCTTCGACCTCGGACCAGGGAGGGATCGCACTCCCGCGATCCACGCCTCCCTGGTCCTTGTCTTCATGATGCGCCTTCCCGGTCAGGATTAGCCGCTGATGAGCTGCATGGCCATCTTGGGCAGGGAATTGGCCTGGGACAGCATGGCTACGGCCGCCTGGGTCAGGATCTGGTTGCGCACGAATTCGGTCATTTCCGTGGCCACGTCCACGTCGGAAATCTGGGATTCGGCGGACTGGAGGTTCTCGGCCTGGATCTGCAGGTTGGAGATGGTGTTTTCCAACCGGTTCTGCAGCGCGCCAAGGTTGGCCCGGATCTTGTCCTTGGACACGATGGCGGCGGTGATGGCGTCCAGGGCCTGCTGGGCCAGATCCTGGGTGGAAATGCTGCGTCCGCCGGCGCTGGTGGAGGCGGCGCCGAGGCCAAGGCCGAAGGCCGAGGCGGTGGAAGTGCCGATCTGGATGTAGTAGTAGTCCTCAGAGCTGGCGTTGCCGGTGCCGAAGTGGACCTTGAGCTTGCCTTGAGGCGTCAGATTACCGCCGTTGTGCACGCTGGAGGACAGATTGCCGTTGAGCAGATAGATGCCGTTGAAGTCCGTGGCGCTGGCGATTCGGGTGATTTCCGAGGCCATGGCCTGGTATTCCGAGTCGATGATGAGGCGCTGGTCCGAGGTGTAGGTGCCGGTGGCGGCCTGCTCGGCCAGTTCCTTCATGCGGATGAGCTTTTCGTCGATGACCTGGAGCGCGCCGTCCGCGGTCTGGATCATGGAAATGGCGTCGTTGGCGTTGCGCACGCCCTGGTTGAGGGTGGAAATATCCGAGCGCATGAGCTCGCGAATGGCCAGGCCGGCGGCGTCGTCGGCGGCGGTGGTGATGCGCAGCCCCGAGGACAGGCGGCGGGTCGAGGTGGCCAGAGCGCCGTAGGAATCGGACAGATTCCGGGCGGCGTTGGCAGCCATCATGTTGTGATTGATTACCATGGACATAAAAAACCTCCTTGTTGCAACCAGACGATC
Organism: Solidesulfovibrio magneticus; assembly: GCA_002482565.1. GTDB lineage: Bacteria > Desulfobacterota > Desulfovibrionia > Desulfovibrionales > Desulfovibrionaceae > Solidesulfovibrio > Solidesulfovibrio magneticus_B. The sequence continues at coordinate 13,609 of DLGG01000060.1, forward strand.
CGTGTTGGTTTTGCCAAGTTAAAGCAGGAGGCGTTCCAAAAGCATTTTTTCTTTTATATTTAGATAATTAGAATACAAAAACACGGCCCTAGGCAAAAAGTTTCCCCCTGATTGCCAAGAAATCCACGCTGCAGCGGAGCGGTCCCGACATGGGCGGCTTACCGGCCGGCAAGCTTTTCCCAGGGCCCCTGGCTGTCCCCCGGCGACCACGCCCAAAAGGCCGCCCCCTGTCGGGAGCGGCCTTGGGCGGCGACGCCTGGCGGCGCGGCTAGCGCTTGAGCTGGATGACTTCCGAGAGCATGGAGTCCACGGTGGTGATGGTCTTGCTGTTGGCCTCGAACCCGCGCTGGGTGAGGATCATGCTGACCATTTCCGTGGCCAGGTCCACGTTGGAGGTCTCCAGGGTGTTGCCCGAGATGGAGCCCACGGACCCGGTGTTGGCCCGGTTGGTGGTTCCCTGGCCGGAATCCAGGGTGGCGGCGTAGAGGTTGCTGCCCTGGCGGCTGAGGCCCTGGAGGTTGGTGAAATTGGCCAGGGCCAGGGCCCACAGCTTCTGCGTTTGGCCGTTGGAGAAGGTGCCGGTCAAGATGCCGTCGCTGTCCACGGACACGCTGGTGAGAAGCCCCGAGGTGTAGCCGTTTTGCGAACTGAACACCGTGGAGGACGAGGTGGCGTAGCTGGTGGTCACGGTGCTGTTGACCTTGGTGGTGGACGGATTGAAGTACACCAGTTCGTCGGGGTCGTGGGCGGCCGCAGCGGAAAGCAGCGTGCCGGTCGCGCCGGGTTGGAACCCGGTCGTGTTGCTGATGCCGACGTTGAAGGCGATGTTGAGCGCGTTTGGCGAGTCGGTGAAGCTGGCGTCGGACACCGACTTGAAGTTGGCGGTGAAAACGGGATAGCCATTCTTCACGCTGGCCGCCGCCCACTGGGTCGCGTCGAAGGGGCCGCCGGTGGCGTTGCTGGCCTGCAGGGTGTAGGCGCTCATGTTTTCCAGGCTGCCCGAGGAGTCGAAGGTCATGGTGCCGGTCATGAGCAGGCCGGCGGTTTCGGTGCCGGCGATGGGGTTGCCGGCGGAATCGACCCGGCCATCCTCGCTGGGATCGCAGGTGACGGCGTATTCCCAGTAATCCTTGCCGTCTTCGCTGACGACCTTGTCGTAGTAGACGGTCAGGGTATGGGGCGAACCGTTTTCGTCGTAGACCTTGAGGGTGGACTGGTAGCCGTAGGCCGTGGAGGGCATGGCCGGGCTGGCCGTGCCGTCCCACTGCTCGGTCATGGCGTAGTAATAGTTGGTGCCGTCAGTACGGGTGTTCTGGGTGGTGGTGTCGGAGTCGAGCTGGGTGACCATGGTGACGCTGGAAGTCGCCTTGGCCGGGCTGGTGAACTGGGTCAGGCGAATGTCCTGGATTTCGCCGGTGACCGGCACCTGGCTCAAAACCGTGCCCGAGGCGGAAGCGGCGTCGATGCGGTCCTGATCGACCTTCCAGCCCTGGACGGCCAGGCCTTGCGGCGTGACCAGGTAGCCGTCGGAATCGAAGCTGAAATCGCCGGCGCGGGTGTAATAGGTGGTGGTGTTGCCGGTGTTGAGCATCTTGCCGTTGGAACCCACCTGGCTCTTCTGCTTGACCATGAAAAAGCCGTTGCCGCTAATGGCCATGTCCAGGTTTTCACTGGTGGTCTCCAGGCCGCCCTGGGAGTAGTCGGAGACGATGGTGCCCACGCGCACGCCGCGGCCGATCTGCTTGACGCCGGCGGCCGTGCCGACGTTGGCGCTCATGAGATCCATGAAGTCCGTGCGCGCGCCCTTGAAGCCATACGTATTGACGTTGGCCAGGTTGTTGCCGATGGTGCCCATCTTCGTCGAGTTGGCCAGCAAGCCCGACACGCCCGACCACATGGATGTTCCTAATCCGACTCCCATAACGTCCTCCTTTCCTTATGTCCTCCCCGCGTCGGGTCAGGAATTCTCTTCTGTGGTGGTGGTATCGCTTACCACGTTGGTGATGTCGGTGAAGGCCACATAGCGGCCGCCGCCGATGTCGAGGTAATAGCTGCCGCTGACCTGCTGGATGCCTATGACGGTTCCGGTCATGGTGCTGGAGACCTTCATGACGTCGCCGTCGGCGTTGGTGGCGGTCACGGCCACCTGATACTGGCCGTCGTCCACGACGTTGCCGTCGTAATCCTTGCCGTCCCATTCGAATTCCACCTGGCCGGCGGTGGTGGCCCCGAGGTCCACGGTGCGCACGATGTTGCCCGAACTGTCGAGCACGTTGACCAGGCAGGTGGCGGCGTCTTCCGGCAGGGTGAAGGTCACCGAGGTGGCCGCGCCGTCCTCGACGTTGACCGCCGTGCCGTTGGCTTCGATGGTCTTGCCGATGAAATTCACGGCCCCGATCATCTGCTGCTCCTGGGAGAGCGTGGACAGGCCTTCGATGCCGGAGTTGATTTCGGTGAGCTGCTCAAGGCTCGAAAACTGCGCCAGTTCGGCCACGAATTCCTTGTCGTCCATGGGATCAAGGGGATCCTGGTACTGCAACTGGGTGACGAGGAGCTGCAGGAAGGCGTCCATGCCCAGGCCGGAGGTCGACGAGCTCGTGGTCGAGCTGGCGGAGCTGCCGGAGGTGGCGGAAAGAAGGCTGTCGACGTAACTCATGGCCTGCTCCCTGTGTTAGGCGAAAAGATCGAGCCCGGAGGCGCGGGCGGTCATCGGTTCGGGGATGACCAGGGATTCGCCCTGGCCGGCCGCCGCGTCCCTGGCCAGGCGCACCGAGGAACGGATACGCTCCAGGGCTTCGCGCTGCTCGCGGGCTTCGTTGTGACGCTCGGGGCTGTCCCAGGCGGCGGTCTGGTTGTCCTGGGAGAGTTGGCTGCGCACCTCGACTTCGGACACCTTGAACCCCTGCTCTTCCAGGGACTGCTTGATCTTGGCGGCGTGTTCCTGGAGCATGGCCGTGGTGTCGGCGTTGTCGGCGGAAATCACGGCTCGGACTTCCTTGTCCTTGACGGTCAGGGTCACCTGGACCTTGCCGAGCTCGTCGGGGGTCAGGGTCAGGGTGAGCTGCTTGGCTTCCTGTCCCGCGCCCTTTAAAATCCCGCTTTCCACCTGCCTGGCCACCCGGGCGGCCAGGGCCGGATCGATATTCTTGGCTTGCTGGCCGGACGGGGACGTCTTCAGCGCATCCATGGCCGCCAGGGTCGGGCTGGTCTCGGCGGTCTGGCCGGCGGTCTGGCCCGTGGCGGCGCGGCCGACGAAGCGGATCTTGCCCATGAGTTCGGCCATGGACTCGTCGTGCCCGTCCTGCCCGCCCTGGCCATTCTGGCCGTAGCCGAACGCATTGCCGCCGGCCGCGCCTTGCTGGCCGGAACCGCTGGACTGATGGACTTCGGCGTTTGAGACCGGAGCCGAGGCGGCCTGTTCCTGGGCCTTGGGCGCGACTTCCGGCTGCCCCTGGGCCGTGGCCGAAGCTTCGGCGGCGTTGCCGGCCAAATTCGCCTGCTCGGCGGCCACGGCCCCGGCCTTGGCCGCCAGTTCGGCATGGGCCCCGGCCTTGGGTTCGACGGTCTTGCCCGGAGCGGCTTCTCCAGTGGCGGCCTGGGCGGCGTCCTGGGTTTCCTGGCCCTCTGCGGTCTTGCCGCCCTGAGGCACGTCGGCCAGGGCGTCGAGCCCGTTGCCGTCCGCCTTGGCCTCGCTGTCTTCGCTGCTCATGGCCACGATCTGGCCGGCCTTGCGGGCCACGTCGTCCTGATGCAGATCCGAGGAGCGGCCGGTGGTGTCACGCTGCCAGGCGTTTTGCAGCACGTCGGAAGCGGCCTCCCGGAATTCGGCCATCTTCTGATTTTCCTGGCCCATCTGGGCCAGCAGTTCATTTTTCACCAGCGACATGGCGGAGACGATGCCCTGGCCGGGCTGGCCGGAGGACTCGCCCATGAGGCTGGCCAGACGGGACTGGGCCTGTTCGGAAAGATTCATGGCCCGGCCCAGGGCGGTCATTTCCGAGGCGCCGACCTGGACTTCGTTTTCGCTCGACATGCCGGCCAGCTTTTCGTTGATGGCCGTCATGACCGACTGAGTCTCGCCCCGAGACAGGGCGTCCACCATCTGTTGGGACTGATCCGCGGTGAAACCGAGCTTGCCGAGAAGGCCGAGGATCTGGACTTGATCGTCGTTGGCGATGGTCTTCTTCTCGCCCTTGCCGGCCGAGGCGACCTTCTTTTCGACTTCGTCCATGAGCTCGCCCCAGGTCATGCTCTTGCCGTCGCCGGCCTTGGCTTCCATGGCGTCGAGTTCTTCGTCGGAAAAGCCCTGATCCTTGAGTTCGCTGCGCAGGGCGGCAATATCTTCCCGGGTCACGGGCAGGGTCTTGATGTCCTCTTCGGAGGGGGAGGCGGCGGAGACGACCTCGGCGGCGGCGGCCTTGCCGGACAGATCGGCCAAGGCGGCGCTGGACGTGGAATCGGCCCGTGCGTTGTCGAGGAGGCTGGCGAAAAGCGCCGACTGGCGGCTGCCGAGCCCCGATCCGCCGGTGGCGGCGGCGTCGGCCATCACGCTTTGGGTGCGTCGCTGGATAAGGGGAAGAATTTGCATACCGGGCCTCCTGCGCCCACAATTCTTCAAGACCCGTTCCAAATACAAAAAGCGCGTTTCGACAAGGGTTTGCCGAAACGCGCCAGCGGCACGAGGGAGTTTTTTTCCGTTTTCTACCCGGCGAAAAGCGCGGCGGCCCGCGCATACAGGGCCAGGGCGGCCAACCGGGCCGGCCGGGAGCCGTCGCCGTTTTGAAGCAGACGCTCGATGTAGCCGGCAAGCGGCCCCACGCCCGGGGCGAAAGCTTGTGCAAAGGCCGCGTCGGGCACGGCGCCGCGCCGGGTGTCCCGGGCCAGGGCCGCGCCCAGGCGGCTTAGTGTTTTGCCAAGGGCGGCATGGAGGGCCGGCTGGCCCTGGGCCAGGGCGGCGGCGGCCTGTCTTGGCGCAGCTTCGGGAAGCAGGCCGAAGGCGTGGCCGAAGACGGCCCGCCAGAAGTCTCCCACGAGTTCCCGTCCCGCCGACGGGACCGGCCCGGGCGTGACGGAGACCGCTTCCAAAACCCGCAGGCCATACGCGTCCACAGCCGTGCGCAAGAGTTCGAAAGCCGGGATCACGGCCCCGGCCAGGCGGTCGTCCTCGCCCCGGGCCAGCCGGGCCGCCACGTAGCCCACCCGCACCGGGTCCAGGCGGTCGCGGCAGACCACCGCCTCCCGGAAACATTCCCAGCAGCCCCGGCAGGACAGGCGCGGACGCAGCACATAATGCCCGGGCTGGTACGGCCCGGTCTCATGGGGGCTGACCGGCCCCACCGACAGGTTGAGCACCCGCCAGCCGGTCCAGGCGGCCAGATGCATGGGGCCGGTGTCCGGGCTGACGAGAAGCGCCATCTCCTGGCCCAAAAGCGCCAGTTCCTTAAGGCCCAGCTTGCCGCACAGGTTGGACAGCGGGATGCCGGCAAGCCTTGCCGCTTCGGCCCCGAGCCCGGCCTCGCCCGGCCCGCCCAGGAGCACCGGGACCAAGCCCCGGCGGACAAGCTCCCGGGCCAGGGCGGCGAAAAAGGCCGGCCCGGGCCGTTTTTCCGGCTGGCTGGCCCCGAGGAACAGCCCGACCTTGCGCCGTCCCGGCCCGCCCCGGCGCGGAGCCGGCCAGGATGTCCCGGCCAGCAAGGCCGGCGGCATGAGGTCCAGGGCATTGAGCTCGGCCCAGTGGTAGCGGCTATGGCGGTTTAAATGGACCACCGAGGCCCGGTAGAGCTGCCAATCGCCGCCGATGCGGGTCGCTCCGTCGGAGCCGATGACCGGCCCCAGGCGGCGCGCGGCCGGGATGGCCCCGGCCAGCCGGGCCGCCTGGGGCACGATGCCCAGATTGACCACCAGCTCATGCTCGCGACCGGGCAGGGCGGCGGCGGCTTGTTCCAGACTCAGGAAATTCGCCTGGGGGCCGATGGGCAAAAGCGGCCGGGCAAAGGCGGGATCGGCCACCACGGTGACGGGCCGGCCGGGATGGCTGCGGGCCAGCCAGAGGAGCAGCGGATAGGTGAGGATCAAATCCCCCATGCGCTGGGTCTGGATGACGGCGATGGGCGCGGGTTCAGCCACGGCCGCCCTCCCCGGACCGGTCGTCCAGGCAGCCCGCCTTTTCCTCCCGGTCGGCGGCCAGGGCGGCATAGGCCGCGTCCGAGGCGGCGGCCAGGGCATCGTCCTCGTACTTGCCGTGGAGCTTAAGCTGATTGGCGAAACCGTTTCCCCAGGCCGACCCGCCGGGCTGGCCGGCCGCGCCCGTGGTCTTGGCGTGGACCACGGTCAGGTGGCCCCAATAAAAGGGCACCTCGCGCCGCAGCAGCAGGCGCAAATCGTGGTCGAGGTCGTCGTACTGGGTGGGGGAAAAGCGGATGTCGAAGCCGCCCACGGCGTCCAGCGTCGGCCGGGCGAACAGATGGCAACAGCCGGTGACCGAGGCGCAAGGCCGGGCAAGGCGAAACTGCCCCCAGTCCGGCGCGGCCAGCCAGGGCCGGGCCAGCTCGAAGCCCCGGCCGAACGTCCCTTCGGCTCGCGGGGCGGGGAGCAGATGGGCGTCGCCGCACTGGACAAAGCGCGGCGCGTCCTTGGCCACGACCCGACAGCCCCAGACCCCGGCCCCGGGCGCGGCGTCCACCGCCGCGCCAAAGCGCCCCAGCCAGTCCGGCGGCACGAAGGCGTCGTCGTCGAGGTAGGCGACATAGTCGCGCTCCCGGACCTCGGGCAAGGCGGCCAGCCAGTTGCGCGCGGCCGGCGCGCCCACGTTGACCGGCAGGCGCACGACGGCCAGCCGGCCGCCGAAGCTCTCGGCCCGGGCGGCGGCCACG
>DLGG01000061.1 GCA_002482565.1 Solidesulfovibrio magneticus
CGTCGCCCCCGCCGCGCCACAGCCGCGCGGCCTCACCCCGGACCAGAAGCGGGCCGTGCAAACCGCCGCCCGCCATGTGCTGACCGTGGCCGGGCCGGGAACCGGCAAGACCCACACCCTGCTCGCCCGCATCCGCGAACTGCTCTCCCATGGCGTGGCCGCCGACAAGATCCTGGCCGTCACCTTCACCCGCCGGGCCGCCGCCCAACTGCGCGAACGCCTTGCCCGCGACGACGCCGGCGGCGACATCCCCCGGGCCGACACCCTCCACGCCCTGGCCCTGGCCGCCCTGGCCGAGGGCGGCGGCAACGAACCCGTGGTGCTCTCGGAAGACTCCGCCCGGCGGCTTTTCGATCTGGCCAATCCCGAGCTGCCCCGGTCCCGGGCCAAGAGCGCCTGGCAGGAACTGTCGCTGGCCCGGGAGAAAATGGCCCCGCCCGTGCTCACGCCCCAGGGCATGGCCGGCCCGGGGCTCTACGCCGCCCGCTACGCCGAGGCCAAGCGGCAAGCCCGGCTGTCCGATTTCACCGATCTGCTGGAAGGTTGGCTGGCCGCCATCGCCTCGGGCCGCTCCCGCCCGGCCTGGACCCATGTGCTGGTGGACGAGGTCCAGGACCTCACCCCCTTGCAGCTGGCGCTTATCGCGGCCGTGTGCGGCCGCGACCGGGGGAGCCTTTTCGCCATCGGCGACCCGGACCAGTCCATCTACGGTTTTCGCGGCGCGACCGGCGGGGTGCGGCAGGCCCTGCGGGCCTTTTGGCCCGACCTCACGGAGATCGCGCTTGCCGACAACTTCCGCTCGGCCGCGCCCTTGCTGACCCTGGCCGCCGGGGTGTTCCGGGGACGTACGGCCCTAGCCTCCCGAGCCGGGCCGGAGGTGCAGGCCGATTGCCGCATCGAACTCTACGAAGCGCCCACGGCGGCGGCCGAGGCGGACTGGGTGGCCGAGCGCCTGTCCGGGCTTGTCGGCGGTTCGTCCCTGACCCTATCCCGCGATTTTTCGGCCAAGCACCTCTCCCCGGGCGACATCGCCGTGCTGGTGCGCTTTTCCGGGCTCATCGGCCCCCTGCGCCAAGCCCTGTCCCGGGTGGGGCTGCCGGTGTCCGTGCCCGAGGCCGAGGCTTTTTTCAACGAACCCCGGGTGCGCCTGCTATTAGCCGCCGCCGGCCTGCCCTACGGCATCCCGGCCCCGGAAACGGCCGGCACGCCGCCGGACATTCCCGAGCGGCTGCTGGAAAAGGGCCCGGCCGGGCTGGCCGCTTTTTTGGAGGGCATCCCGCCCTTTGACGCGCTTTTTTGGCAGGGCGGGCCGTTTCGCGAGCTGTGCCGGGCCTACGAGGCCCACGGCGGCTGGCAGGGGCTTTTGGCCTACGTGGCCGCCCAAAACGAATTGGAGCTGGTGGGGGCGAAGGCCGAGAAGGTGCGGATCATGTCCATCCACGCGGCCAAGGGGCTGGAATTCGGGGCGGTGTTCCTGCCGGCTCTGGAAGATGGGCTTTTGCCCTTTGCCGGATCGGATTTCCTCAGCGGCAAGCCCGGCCATCCGGCCGGACGCATGGACGAGGACGAGGAACGGCGGCTTTTTTACGTGGGGCTGACCCGGGCCAAAAGCCGGCTCTATCTGTCCCATGCCCTGCGCCGGGAACTCTACGGCCGCAAGCTCATGCTCAAACGTTCGCGTTTTCTGGACGCCCTGCCCCTTGGCGGGGTGCGCCAGCTGGCCCTGCGGGCCCATACCGTGCGGGAAGCCAAGCAGCTTGGACTTTTCGGCAAGTAAGGCCTACCAGATGTGCCGCCACACCAGGCGTTCGTAGGCCCGGGTGAAGCGGTGGGCGGCGGGTGCCTTGACGCCGAGATCCTTAAGCCTGCAGTAGACATGCAGCGGATTGAAAAAATGCTGCACGAAATCACGAAGTTGTCGCATACTACACTCACTCCGGGAGCCTGGCCGGACAGGCGGAAAACGCCTCGTGCCGGCAACCCGGATTCCATACGCCGGGCAGCCGAAACCCTCAAGCCAAAACCTGTAACTTTTATATCCTAGAATTTCCAAATGTTCGCAAAAAGCAAGTCTCCGTTTTCCTGGCGCATCGCCGCGCCGAGCTGCGTGTGGCCCGAAACCGCCCTGGTCAATTGCCGCCGTCTGGCCCGCACCGTGCCCGAGGTCGGCCTGTATCTGCTGGAGCTCCACGCCTGCCTGGCCTATGGCCCAGACGATCTGCCCCAGAAGACCTACGGCCTGAAATACCACCTCCATCTGCCCCTGGACCTGCCCTGGAGCCTGGGCGGCGAAACCGCCTTCGCCGTCATGGAGCGGCTGCTCACCATGACCGCCCATCTGTCGCCCTGGGCCTACGTGCTCCATCCGCCCACCGACCCGGCCAAGCTCAGGGACTTCGTGGCCGCCTACGCCGCCGCCGGCTTTGATCCGGCCGCCTTGCTGCTGGAGAACACCGACGCCGTGTCCCCGGCCGAAACCCTGGCCCTGGCCAAGGCCAACGACTGCGGCTTGTGCCTGGACCTGGGCCACATGCTGGCCATGGGTCACGAACTGCCCAAGGACGACCCGGAACTGGCCACGCGAACCCGGATGCTCCACATTTATTCGCCCTTTGGCCCCGAAGGGCCGCCCAAGGGCCGCAGCCACCTGCACCGCACGCTCACCTGCCTGTCGCCCGAGGGCCGCGACGAGCTGGTCTGGATGTTGGGCAACCTCTCGCCCCGGACCGTGGTGCTGGAAATCTTCGCGCCCATGCATCTGGTCGAGGGTCTGGCCTGCATCGAGGCCATCGCCTCGGGCGTGACCCCTCCGGCACGGGGCGGCGCGGCGTGATCCAGCTCGTCTTGGGCGGCGTGCGCTCGGGAAAATCGGCCCTGGGCGAGGAGCTTTTGGCCCAGGGGCCGGCCCCGCGCCGGGTGGTGGTCACGGGCAAGGCCCTGGACGTCGCCTTCCGGGAACGCATCCTGGCCCACAAACGCGCCCGCGACCCGGGTCTGGCCGTCATCGAGACCGGGGCCGAGGCCATGGACGTCCTGGCCCGGGAAGCGGCCCACGGCGGCACGGTGCTGCTGGACAGCCTGGACTTTTGGCTTTTTGCCTGTCATGGCGATGATGCGGACCGTCGCGACCGGCTGGCCCGGGGACTTGCCCCCTACGCCGCCCCGGACGGCCCGCGACTGGTGGTGGTCAGCAGCGAGACGGGCCTTGGCCCCATCGCCGCCGACCCGGCCACGCGCCGGTTTGTCGATGCCCTGGGCACGTTGAACCAGGCCGTGGCCGCCGCCGCCCACGACGTGCGTCTGGTCGCCGCCGGACTGTCCATCCAGCTCAAGGGAAACGCCGCATGAGCCCAATTCGCACCATGTCCCAGGCCGGAGCCGACCTCAACCAGGCCATCGGCCGGGGCGATCGCTGGCTGATCCTCATCAACGCCGATCCCGACGCCCTGGCCTCGGCCATGGCCCTGCGGCGCATCATGGCCTACCGGGCCGAAACCGTGGGCATCGCCCACGTCAACGAGGTCAAGCGGCCCGACAACCTGGCCATGATGCGGTTTTTGCGCATCCCCTCGGTCCCCTTCGAGCCGGGCATGTGCGCCGCCTACAACCGCTTCGCCATGGTGGATTCCCAGCCCCACCACCATCCCGCCTTCGCCGGGCGGCACTATTCCCTCGTCATCGACCATCATCCGCTGTTGCCGGACCATCCCTGCGACGCCGAATATTGCGACATCCGGCCGGACTACGGCTCGGTGAGCTCAATCATGGCCGAATATCTGCGGGGACTGCGCATCCGGCCGGGCAAGCTCCTGGCCACGGCGCTCGTCTACGGCATCAAGACCGACACCCAGAGCTTCGAGCGCCACTTCATCGAGGCCGACGTGCGGGCCTTTAGCGCGCTGACCAAGCACGCCGACATGGTGCTTGTGCGCAAGATCATCTCCAGCGAATACCATCGCCGCTGGCTGAAATTTTTCTCCAAGGCTTTCCGGAAGATGCGCTTTGTGGGCGTGCGTGGGCTTTTCGTCTACATGGACGTGCTGGAGAGCCCGGACATCCTGGTCATGCTGGCCGACTTCTTCACCCGGGTCCACGGCCTGTCGTGGAACATGCTGGCGGCGGTGGTCAAGGGCATGGTGGTGGTGGTCTTTCGCGGCGACGGCATCGGCCGCAACATGGGGCACATGGCGGCCAAGCTTTTCGGCGACATCGGTTCGGCCGGCGGCCACCGGGGCGCGGCCAGGGCCGAGATCCCGCTGGAAAAGCTCGGCGGCAAGCCGGTGGAGGAGTTCCTCTACAAGCGCCTCACCGGCCATCGGCTGCCGACCAAGGAGCAATGCCCGGTGGAGTTTCCGTCAGCGCATCAGGCTGCGCGCACGGCCCGGGCCGCGGCCGGACAGCAGAAGTCCGCCTTGGCCAAATAGCCCAGTTCCACGTCGGCCACCCAGGCCGAGACGTAGTTGGCCCGATCGGCGCTCCAGACCCGGCGCACGGGCTGGGACAGCGCCGCCGGCTGGCAATAGCCCTGGCCCACGGGTTCGGGCGATAAAAGCGTCATGAGCTCGGGGGCGGTGGGCAGCCGCCAGTCAGCGAATCCGCCGAATCGGGCGGCGTTCAGCCCTTCCACATAAGCCGCCGCCGCCGGCCAGGTCAGGGCGTAGGGCGCGGCCTGGCGCGCCCAGGCAAGTCCCGTGGCCCCGTCCAGCGCCATCCCGCCTCCCGTGTCGTCCAGCCGCCCCGGCCAGTAGGCCTGGGGCCGCCAGAGTTCGTCCAGGCCGAAGACGGCCCGGGCGGCGCGGGCATCGACCATGGCCGGCTCCCGGCG
>DLGG01000087.1:0-1537 GCA_002482565.1 Solidesulfovibrio magneticus
GGACAAGGCCCTGGCCGGCCGCCTGGCCGCCCTGGAAGCCGTCGCCGCCGACCTGGCCGGCCGCCTGGACGCCCTGCCGCCGCCGCCCGACGAAAGCGCCCTGGCCGTGGCCCTGGCCGGCCGCCTGGAAAGCGCGCTGACCCTTCGCGTCGAAAGCCTGCTCGCCAAGTACGAACCGGCTCCGGACGCCGCCAGTCTCAAGGACGACATCCTGGCCGAGGTGCGCGCCAGCCTGGAAGACCACCGCGCCGCCTTGCTGGCCGATCTGCCGCCGCCGGCAGCCGCCCCGTCCGGCGACCTCGACGCCGCCCTGGAACGCCTGCGCGAAAGCCTGGCCCGTCTGGAAGCCCTGGGCCAGGGACGCCACACCCAGTTCGAGGACTTCGCCCGCTCCATGGAAACCAGCCTGGCCGAATTGCGCCGGGAGCTGCCTGATCCCGAAGATTTCGTCACCAGCAAACGCCTGGACGAAGCCCTAAGCGGCCTGGGCGAAACTTTTGCCGCCGATCTGGCCGCCAGCCTGGAGGAACGCCTGGCCGACGCGGCCGAGGCCGCCAGGCAAGCCGCCGTCGCGGAAATCCAAGGCCTCGACGCCCGGTTCGAAGCCACGGCCGAGGCCGCTCGCCAGGAAATCCAAACCCTGGCCGCCAGCCTGGATGAACGCCTGGCCGACGCGGCCGAAACCGCCAGACAGGCCGCCGCCGCGGAGGTCCACAACCTCGACGCCCGGTTCGACGCCCTGGCCGAGACCGCCGCCGTCACGGCCCGCCAGGAGGCCGTCTCCCTGGCCCAGGCCCTGGAGCCGCGCTTGGAAAACCTCGAAAACCAGCGCATTGATCCCGATGCCCTGGCCGCCACCCTGCACCAAACCCTGCTCGCCGACGTCGCCCCGGCCAGCGCCCTGGACAACCTCGCCGCCGCCGTGGACGCGGCCGCCCAAGACGCCCGCGACGCCCTAAACGGACTCGGCGGCCGCGTCACCCCCGGCGACCTCGACGCCGCCCTCAACACCCTGCGCGCCAGCCTGCTGGCCGAACTCGAAACCGCCGTGCCCAAGGCGGCCGCCGCCGTCATCCGCGAGGAGATCGCCGTGTTGCTGCAGGAGTTCGCCGAGTAAGGCAGGGGGTGAGAAGGTCGGGCAGGAGAGAAAAGAGAAGGAAGAGTGCCTCCGGCGGCCAAAGGGGCTGAGCCCCTTTGGAAACCCCGAATGGATTCGGTAAGGGACGGATATTACGTCGAAAAGCGCGAGTGCGCCAAGACCCCTTGGGCGCGGGAGCGCTGGCGGCTGCGCCGCGTGGGTCGTTGAAATTTTGGGGCCGCCCTGCACCCGGCTGTCGCCGGGAGCAGGGCGGCCCCAAAATTTCAACGACCCGGTTCGCCCGGGGTTACCCGGAACGGGGATGTGTGGGGGACCGTCTCAGGCATACTCTCGACCTGGTTTCAAGAATGCGAAAAGGGCGGACTTTGGCGCGAGGCTTTGATCGCGCCAAAATCCGCCCTTTTCGCTGGCGAGTGGGGGCTTGAATTTGCTGGTTCC
>DLGG01000087.1:1545-6369 GCA_002482565.1 Solidesulfovibrio magneticus
GGAACCAGCAAATTCAAGCCCCCGTCTTCTCTCGGGCCGCCGCCCGCCGTCAATCCCGCCACCCGCCTACCCAACCCCAGGTCGGGGGTCCGGGGGGCTGAGCCCCCCGGCGGGGCCTGGGGCAGCGCCCCAGCGGGTCACGGGCAGCGCCCGTGCGGGTGCAGGGCAGCGCCCTGCCTGTCTGCCTGTCTGCTCGCTCGACTAGTACGGGTCGTTTTGGGATTCGACGTCGTTCCAGACGCGCAGCGGTTCGTCGTCGTTAAGCGTGCGTTCGACGAAGCCGTTGCTGCTCTTGTCGATTTTCTTCCAGGCGGTTTCGGCGTTTTGTTTCTGCTGGAATTTGGCGGTGAATTCTTCCTTGGTGATTTTGCCGTCGCCGTTGGCGTCGTAGGCGGCGAAGACCTGATCGATGTTGATGTAGGTCTGTTTGGCGGGCTTGGCGGATTTGGCGGAGCAGCCGCCGATGGCCAGGGCCAGGGCCAGCACGGCCAGAACGGCCGGAACGTTTCGCAGCATGGTCGTCTCCCGTAGCGGTCGAAGTCTCGAAAATGGCGCGGCCGGCAACCCCGGCCCGGCCCGGCGGACGTCGCCGGTTTTGTTTCCAATCGGTAACCCGCGCGCCGGGCGGCGCACAATCCCCGGGGCCGGTCTTTTTGCGCCAAGCGGCAAAAAACCCTTATGCCAGGGTTAACACTATCGATGCTACACGGCAAAGCCCAGGGCTTCGGCCAATTCCTGGGCCGGGCCGGCGAAGGGCCGGCGTTGCCACAGGGCGTTCTGGGCGGCCCACCAGTCGGGGTGCAGTCCCAGTTCGGCGACGTGGCGGGTCAAGCGGGCCAACAGCCGCCAGTCCGGGTCGGGCTGGTCGATGAGCCGGGCCGTCTCGGCGGCGATGCGGGCTTCCAGGGCGGCCTTGACGGGCGAGCCGTCGCCGGTGTGCTTGAGGAACAGGTGGAGCAGTTCGCGTTTCTTGGGCGGCAGCGGCGGTTCGAAAACTTCGAGCCACAGCAGCCCTGGCCAGAGATGGAGCATCAAGGGGGCCAGGGTCAGGGTGTTCTGGGCTTCCTGGCGCTCGGTGACGAGGCTTCGGGCCACGGCGGCGGCAGCAAGGTTTTCGGCGTGGAAGACTTCGGCGTGATGGCGCGAGAAGGCGTCGGCCAGGGCCTGGCGTTTGTTGACGGGCAGGCCCAGGGCCGTAAAGGCGAAGCCTTCCTCGGCTCCTCCAGTGGCCGGGCGGATGGCGGCGCAGGCGGCAAACGGATCGGCTGTGGGGGAGGGCGTATAGGTCAGTTCGTAGCGGTCGGCGGCGGTTTCATGGCGGTAGACGATGGCGGCCGAGCCGGGGCGCGGCGCGCCGGCCGGGGCGTTTTCCAGGCGCACGGTCACGGCGACGCCCGGCCAGGTCGCCGCGGCTTCCTCGCCGCCCAGGGGCAGCCGGTCTTCCAGGGCCAGGGTAACAAGCGCCTGGGCGATAAGCGTTCTGGGCGTTTCGCGCCGGGGCCGGGCCATGGTTTCCCAGATGTCGGCCCCGCTGCCCATGGCCGGCTCGTTGGAGCGGGCCTGGGCCAGGATGGCCAGGATTTCCGGTTCCGGGTCGGCCATGCCGGTGGCCCGGGCGAGTTCCACGGCGCGCAGGGCGAAGGTCATGGCGTTGACCGGCTCCAGGCGCGAGATCTCGTCGAAAAACCAGGCGCAGCTGGCAAACGCAGCCAGGCCCCAGGCCTGCATGGACAGCAGTTTCCAGGCCGCGCCCCGGCGGACGGCGTCGGACGCGGGCGTCATGTGCAGCCGTTCGAAGCCTTCCTTGGACTGGGTGCCGGCCAGCACCTGGCCGTAGGCGACAAGCGCCGCCTCGGGGTCCTTGAACAGCGCGCCGGCCTTGGCGTCGTAGTGGGCGTCCAGGCGCGATTTGAGCAGATTCAGGGCGTTTCGCAGAGGGGCGCGCCAGCGCTGGTTGTAGCCCGGGTGGTCGCCGGCGGTGCAGCCGCAGTCCGAGCGCCAGCGTTCCACGCCATGGGCGCAGCTCCAGGCCGAGGCCTCGCGGATCTTGGCGTAGGCTTTGGGCGGGTTGGCGGCCAGATAGGCGGCGAAGTTGGTGAGGGTGAGCCCATTGCGCCCGGATTTTGCCTGATCCAGGGCATAGGCCAGGGCCATTTCGCCGAATTTGAAGTGGTGGCCGTAGGTCTCGCCATCGGTGGCCAGGGAGAGCAGGCCCCCTCCGGCCGATTCGGACAGGCGACGGAAGAAGTGTTCGCCGTCGGCCAGGAGATTTTCAAAGGCCACGGCCTGGGACAGGGGGCCGTGGTAGAAAAAGACGGCGATTTCCCGGCCGGAAGGCAGGCGCACGGCGTAGGGCCGGCGGATGTCCAGGGAGCCGGCGTCCACGCCGCGCCAGTCGCGGCCGTTGTCGCTTATGGCCGTGGCCTGGGACGGGGCCAGGATGGTGAAGCGGATGCCGGCCTGGGCCAGGGCTTCCAGGGTCGGGGTGTCCACGGCGGTTTCGGACAGCCACAGGCCTTCGGGATCGCGCCCGAACCGGGCCTTGAAGTCCTCCACGGCCCAGGCGACTTCCAGGCGTTTGTCGCGCTCGGTGGCCAGGGGCATGATGACGTGGTGGTAGATCTGGGCCAGGGCGTTGCCGTGGCCCAGGCGGGCCAGGCTCTCGCGGTCGGCTTCCAGGATGCGGGCGTAGGTGTCCGGGGCCGAGCGGGCCATCCAGGACATGAGCGTGGGACCGGCGTTGAAGCTCATGTGGCTGTAGCAGTTGAACAGTTCGACGATGCGTCCGCCGCCGTCCTGACGTCTGGCCCGGGCCATGGGGGCGTAGGATTCGCGGCAGATGCGTTCGTTCCAATGCACGGCCGGGGCGGCGCTGCCTTCGGGCAGGATGCGGCCAAGCCAGGGGTCCTCGCGGGGGGGCTGGTAAAAATGGCCGTGGATGCACAGGGCGCGGTCCATGGTGCTACTCCTGTCCGGGGTTTTCGATGCGGTTTTCCCCACGCGGCGGCGGGGCGAAGGTTTTGCGGTCCAGAGCCTCCAGGGCGCGTTCGGCCAGGGCGGCCTCACGACGGCGCAGGAGCGAAGCGTCCACGTAGTGGACCTCCAGGGGGCCCTTGGCCGGCCGCACCAGGGCCAGGGACAGTCCGGGCCAGGACCACAGGTGCATGGTCGCGCCGTCAGGTTCCGGTCGGGTGACGGGCGGGCCGTATTTGGCGCTGTAGGCGGCCAGCACGCGTTCGTAATCGGCTTTCGGGTCGCTGCCCGAGGGGGCGATGGTCAGGGCCACGCCGGCCAGTTTGCCGCCGTCGTAGGCGTAGACGACGCTTAAAAGCGGGATGTCGCCGAGGTTGAGGCGCTCGTCGGCCCGGCGCAGGTAGCGTCGGCCCCGGTGGGTGAAGAGGAATTCGCCCGTGGGCAGGGCGGATTCCGGGGAGCCGAAGGCCGCGCCGCGAAAGGACCGGGGCGGGTCGCCCTTGGAAAAGATGCGCAGCCCCCCGGACAACGACGGCGGCGCGCCGGCCGCGGTCTCGGCGGCCACGACCTGGGCCAGCCGGGCGGCGTCGGCGTAGCGGATGGCCAGCCCCCCGGCGGCGGTGTCCCGGGACAGGGCGATCTGGGCCCCGGGCCAGCTCCAGACGAGCTCTTCTTCCAGGGTGGCCGGGATGGCCCGGGGCGCGCCGTATTTGGCGGCGTAGGCCTGGCGCAGGGCCTCGAAGTCCACATCGGCGTCGGCGCGCATGAGCACGGCGAAGAACTTGCCCTGGTAAAAACCGTAGAGGATGTCGCTTAGGCGCGTTTCGCCCAGTTCCAGGCGTTCGCCGGTCCGGCGGTAGTAGACGGCCGCGCCTTCGCGGTAGGCCTCGGCCATTTCGGGCAGGCTTTCGATGTCGCGGCCAAAACGGATGCCGCGAAAGCCGATGGGGCCGCGAGCGCGCACGTCGTCCAGGCTCTGCCAGGTGTCGCGCTCGTCATGGCTGAGGTCCGGGAGATAGACGTAGTCGATGTCGGTGGCGCCTTCCCGGGCGTCGTGGGACAGGCTGACGGCCAGGTTCGGCTGCCGCCAGACCAGCCGCGTCCAGCCCGGCGCGCCTTCCCGGGCCGGCCGGCCGTACTTGGCTTCGTAGGCGGCGATGACATGGCCAAGTTCCTCGCAGCCGGCCAGATGCAGCCGCACGAAAAAGAATTTTCCCCGGGAAAAGCCGTAGCGCACCGTGGTTTGGCAGTCCTCGCCAAAGGCCGGCTTTTCGGCCTCGCGGCGAAAAAGGGCCACCGGGCCGGCGTCCAGGACCGGGATCAGCCCGGGCACGTCGGTGAGCGGCGTCCCAAAGGGGATGCCGCGAAATTCCGGTGCCTTGGCGGCCTCGGCCGGGCCGGCGGCCAGGGCCAGCCAGACGGCCAGGGCCGGCAGGGCCAGGCCAAACAGTCGCACGGCCAGGGTCGCCATGGTTCAGCGGGCCAGCCGCTTGCCGATGCGCCGGGCCATTTCGCGCAGGCTTTCGGCCAGCACGGCGGTTTCGTCGTGGCCGGACACGGGAAGAACGCCGGTCATGCGCCCCACGGCGAGATCCCGGGCGAAAAAGGCGCAACGCCGCACCGGTCCGCCCAGGAGAAAGGCCACGGCCAGGCCGAAGACGATGCCGACCAGGCAGATGCCCCAGGCCGCGCCGCCAAGCAGCAGACGCGAGGCGCGCACGGCATCGGCCAGCCCCGAGGCGTCGGCCGCGGCCTCGGCTAGGGTGGCCCCGCCGAGTTCCGCGCCGGCGGCCAGGGCGGCGCGCTCGGCCTCGATGATCTGGCGGCCAGTGGACTTAAGCCCCTCCCAAT
>DLGG01000137.1 GCA_002482565.1 Solidesulfovibrio magneticus
CGCGCGTCATGCTCGCCCCGGACCAGTCCGGCGAACGGCCGGAGCCAGGGGGCGCGGCGCGGGGCGAGCACGCCCAGTCCCGCAAGCCTGCTCCCGGCCAGGACCGACGCTCCGGTTCGCCCCAGGCCGGGGCCGGTGCCCGGGAGGAACGTGGCGGCAAGCGTCGTCCACGGTCCGGCGGCGCTCCCGGCGCGTCCGGCTCGTCGCGCCAGGCTCCGGCGAAAAAGCCGTCCCGTCCGGCCGCCAAGGGCCAATCCTCGGGATCGGGCAAACCGGGCCGGCCGCCTCGCTCGCGCCGGGACTAAAGGCCGCGACGGTTGTTGTCCAAGGCCGCGAAATACGTTAGAAGCGCCCATTCATTCCGCATGGCCGAACCTGTCGGCAAGCGTAGCAAAGGAGGTCCCGCGTGGAGGTGTCGCCAACCGGCATCCCGGGGCTTGTCGTGATCAAACCGAAAGTGTTCGGCGATCACCGGGGTTTTTTTCTGGAGACCTACAGCCGAGAGGCTTACGTCAAGGCCGGTCTCAACTATGATTTCGTGCAGGACAACCACGCCCGCTCCGGTCCCAAGGGCGTGCTGCGGGGCCTGCATTTCCAACTGCCGCCGGCCACCCAGGCCAAGCTCGTCTGGGTGACCAGGGGAGCGGTCTACGACGTCGTGGTCGATTTGCGGCAGGGCTCGCCCACCTACAAGAAATGGTACGGCATCGAGCTTTCCGCCGACAATTTCCTGCGGTTCATGGTGCCCCGGGGCTTTGCCCACGGCTACGTGACCCTGACCGAGGACGCCGAATTCATGTACAAGGTCGATGCCCCTTACGCGCCCGACCTGGACGCCGGCATCGCCTGGGACGACCCGGACATCGGCATCACCTGGCCGGTCACCGATCCAGTGCTGTCCGGGAAGGACGCGGTCCAGCCGCGTCTGGCCGCCGTGGGTTCGCCGTTCGTCTACGAGCCCTAGGCATGGGCGCAACAGGCGTCCGTGACTTTCGTGAAGAAGACGTTGTCGCTACGGCGCTGCCGTCAAAATCCGCATGCCTGCCATGAGAAGGTGTGAGGCAGTACGAACTGGAGACCCTGCGGCTATGAGCAATTCCGATGTCGGGACATCCCCGGGCGGACGTTATGCCCTGATTTTGGCCGGCGGCTCGGGCACCCGGCTGTGGCCCCTTTCCCGGACGCTTCTGCCCAAGCAGTTGCTGGCCCTGGGCGGGGAGGCAACCCTGCTCCAGTCCACGGCCGAGCGCGTGGCCCAGGCCTTTGCCCCATCGGGCATCGCCGTGGTGACCAACGAGGAGCATGTTTTCGAGGTGCGCGCCCAGTTGCGCGGCCAGCTCCCGGACGTGGACAGCGCCGTGTTGGCCGAGCCTGTGGGGCGCAACACCCTGCCGGCCATTCTGCTCGGCCTGGCCCCCATCGTGGCCGCCGATCCCCAGGCCGTGGTGGGCGTGTTTCCGGCCGACCACCGCATTGACGACGTCGCCTCCTGGGTGCGGGCCATGGACCGGGCGGCCGAGCTGGCCAACGATGGCTGGTTCGTCACCTTCGGCATCCCGCCCAAGGCCCCGGAGACGGGCTACGGCTACATCCACCGGGGCCAACCCCTGGGGGATGGCGGCTATGCCGTGCTGGGATTCACCGAGAAGCCCGACCGGGAAACCGCCGAAGAGCTTCTGGCCAGCGGCGAGTATTCCTGGAACAGCGGCATGTTCGTGTTCCGGGCCGATGTCTTTCTGGATGCCGTGGCGACTCATGCCCCGGTTCTTTTCGACTGGTGGCGCACGCGGGACGAACGTCCCCTGGCCGCCGGCTATGCCGGCATCCCCGACGTGTCCGTGGACTACGGCGTGGTGGAAAAGCTCGACCGCATCGCCATGGTGGAGGCGGGCTTCGATTGGGACGACCTGGGAAGCTGGGAGGCGCTGTACCGGCTTGGCCGGCGCGACGCCAACGGCTGCGTGACCCAGGGCGACGTGCTGGCCCTGGACTGCTCGAATTCGCTCTTTTTTTCACAAGGAGGCGCCCTGGCCGTGGCCGGGGTCAAGGACCTCATCGTCATCCAGACCAAGGACGCCACCCTGGTGTGCCCGGTGTCCGAGGCCCAGCGGGTCAAGGACGTGGTGGGCGCGCTCAAGAAGCAGGGCAGCAAGCTCGTCGAGGCCCATGTGACGGTGCGCCGGCCCTGGGGCAGCTACACCGTCCTGGAAGAGGGGCCCAATTTCAAGATCAAGCGCATCGAGGTGCTGCCCGGAGCGCGGCTGTCGCTGCAGATGCACCACCATCGGGCCGAGCATTGGGTGGTGGTTTCGGGCACGGCCCTGGTCCAGGTGGGCGATCGCGAAATCTTGCTCACGGACAATCAGTCCGTGGATATTCCCAAGACCAGTCTGCACCGGCTGTCCAATCCGGGAAAGGTGCCGGTCGAGATCATCGAAATCCAGTCGGGGCCGTATCTTGAAGAAGACGACATCGTGCGCTTCGACGACATCTACGGCCGCGAGGGCAAAAGCCCCAAATAGAGTCAGCAAAAGGCCGGGGATTCGTGAATTTTTTCATTAGACCTTGACACGGAAGAACCAGCCTGGGTAAAAAGCGCGGTGCGACAATCCGTGCCGAGGTGAGGGGACAGATCCTCGGAGGGGTTCGTGACGTGGCGACACGTCTTTCTTTCATCCGCCTTTCCCCGTGGGGGGGAAGGGGCCGTCGGGCGTCTTTTCGCGCGGCGGACAACCAGCAAAGGCATGGGCAGGGGACGTATGGAGGAGAAAAGATCGAATTCGGCCGGCGGTGTGGGCGGCATGGCGCTTTTTGCCCTGATCGGCTTCGTCGGCGCCCTGGTGGTGGGGTGGGGCATCTTCCCGAAGATGCTGTATAGCCAAAAGACGCAACCTATTCGTTTCAGTCACACGGTCCATACCCAGCTGGGCATTGAGTGCGAGCAGTGCCACCATCTGGGTCCCGACGGCCGCTTCGCCGGCCTGCCTTCCACCGAGTCCTGCGCCGAGTGCCATGGCGAAGAGACCGGCGATACCTCTGCCAACGGCAAGGAAATCGACAAGTTCGTCAAGGACTACGTCAAGACCGGCCGGCAGGTGCCCTGGCTTGTGTACCAGTACCAGCCCGACAACGTGTTCTTCTCCCACGCCGCCCACAAGGGATTCGAGTGCACCAAGTGCCACCTCGACGTGGCCAAGACGGACACTCCCCCGCCGTACTACGAGAACCGTCTGAGCGGTTACAGCAAGGACACCATGAAGATGTGGGAATGCGAACGCTGCCACGCTTCCATGGGCACCAGCAACGCCTGCTTCGTCTGTCATAAATAAGGGGGGAGAAATGGGACTTGATCGCAGAGCTTTCCTCGGTCTTGTGGCGGGTGGTACCGTTGGCGCCATGTTCACCCCCATTCCGTGGAAATTGATTGACGACGCTTCTATCTGGACCCAGAACTGGCCGTGGATCCCTCGGGTTCCCAAGGGCCAGGTCGACTACGTGGCCACCACCAGCAAGCTGTGCCCGGCTGGCGAAGGCCTCAAGATCATGCGCGTGGCCGGCAATCCGATCCTGGCCGGCGGCAACCCTTCGCATCCGTTGTCCTGCGGCGGCGTCTCCGCCCTGGCCCGGTCCGAAGTCTACATGCTCTACAGCCCGGCCCGGATCAAATCGCCCATGAAGCGCAACGGCAAGACCTTTGCCCCCATCACCTGGGAGCAGGCCCTTGTCGAGATGGCCGAGAAGCTCGGCGCGGCCAAGGGCGCGGTGGCCTCCATCTCCGGCGACAACACCGGCACCATCAATGAAGTCCTGACCGCCCTGACGGCCAAGCTCGGCAGCGCCGGCAGCTTCATGATGCCTTCCGAAGCCACCACCGCCGCCAAGGCCATGAAGCTCATGGGAGCCCAGGGACAGGCCGGCTACGACTTCGAAAACGCCGATACCGTTCTGGTCCTTGGAGCGGACATCTTCGAGACCTGGGGCACGTCCTCCAGGAACCGCAAGGCCTTCGGGGCCAACCGCCCGGCCGGGGCCAAGCCCGCCAACTCCTACGTCTACGTCGGCCCCACCCGCAACAACACCGCCGCCGTGTGCGACCAGTGGGTTCCGGCCGCCGCCGCCGATCTCGGCGTGGTGGCGCTGGGCATCGCCTGGCATCTGCTCAAGGCCGGCGCAACCAGCAACGCCCCCGGGTTCGACACCTTCAAGGCCGTGGTCAACGGCGGCTTCGGTCCCGAAGACGTCAAGCGGGCCACGGGCGTTGCCCCCGAGACCCTGGCCGCTATCGCCAAGGCCCTGGCTTCGGCCAAGGCCCCCCTGGTGGTCACCGGCTCGCCCTTCGGACAGGGCCTGGGCGCGGCTCCGGTCATCGCCGGCATGTCGCTTAACATGCTCCTGGGCCGCATCAACAAGCCCGGCGGCGTTTACATGCTGCCGGAATTGCCCTCGGTGGTCCCGGGCGCGCTGACCCGCGCGGCCATGCTCGACGGCGATCTGCCCGCGTTTTTAAAGGGCGTGGAATCCGGGAAGACCCCGGCTCCCAAAGCCCTGCTCATCTATGACGCCAACCCGGCCTACGGCCTGCCCGAAGCGGCGACCATGGCCAAGGCCCTGGAAAAGATTCCGTTCAAGGTGAGCTTCTCCTCCTTCATGGACGAAACTGCCGCCCTGTGCGATCTGGTGCTGCCCAACTCGCTGCCGTTGGAGCGCTACGACGACGTGGCCACGCCCTACGGCTCCGGCTTTTGCGTCTACAGCCTGGTGCGGCCCATCCAGAAGCCCATCTGCGACACCAAGACCACCGGCGACGTGCTGCTCGGCCTGGCCCGCAAGCTCTCCATCGACCTGAAGTTCGACAACTTCCAGCAGGTCATCAAGGAAAAAGTCGCCAGCTTGGCCAAGGTCAGCGGCGGTTTCGTGGCCAAGGACGTCATGCCCTGGCAGGTCGCGGCCGGTAAGCCCGCGCCCGCCCTGGTCGGCGGCGACCTTTGGAAGGCCCTGGAAGCCGGGTACGCCTGGACCATGGTCGGCCAGGCGGCGCAGACCTCCATGGGTTTTGCCGCCGAAGTGCTGGCCAAGGCCGTCAAGGCCGGCAAGCCCGCCACAGCCACGGTGCTGGCTCCCTACGCCCAACTGCGCACCGGCACCCCGGTCACCGGCATGCCCTGCCAGGATCTGACCACGGTCCCGGACACCGAGCTCCTGGGCGACACCACCTTCATCCGCGTCAACAGCGAGACGGCCAAAGCTCTGGGCCTCAAAAAAGGCCAGATGATCAAACTGTCCGGCGCCGGCGTTGACTGCCAGGCCAAGGTCCACATCTTCGAGAGCGTCATGCCCGGCATGGTCTCCGCTCCCCTGGGCTTCGGCCATACCGCCTTCGACTACTACAGCCAGGGCAAGGGAGCCAACTACCTCTCGCTTGCCGCCGTGGTCGAGGAAGCAGGTTCGGGCCTGTCCATGTGGATCGCCCCGGAAGTCAAAATCGCCTAACGAAGGGAAAGGGAAGCCGTCATGTCCGGACATAAAATGGAATTCCCGATCACCTGGGGCATGGTGATCGATATTGACAAATGCACTGGCTGCGGAGCCTGCATGGCCTCCTGCCAGACCGAGAACAACGTCGAACCCCAGCGCGAAGCCTCCAACAAGCTGCGCGCCACGTCGTGGATGCTCGTTTACGAGCTCACCAACGACAAAGCCTTCCCGAATCACGACATCGCCTATCTGCCCCGGCCCTGCCAGCAGTGCGGCAATCCGCCCTGCGTGTCCGTGTGCCCGGTCATCGCCACGGACAAAAACGAGAACGGCGGCATCGTGAGCCAGGTCTACCCCCGTTGCATCGGATGCCGGTACTGCGTGGCCGCCTGCCCCTACCACGTCCGCTACTTCGGCTGGTACGACCCCATTTGGCCGGAAGGCATGGAGAAGACCCTGTCTCCCATGACCTCGGTGCGCCCTCGCGGCGTGGTCGAGAAATGCACCTTCTGCCATCATCGCTGGACCCAGGCCAAGGACGCCGCCCGCGTCGCCGGCAAGGATCCCGATAACCTCGATGACGGGGCCTACGTCACCTCTTGCGTCCAGAATTGCCCTTCCGGGGCCCTCGCTTTCGGGGACATCAAAAACCCCAAGCACAAGGTGCACGAGCTGGTCAAAAGCCCCTACGCCTTCCGCCTGCTGGAACGCCTGGGCACCGACACCCAGGTCTACTACATCAGCCGGCGTGAATGGGTCCGCAAGCTCGGCGACAACTACCTTAAAAGCGAGTAATCGGGGGGGATGCAATGAGCTTTACTGAAATCGAAAAAACCTGGTATCCCGAGGGCGTCGAACGCTGTTCCCTCGGGAAGTTCATGAAGTGGATGGGTGTGCTCGGCGTTGTCGCGCTCTATGGCTTCTTTGCCATGATCGTGTGCTTCGCCTACGGCCTTGGCGTCACCGGCCTGGACAACTACTTCGGTTTCGGCCTGTGGATCACCTTCGATCTGGCCGTTATCGCCCTGGGCGCCGGCGCCTTCTTTACCGGGCTTCTGCGCTACATCATCCGCATCGACGAACTCAAAAACATCATCAACCTGACCGTCATCAAGGGCTTTATCTGCTACTCCGGGGCCATGCTCATCCTGTCCCTGGACGTCGGCCAGCCCATCCGGTCGTGGTTCGGCTACTGGCACCCCAACGTCCACTCGATGCTGACGGAAGTCATCTTCTGCATCACATGCTACCTGATGGTGCTCATCATCGAGTACGTGCCCCTGGTCCTTGAGCAGAAGCAGATCAACAAGATCCCGTTCCTGCACAACTTGGCTCACCAGATGCACGTGGTCATGCCGCTTTTCGCCGGCATCGGCGCGTTCCTGTCGACCTTCCACCAGGGATCCCTTGGCGGCATGTACGGCGTCATGTTCGCCCGTCCCTACGCCTTCCGCGACGGGTTCTTCATCTGGCCCTGGACGTTCTTCCTGTTCGTCCTGTCGGCCATCGCCTCCGGCCCGTGCATGACGGTGCTGATCTGCGGCTTCATGGAGAAGATCACCGGCCGCAAGCTCACCACCTACCGGGTCAAATCGCTCATGTGCAAGATCGGCGGCACCATGTTGCTGATCTACACGGTGTTTAAGTACCTGGACACCTGGGCCTGGATCAACGACATCCTGCCCCGGGCCGGCCTGACCTTTGATCAGATGTTCTACGGCATGGTCTACGGCAAGTGGCTGTTCTTCTCCGAACTGGTGCTGTGCCTGATCGTCCCGGTCATCTGCCTGCTCACGCCCCTGCGCAAGAAGCCGTTCTTCATGTACACGGGCGCCATCCTGGCCTGCGCCGGCGTGGTCATCAACCGCTACGTCTTCACCGTCCAGGCCTTGGCCCAGCCGGTGCTGCCGTTCACCAAGTGGGAGATCTACACCCCCAACTGGGCGGAATGGGCCACCTCGCTCATGGTCATCGCCTACGGCTTCATCATCATGAGCCTGTCCTACCGCTATCTGCCGATCTTCCCTCAGGAAGTCGGGCTCAACAAGAAGTAGGACCGCGTTTCCCCCGAAACGACCAAGCCCGGCCGCGCAAGCGGCCGGGCTTTTTTTTGGCCAGCCGTGTTCGGGGCTGGTTGTGTTTTCGTCTGGCCGGTTCGGCAGAACGCTTTTCGACCCATCGACCGGTGCGGGAGGGAAGACGGATGGACAGGCGTATCGCCGGCTGCCCGGACTCCTTGGACTGGGCCGGCTTGCCATGCTCCGGCGCTAGCCCATACACTTCTTGAGTCGGCAAAACAGCGAGGAACGTTCCAAGCGCCCTGGGGAGGGAAGCATGTATCTGCCTGACGTGTTCCGGGAAGAGCGGTTGGAGGTGCTGCACGGCCTCATTCGGGACTATCCCTTGGCCACCTTGGTAACGGCAGGCCCGCAAGGCCTGGCCGCCAACCCCATCCCCATTTTCCTGGCCGAGGCCGGCGACAAGGGCACGCTCCGAGCCCATCTGGCCAAGAGCAATCCGCAAGTGGCGGATTTGCGCGCCGGGTGCGATGCCCTGGTCATCTTTTCCGGGCCGCAGGCCTATGTGACGCCGAGTTGGTATCCCTCCAAAGCCGAGCACGGGAAAGTCGCCCCAACCTGGAATTACGCCACGGTCCAGGTCAGGGGAGCGCCCCGGATCATCGACGACAGTCAGTGGCTGTTGACCTTGCTCAAGGACTTCACGGACCGCGAGGAACAGGCTCGGCCGCATCCTTGGCAGGTGGCCGACGCGCCCGATGACTACCTGGCCGCCGCTCTTCGCGCTCTGGTCGGCCTGGAAATCCCCATCGACACCCTGGTCGGCAAATGGAAGGTCAGCCAGAACCGGTTGGCTGCCGACCGGCGCGGCGTGGCGCACGGTCTGGAACAAGACGACCACGACGCCGCCATGGTCGCGCTGGTCGTCGCGACGCTGTAACCGGCCGCAAAACCTCCGAAAACGTTTTTTGTGCCGGTTTTGCCGGCCCGAAACGGACAAGCCCCGGCTCGCTCCCTTGCAGGCGCGAACCGGGGCTCGTCGTTGCTGTGCTGGCCAGGATTCTAGCAGGTCGCGGCGATGCGCCGCACCACCCAGGTTTTCACGATCTGGGCCAGGCACATGTAGGCGAAGATGACCAGGGCGATAAGCCCCCAGTAATGGGCTGGCGGCACGACCAGGCCGAAGGAGGCGGCCAGGGGCGAGAAGGGCAGCCACACCCCCACGGCGCAGATGGCCAGCGTGGTCAGGCCCAGGGGCAGGCTGGAGCGGCTTTGCAGGAAGGGAATCCGGTCCGTGCGGATGACGTGGACAATGAGCGTCTGGGACAACAGCGATTCGATGAACCAGCCGGTCTGGAACAAGGTGGCGTTGTCCCAGGCGTTAAACACGTGCAGCAAGATGAAGAAGGTGACGTAGTCGAAGATGGAACTCACCGGGCCAAGCCAGACGATGTAGCGCCGAATATCGTCGATGCGCCAACGCCTGGGGGCCTTGACGATGTCGTCGTCCACATTGTCCGTGGGGATGGCCGTCTGGGAGAAGTCGTACATGAGGTTATTAACCAAAATCTGGATGGGCAGCATGGGCAGGAAGGGCAGAAACGCGCTGGCCCCGAGCACGCTGAACATGTTGCCGAAGTTGGAACTGGCCCCCATGCGGATGTACTTGGTGATGTTGAAAAAGATCTTGCGGCCCTCGACCACGCCGTGCTCGAGCACGTGCAGGCTTTTTTCCAGCAAAATGATGTCGGCCGACTCCTTGGCCACGTCCACGGCCGAATCCACCGAAATGCCGACGTCGGCAGCCCGCAGGGCCGGGGCGTCGTTGATGCCGTCGCCCATGAACCCGACCACGTGGCCCCGGGCGCGAAGCGCCGCCACGATAGCTTCCTTTTGCATGGGGTCGAGCTTGGCGAACACGTGGCAGCTCTCCACGGCCTCGGACAGTTCGGACGGACTCATGGCCGCCACCATGTCGCCGGTGATGATGTGGTCCCCGGCGTCAAAACGCACTTCGCGGCAGATCTTGGCCGTGATGACGGCATTGTCGCCGGTGACGATCTTGGGCTGGATGCCGTGGGCCAGCATGGTGGCCAAGGCGTCGGCGGCGGTGTCCTTGGGCGGATCAAGGAAGGCCAGGTAACCCATAAGCGTCAGGTCGGCTTCGTCGGCCACGGCGAAATCGTGGCGCGAACCGTCCACTTCCTTGCAGGCCAGGGCCACGACCCGGAAACCGTCGTCGTTGAGCTCGTGGACGAGCTCCTGCATGGTTTCGCGGTGGTCCGCGTCCAGGGGCGAAACCACGCCGTCGTGGAGGCAGTCACGGCTTTGGGCAAAGACCTCCTCGGCCGCGCCCTTGCAGATGAGGATCGCCTTGCCGGTGCGCTTGTCGCGCACGATGACGCTTAAGCGGCGGCGCATGAAATCGAAGGGAATCTCGTCAAGAAGCTCGTAATGCTCGGGGTCGATAGCCGAGTTCGCGTCGTCGCCCGAACTGATGACGGCCAGGTCCAGGGCGTTTCTAAGGCCCGTTTGCAGTTTGCTGTTGAGGTAGGCGTATTCCAGCACCGAGCAGTCTTCGCGGCCGGCGACGTCAAGGTATTTTTCCAGGATGATCTTGTCCTGGGTCAGCGTGCCGGTCTTATCCGTGCACAGCACGTCAATGGCCCCGAAATTCTGGATGGCGTCCAGGCGTTTGACGATGACCTTGTGCTTGGACATGGCCAGCGCGCCCTTGGACAGGCACACCGTCACCACCATGGGCAGCATTTCCGGGGTCAGTCCCACGGCCACGGCCAGGGCGAACATGAACGCGCCCATCCAGTCGCCGCTGGTGGCGCCGTTGATGAGAAAGACGAAGGGCACCATGATCATCATGAAACGCAGCATGAGCATGGTGAAATTCTTGATGCCCTTGTCAAAATCCGTCTCCACCCGCTTTTGCGACAGCTTGGACGCGATGCCGCCGAAGTAGGTGCGCGCCCCGGTGGCCATGACCAAGGCGGCGGCCGAACCGGACACCACGTTGGTGCCCATGAAGCACATGGCCGGATCGCCAAGGCCGGCTTCGCCCTCAGGGGCGGCCTCGCCGGCCGGGCGGACGGTCTTTTCCACGGGCAGGGCTTCGCCGGTCAGCATGGCCTGATTGATGTGGAGATCCTTGGCCCGCACGATCTGGACGTCGGCCGGCACCATGTCGCCAGCGGCTAAAAGCACCATGTCGCCGGGGACCACCTCGGCCATGGGGATTTCCGTCTGCTGCCCGTCGCGCAGGACCGTGGCCGTGGTGTGGACCATCTTGCGCAGTTCCTCGGCGGCGGTGTCGGCCTTGGCCTCCTGGATGACTTTGAGCGTCACGCCCAGGACGGCCATGCCGATGATGACCACGGCCGAACGAACGTCGTCGGTGGCGTAGGAGATGGACCCCAGAACAAACAGCAGGAGCACCAGCGGGTTTTTGACCGCATCGAACAGGCGGCTGGCGAGGGTGATCCGCTTGGCGGCGGCGGCCTGGTTGGGGCCGTACTTGGCCAGCCGCTCCCGGGCTTCGGCGGCGGAGAGGCCCAGAACGGCCGGTTTGGCAACGGGCACGGGGGCGGTGAGGCTTTCCCCGGCGGCGGCCACGTCCTGCCACAGGGCGTTTAAATGCTGGAAGGCTTCAAAGGGCTCGACCTTGTTCTTGGCGGCCAGCGTCGCAAAGACGTTGGCCTTTTGGACAAAGTGTTCGAGGGTTTTGACAAAGGCCGCTTCCGGAGCCAGGGCAAGCCCCTCA
The DNA here is from genome assembly GCA_002482565.1 of Solidesulfovibrio magneticus. Lineage (GTDB taxonomy): Bacteria > Desulfobacterota > Desulfovibrionia > Desulfovibrionales > Desulfovibrionaceae > Solidesulfovibrio > Solidesulfovibrio magneticus_B. Next base: position 11,266 of record DLGG01000137.1, read on the forward strand.
TGTCCGGGAACGGCCGCGGGATGCGCCGGGGACTGGGTCGTCGCCCGCTGCGTTTGCTGCGTCATGACGCCTCCTTCGATTCGATGCGCGGGGGAGAGCCGGCCAAAGCGCCGGCAAGGACTCCCCCGATGCCGCATCAGGCCCTACAAGTCGGGGATGGCTTTCTCATGACGGAAGCACGACGGACAATCACCTTACTGAATTGGCAATTTGCCGGCTGCGCGCCGGCTTGGCCTCCTGTCCGCCTGCTCTGGGACCATAACCTTGGGCCATGGACAGTTACCGGCGCACTTCGGCCAGAAAATCCAGACTGGCCTGGGCCGCCTTGTGGAAGTCCACGCCGCCGTCGATTTCCAGCACCGGCAGGTCGCCCAACAGTTCCAGATAGGCGTTCTGACTGGCCATGGACGGCTCGGACGGGTCCTCGAATTCGTAGAAAAGCCCCACGTCCTTCATGAAGGCCGGCATGAGGTCGCGTCGGTCGGCCAGCCGCACCCGGGCGGCCGTCATGGGGGAGGCGTCGCGCTTCCAGCGCAGGATGATAAGCCCAGCCATGGGGCAGGCCAGCTTGAACCGGCCCGGGCCGAAGCACTCGTCGATAAAGGCGTCATACTTGTGTTCCAGGTCCCACAGTTCTGCCGTGGGCAGGGCCGAAAACCGGGCCCGGTCGGCGGCGTCCATGACCGGGGCGAGGCTGGGGTTGTTGAGCACCGTGCCGGGATTGACCCGGGGCATCTTGGCCACGCCGTGCATGACGAGGCCGTCGCCTTCGCGGGAAACCATGACCCGGTCGTTGCTGATGAACGTCGTGCCTTGGCGCATGATTTCCAGGGCCAGCGTCGATTTGCCGGCGCCGGAAAAACCGGCGATGACCAGGCCCTGGCCGTCCTTGGCGACGCCGGCGGCGTGGAAGAGCAGCGCCCCGCGTTTTAAGCGCCATTCGATGAAGCGGTTGTTGATGAAGTTGACGATCTGGTTGTCGTTGTCCAGGCACGGTCCCACGGCGTAGTTTTTTCCCTGGCCGAAAAGGAAGACCAGGCCGGTGAGGAGCTTTTTGACCACCCGGCCGTCGGGCAGGTCGATGGAGGCTTCCTTGAGCTTGGTCTTGCCCGGTTCGCGGGGGTGGACGGCAAAGGGCAGGTCGAAGTCCGGCGGCCCGGCCTCGATGGCCGTGACCTCGATGATGGTCGTGCCGCCGCCGCCGAGGAAATCGCGGAAGTAGCGGCCAAGCTTATCCGACAGGGCGTGGGAGTTGGTGGCCACGACCACGGTCACGTCGTCAAAGGTGACTTCCAGGCGATGGTCCAGGGGCGCGGTTTCCAGGACGGGGGCCATGAGCCCGGCGATGGTGGGGGCGCTCATGCGATCTCCCCCAGGACATAGTCGGCATAGGCCGCAGCCGCGTCCAGGCCGCAGGCGTCGAGAAGTCCCCGGAAGCCGCCGAAGGCCGAGACTTCGTAGATGGCCGCGCCCGACGGGGTTTCCACCACGTCCACGCAGGTGAAGGCCATGCCCGGGAACAGGTTCTGGGCCTTGTGGGCCAGTTCGATGATTTCGTCCGAGGGATTGTGAGGCACGTAACGGCCGCCGGTGCGGGTGGTGGTGTCCCAGGAGTTGCCGCTGCCCTGGCGGGCGTAGGTGGCCAGATACTGGCCGCCCAAAAACGACACGCCGAGATCAAGGTGCCCGCCGGCGTGGGACACCATCTGCTGGATGTACATGACCCGGTTGCCGGCGGCCTTGTAATCGGCAATCTCCTCGTGCATGTCCGGGCCTTCCTCAATGACGGTCATGCCCCGGGCCTTGGAGCTGTACAGCGGCTTGAACACGGCCCGGCCGTAGTCCGAGACGGCGGCGGCGGCTTCGTTGACGTCCTCGGTGACGGTGGTCGGCGGCATGGGGATGCCGCCCCGGCGCAGCACGGCCGTGCCGCTTAGGCGATCAATGAGCCGAAACATGCTGTCCGGGTTGGAAAAAACCGGCAGCCCGCCGGAATGGAGAAAGCGCAGGATCTCCATGCGGTCCAGGGCGTCGGGAGTGTAGGACGGGGCGATTTTTTTGACGATGAGCCCATCGAGGCTGGTGAGGTCGGTGTCCTTGTAAAAAGCCTTGCCCGTTTCCAGGTCCAGGCGCACCTCGGCCATGTCGATGCACAGGCGATAGCCGGTGCGGGCTTCCAGGGCGTCCAGCAAACGCAGGGTGGACCAGCCGCCGGGGATGCCCACCACGCCAATTTTTTTCATGTTTTTCTCCATGGTTGCAGGCAGGTTTTCAGTAGCACAGGGCGTCTATGGGGAGGCTGAAGTCCGCCGGGTCGCCGGTATGGGCGGCCACGCGCTGCAGCAAAAAGACGCCTCGGTTAAACATGAGCCGGGCGAAACGTTCGCTCAGTTCGAATCGGGTCGAGGTGATAAGCGACCGGCCAAGGCCCAAGGCCAGCCGGATGTCGAAGGTCGTGTCCCCATGCTTGGCGGCAAAAGCGGCGGCGAAGCGGCGCATCTCCAGGATGACGGCGGAAAGGACGCTTCGTCGGGCCTTGTCGAAGATGGGCAGGCGGAAGTTGGAGACCATGTACACCGAGACGTCCTGCACCAGATCGGCGTCGGCCGAGCGGTGCAGATCGATGTAGTGGATGCGGTCCTCGACCGGGTCGTAGAGGATGTTGTTGGTGTTGTAGTCGCCGTGGATCAGCACGGTGTAGGGCGCGGCAAGGGTGCGCTCCACGGCCTCGGCGGCGTCGATGATTTCGTCCAGGGACGGCAATGGATACGCGCCAATGGCCTTGCGCTTGACCCGAAAGCCCGGGTGCACGGTGAGCACCTCGGGCAGGCGGGAGCGTAGTTGCTTGATGTAGCCGGTGGGCAAAGGAGCGGGGGTCAGGGTCTTTTCCCAGAGTTCTCCGGCGGTGCGACACTGGGCGGCCACGGCCCGGGAAAGCAGCTTGAGGTCGCCGGAGAGCGACAGGTCCTGGATGGTCTGGCCGGGCAAGAGCTCAATGAGCATGGAGCTGGTCTTTTCCCCTTCGCGAAAGGCTTCCAGGTGTGGGGCCAGACCGGGCATGAGGGACTCCCAACGGGCGAAGTTGGCGGCTTCCTGGCGCAGCTTGCCCGTGTCGCCGTCCTTGAAGATGACTTCCTTGTGGCAGTCGCCTTCGCCGCCGCGCTCCTGAATCCGACCGATGCGGCAGCCCGAGCGGGTGCCCCAGATGGAGGCGAATTCCACGTCGGACAGGGGATTTTCGTGGCCGGAGGCGGCCAGGATGTCGTTTAGGGCGGTAAACTGGCGGATTTTGAATTTGTCGCCGGTGATGGCGAAGATGGCGGCTTCGCCGACGTTGAGCAGGGCGTCGCCCATGCGTTCGAGATAGCGGAAGATAAACAGGGTGGTGAGCAGGTCGCCGGTGTTGAAGCCCGTGCGCAGTTCGTCGCGGATGCGGTCGAACTCCTGCTTGTAGAGCCGGTCGAGATGCAGCTCGCAACGGCAGATTTTGAGCGCCGCGGCCATGTCCCGTTCCAGCACCGCCTTTTGCATCCAGCCCAGGGCGTTTTGGATTTCCTGGAAAAACGGCTTGTAGTCGTAGCGCAGCAGGCATCTTGGATCGTCGTAGTGGCGCGTTTGGCGCACCACGTTGACGGCATGGTCGCCCACCCGTTCGAGATTGCTGCCGATGATGTGAAACGCCCGGATGCGGGCCACTTCCGGGGCAGTGGGTCGGGTTTCGCCGTGCAGGGTGGCGAAGCAGGCGTTTTCGATGACGCTTTTCAAGTTGTCGATATAGTCGTCGCGGGCCTCGATCTTGGCGATGGCCTTTTCGTCGCGGTGCTTGAGGACCTCAATGGTCCCGGCGATCTGTCGCTCGATCTCCACGAGCAGGAATTTGAAATTGCGCTCGATCTCAAGCATCGTCTTCGTCCCGGGCGGTGATTAAAAGCGGGGCGGAACATTCCTGTTCGCGCTCCTTCCAGCGGAAGGTCAGCTTGAGTTTGCGGTCCTCGCCCTTGGCCTTGCCTTCCACGGTGACGGCCACCAGCCCCTTGGGGATAAGGCGCAGCACGTCCTCGCCCTGGGACAGGGTGATCTCGCCCGTGGCGAACCCGTCGCGCACGGCCTCCAGATAGGCGGCGATGACGTCGGGCTGCTGCAATCCGTCGTATTTGAAAAGCTTGTTCACGAACTTCCTCCTTGGCGGCCCGGGGAGACGATCCGGGCGCGTCACTGGCTGTAGCACCCGATTATGAAGAAAAGGTGAAGCCCGGCTTGTTTTTTTTGCACAGGGGCGGTTTTTTCCTGCCGCGTGTTTGTCATGGGAGACTCACGCAACCTTCACCGGTTAACCCTGTACGCCCCCGGCTCGACTGGGCTACTGTCGGGTCCGCGCAAAGCGCAGAGGGCATTTCGCAGGCAACAAAGCCCCCCTATTTCCCATAAACAATGGGAGCATTGTTTATGGGACGCGACGCCAGGGTCAGGCACGGAGGTCGCCATGAGTCAGGAAGCCATCGATCAATTTCTGGCCTGGTTGCAGGCCGACAAGGACCGGCTGCTTTTGGTCGGGGGTCTTCCCCTTGACGAATTGGCGGCCCACGCCGCCGCCCACGGTTTTGTTTTCACCGTGGAGGAACTCAAGGCCAGACAGGCCCTGGTGCATCTGGTGGAAGGCACCTAGCGCCGCACCCCAACAAGATGAAGGCAATGTTGGGGATTTCATTGGTTTTTCGCTTGTCGCCAGCAAAACGCCTGCTGTTTTTTATCGAGGATACGCCACGGGAGGGGCGGCTTAGCCGCCGCTCGCGCCCGCTTTTTCCCACCCGCACCGGAGTACGGCATGTTGCAGTCCCTTGCCAGCCTTGACGGCCATACCCTGATCCTGTTGTGCCTGTCCCTGGGGATCGCCCTGGCCTTTGAATTCGTCAACGGCTTTCACGACACGGCCAACGCCGTGGCCACGGTGATTTACACCAAAGCGCTTCGGGCCACCACGGCCGTCGTCCTGTCGGGCGTCTGCAATTTCCTCGGCGTGCTGCTTGGCGGCATCGCCGTGGCCTATTCCATCGTCCATTTGCTGCCGGTGGACCTGCTCGTGTCGGTCAACTCCAACCTCGGGCTGGCCATGGTTTTTTCCCTGCTCGTCTCGGCCATCCTGTGGAACTTCGGCACCTGGTACTTGGGGCTGCCGGCGTCGAGCTCCCATACGCTTATTGGCGCGATCCTGGGCGTGGGGTTGGCCAACGCCGTGCGCGAAGGCCTGCCGGCCGGGACCGGGGTCAACTGGCACAAGGCCGTCGAAGTCGGCTTGTCGCTATTCATCTCGCCCATCATCGGCTTTGTCCTGGCCGGCGGGCTGTTGCTCCTGCTGCAACGACTGCTCAAAAATCCGGCTCTGCATCGGCCGCCCCAGGGCGACGCGCCGCCGCCGCCGGCCATGCGGGCGGCGCTGATCCTCTCGGGCCTGGGCGTGAGCCTGGCCCATGGCTCCAACGACGGCCAGAAGGGGGTGGGCCTTATCATGCTCATCCTCATCGGCATCCTGCCCGGGGTCTATTCCCTGGACGCCGATCTGTCGCCCGGGGAGACTGCCATGGTGCGCCAGGCGGCGGCCCGGTTCACGGACTATTTCGACGCCCATCGGCTGGAGATCGACAAGGCCTATGCCAATGGCTCCATCCGGGAGCTGCCCGAGAAATCCTCGGCCGTGAATTGCGACGTGCGCGGGGCCGTGGCCGCCTCGGAAGACATCCAGCGCCAGTTGGCCCTGTATGATTCCATCGCCGCCATCCCGGCCGGGGAGCGCTGGGAGCTGCGCACCGACATTCTGTGCCTGGACGACGCCGCCCGGATCATGCAAGGGCTTTCCGGCAACGCCGCCGAGCGGGCCGAGATCGAGCAACTGCGCGAAACCTTGCGCCGGCCCACGGAGTACGCCCCGGACTGTGTCATCATGGCCGTGTCCCTGGCCCTTGGCGTGGGCACCATGGTCGGCTGGAAGCGCATCGTGGTCACCATCGGCGAGAAGATCGGCAAGACCAAGCTCAGCTACGCCCAGGGCGCGTCGGCCCAGATCGTGGCCATGGCCACCATCGGCCTGGCCGACGGCCTGGGGCTGCCGGTGTCCACCACCCATGTGCTGTCCTCGGGCGTGGCCGGGACCATGGCCGCCCACAAAAGCGGCCTGCAGATGCGCACCCTGCGCTCCATCGCCATGGCCTGGGTGTTCACCCTGCCGGCGGCCATGCTGCTGGGGGCCGGCTTCTTTTTCCTCTTCACGGCCTGGCTGTAGGGCCGACGCTGTCCGGCTTCGTCCGCTTTCTGCGGTTCCTTCAGGCCGCTTGACGGTATGCACGGGGCCGGCCGGGCTTGCCCGAACTCCGGTTTGCGCCTAGATAAGCGCCTGGCCGGCGCGATTGCGCCGCCACCGGACGTTCCCCTATGCTGCTCTACATCCACGTGCCTTTTTGCCGGAGCAAGTGCCGGTATTGCGCCTTTGTCTCGCGTCCCCTGGACATGGCCGAGGTGGAGGTCTACGCCACGGCCTTGCCGCTGGAGATTCGGCATTTCGGCAAGAAGCTCGGCCGGCCCAAGGTCGAGACCATCTATTTCGGCGGCGGCACGCCCACGCTGTTGCCGCCCTGGGCGCTGTCGCGCATCCTGCCGGAAATCACCCGCCATTTCGACGTGCATCCGGCCGTGGAATGGACTTTCGAGGGCAATCCCGATTCGGCCCTGGACCAGCAGTATCTGAGCATCCTGGCCGGGGCCGGGGTCAATCGCCTGAGCCTTGGGGTGCAGAGCTTTTCCGACGCCATGCTCAAGACTCTCGGCCGGCCCCATGACGCCAAAACGGCCCAGGCGGCCTTCGAGGCGGCCCGCAAGGCGGGTTTTTCCAACATCAGCTTGGATCTTATCTGGGGTCTGCCCGGGCAGCGCGAGGCCAGCTGGATGGAAGACCTCAAGGCGGCCGTGCGTCTGCGGCCCGAGCATCTGTCCTGCTACGGCCTGACCCTGGAGCCGGGCACGCCTCTTGCCGCCTCGGCCGAGGCCGGCGAGCTGGAGCTGCCGCCCGACGGCGAGCAGGGCCGCATGTACGTGCACGGGGCGGAGTTTCTGGAGGAGCAGGGTTACCTGCAGTACGAAATTTCGAATTACGCCCGCATGGGGTTCCAGAGCCGCCACAATTCAGGCTACTGGGAAGGCCGGGACTATCTGGGGCTGGGGCCGGGAGCGGTGTCCACCGTGGCCGGGGTGCGCCATGAAAATCCCCGCGACGTGCGTGACTGGGCTGTCCAGGCCAAGGTTGGTCGCTGCGGCGCGGGCGGGGTGGCGCTGACGCGCGAGGAGCGCATCCGCGAACTGGTCATGCTCTCGCTGCGAACGGCCAAGGGGCTTCGCCTGGGGCTGTACAAGCGACTAACAGGGCTTGATTTTCTCAAGGAAAATGAGGCGCTCATCACGGCCTTGCGGCAAAAAGAACTGGTGCGTCTGAGCGCCGGGCATTTGCGGCTGACCAAGAACGGTTTTTTGGTCAGCAATCTCATCCTGGAGCGCCTGCGCTTCTGACAATCGCTGTCGCGACGGTCTTCCCCGCCTTGCTCTCCCCCTAATTTCTTCCCGCCACCCCGCCCACCGCAACGTCAACATTCTCCCCCTTGCCCCCTTTCTCCGTCTGGGGGGTCTGGGGGCCTCAGGCCCCCAGCCGCCGGAGGCATCTTCTCTTTTCTTTCCAGCCTGTTCCCTACATCCCCCCCTTGTTCGCCGGCAAAGCGTCGGCCAGGGCGGCGGGGGGCTTGTGGCCGTCGAGGACGGCGGCGTAGGTCAGGGCGTCTTCGCGGAATTCGGCCAGCCGGGCGCGGGGCAGGGGCGTGGCTTCGGCAAGGTCGTTATCCAGGGCGTTGACTGGCCGGCCGTCGGCGTACATGCGAAAATCGAGGTGGGGGCCGGTGGCGTAGCCGGTGGCCCCGACGTAGCCGATGACCTGGCCTTGGACCACGCGGCTGCCTTGGGCGATGCCCTTGGCGAAGCGGCTTAAGTGGTTGTAGCGGGTGACGTAGGTTTTGCCGTGGCGCACGGTCAGGTAGTTGCCGGCGGCGTGGTTGCGGCCGCGTTCGATGACCACGCCGTCGCCCACGGTCCAGACGGGGGTGCCGGTGGGGGCGGCGTAGTCCACGCCGTAGTGGGGTTTGCGAACTTTGAGAATGGGGTGCAGGCGTGAGGCGGTGAAGCCCGAGGTGACGCGCAGAAATGACAGTGGGGCGCGCAGGAAGGTTTTGCGCCGAGGGGTTCCGTCGGCGTCGTAGTATTCCAGGCGGCCCTTGTCGCCGAGGATGCCGTAGCCTTCCAGGACCTTGTCGCCGCTGACGTAACGGGCGGCCAGCACGCGGCCCAGGCCGGCCGGGCGGCCTTCCACGTAACGCTGTTCGACCACGGCCCGTACGGTGTCGCCGGGCTGCACGTCGCGGCTGAAGTCCATGTCCGAGGCGAAGATGTCGGCCAGGGCCAGGGCGGTGGCCAGATTGCCGCCGGCCTCGGCCACGGCTTCGGACAGGGTGGATGTGACGGTGGCGGTCAGAAGGGCGGGGCGTACCTCGCACTGTTTGGTTTCGACCCGGGCGGCGAGTTCGCCGTCGTTTTCGTCGATGACCAGGGTTTCGGTTTCGTTGATGTCGTATTCGAAAGAGACCAGTTCCCGGTCGCGCAGGGTGAGACGGTAGGGCTGGCCGGTGCGCAGGTCGGAGAAGGAGAAGTCCTCGGGGTCGGCCAGGGCGGCGATTTTGGCCGGCTCGGCGTGGCGGCCGAGGAGGCCGGCCAGGGTCTGGCCGGGGCGGACCTCCCCGGTGATGGTCCTGGCGTCGGGCTGGGGCGCGATTACGGCGTCTGGCTCGGGGATTGCGGCGTTTACGGCAGGCCCGGTTTCGGGTGGGTTTTCAAACAGGTTGCCGACGACGGCAATGTTGGTTTCGGACCGGGACGGGGCCGAAGCGGTCTGAAACAGCGACTCCAGGAAGGCTCTCGGCGCAGTCAGGCGGGTGAGGCCCAGGACGGCGGCCAGGGCCAGAGCGGCCAGGCCGAGGAGGGTGAGCAGTCGCCGGGAGCGGCGTCGGCGTTTGGAGAAGATCGGTCGACCAGGGTCGCCAAGCGGCGGATAGGACATAGGCGTGGTTCCGTTATGTTGCGCCGGGCAGGCGGATGGCGTTTTGCGCGGTCATGGGGTCATGGCGCGCCGGCGTCGGCCGGAAGCTGACAGAAAAATGAAAATAAGTTCATGTTGCGTTGTGGCGGTGAATGATTGCCGTTTGATGCAGTCGGTATTTGCGGAGGATAGCGATTTTTCGAGCTCGGTCAAGGTTGGGTTGGTTGTTGTAGTGACTGTTGCATTTTTCGCGTGATGGATGTTTTGCGTCGGATTATCGTTTGTTGTCGGAGTGATTTTTATGAAAAAGATCGACTTTAAATACGTAAGATATTTTTCCTATAGGAAAGATATCTATAATATGGTCTTTTGCTTTGCTCGGTTGTTTGCAAAAGTCTTGGCGCAGTACTGCATTGGGGGGCCGTCGGACTGCGGCGCGGAGGCGCGGCCGGCATGGGCCTGGCGTGTGGCCGCCCATGGCCTGCTGGCCGCCGTGCTGCTTTGCGCGGGATGTTCCGGGGCTGGAGAACCGGCCGGTCCGTCCGGTCCGCCCGGGCGCTACTTCGGGCTGGCCTTTGGCGATCCGCCCGGTCCGGGGCTTGTCCGCTTGACCGTGCCGTTGCCAAGTTCCCTGGCCGAGTCGTTGGCTTTCTATGCCGCGCCGGGGCAGGGGGACGCGCCGTTTGGCGCGGCCCTGACCCAGGCCACACTGGCCTTTTGGCAGGGGCGTTTGTTTTCCGTGGAGGCCGCTTTGGCCGCGCCGGCCGACGCGCCGACGCTTGCCGCGCGACTGACCCGCGATCTCGGGCCGCCGCATTGCCGCGAGGCCGCCGCCAGATCGGCAAACTGCCGGACCTGGTCGTCCGTCAGCCCCAAGTCGGCAATAG
>DLGG01000211.1 GCA_002482565.1 Solidesulfovibrio magneticus
TTAGGGCGGCGTTCCCTGCAAGCCTTGCTTGCAGGGAACGCCGCCCTAAAACATGGTGATTCCGTCGCGCCTCAACCGCCGCGTCGTCGCCGTCCCTTTTCATCCCCTTGGGGGGGGCCGGGGGCCTCAGGCCTCCGGCGGAGAGGGTAAGGCAGAGGCAGCGCCTCTCCTGGACGCCGGGCATTCTTCCCGCTTTCACCTTCCTGCGCGTGGCGTCTGGACAGCGCGGCGGCGCTCCCGTACCGTGCCCCCATGGGACGACCGACCTTGACGATCCTGGGGTTCGAGCCGAAGACCGCGCTTGAGCTGCCGCTCTATCTGGCCACGGCCCCGGCCGGCTTTCCTTCGCCGGCCGAGGACTACATCGACAAAAAAATCGACCTCAACGAACACCTCGTGCGCCATCCCGCCGCCACTTTTTTCGTGCGCGTGGACGGCGACTCCATGCGCGACGCCGGCGTGGCCTCGGGCGACATTCTGGTGGTGGACCGCGCCCTGGAGGCCAAGGACGGCTCCATCGTGGTGGCCGCCTTGGACGGCGAACTGACCGTCAAACGCCTGCGCCGCCGCGACGGCAAACTGTTTCTCGTGCCGGAAAACCCGGACTACAAACCGGTGGAAGTCGCGCCCGAAGCCTCGTTTATGGTCTGGGGCGTGGTCACCTACATCATTCATAAAGCCTGATAGCCATGCCGCCCCTTTACGCCCTGGTCGACTGCAACAATTTCTATGCCTCCTGCGAGCGGGTCTTCGCGCCCCACCTCGCCGGCCGGCCCATCGTGGTGTTGTCCAACAACGACGGCTGCGTCATCGCGCGTTCGGCCGAGGCCAAGGCGGCCGGCATCCCCATGGGCAAGCCGGCCTTTATGTGTCGGGAGTTGTTCAAGCGCCACAACGTGGCCGTTTTCTCCTCCAACTACGCCCTTTACGGCGACATGTCGGCCCGGGTCATGGCCACGCTGTCCCGGTTCACGCCGACCATGGAAGTCTATTCCATCGACGAAGCCTTTCTCGATCTGGCCGGCCTGCCGGGCGGTCCCGAGGCCACGGCCCGCGAGCTGCGGGAAACCGTTGCCCGCTGGACCGGCATCCCGGTGTCGGTGGGCATCGGCCCCACCAAGACTCTGGCCAAACTGGCCAACCGGGCGGCCAAGAAACGCCCGGACAGCGGCGGCGTCCTGAATCTGGCCGCCTGCCCCGATTCTGACGCGGTTCTGGCCGCCACGCCGGTGGAAGACGTCTGGGGCATCGGCCGCCGCCATGCGGCCATGCTGGAAGGCTTTGGCATCCGTACCGCCCTGGCCTTTCGCGAGCTGCCCCGGGATTTCGTCAAAAAGCGCATGACCGTCCAGGGCCTGCACACGCTGCTGGAGCTTCGCGGCCAGCCCTGCATCGACCTGGAACACGCGCCGCCGCCGGCCCGCACGCTCATGTCCTCGCGCTCCTTTGGCCGGGCCGTAACCACCCTGGACGAGCTGGCCGAAGCCGTGGCCGAATACGCCGCCCGGGCCGCCGCCCGGCTGCGCGCCCGGGGGCTGGTCGCCTCGGGCGTTCAGACCTACGTCCAGACCTATGCCGACAAGGACGGCCGCCCGCCTTACGCCAACGCCGCCTTCGCCGCCCCGCGCGCGGCCACCGCCCACACCGGCGAACTCCTCACGGCGGCCCGCCAAGCCCTGGAAACGATCTTCCGGCCCGGCCACCGCTACAAGAAAGCCGGGGTGATCCTGCTTGGCCTGGAGCCGGCCGGCCGCCGCCAACGCTCGCTGCTTGACGCGCCCCCCGAGGAGGCCGCCCGGGGAGGCCGCCTCATGGCCGCCCTGGACGCCGTCAATGCCAAATGGGGCAAGGGCGCGCTGGCCCCGGCCGCCTGCGGCATCGACAAGCCCTGGGCCATGCGCCAGGCCAGCCGCTCCCCGCGCTACACCACGGTATGGGACGAACTGCCCGTGGCCAGGGCCGGGTAGCGCCGGCCTGTTCTTGACATGTCACTGCGAGATAGTACCATAAAGGCGTGAACAGCAGGCACCGCAAGACCCTGGCCGCCATTTTTAGCGATCCGGTCAGCCCGTCCATCCCCTGGGAGGACATTGAAGCCTTGTTCCGGGCCTTGGGCGCGGAAATCTCCGAGGGAAGGGGCTCACGCGTCCGCATTACGCTTGGCGGCAGATTTTCGGTCTTTCACCGGCCCCATCCCCAAACGGTCACCGACCGGGGCGCGGTCCGTTCGGTGCGGCGTTTCCTGACCAACGCGGGAGTCAAACCATGAACACGCTGTCGTACAAAGGCTATCAGGGCCATTTCGAATATGATCCCCAGGCGGACCTCTTCCACGGCGAGGTTTTGCACCTGGCCGACGTCGTCACCTTCCAGGGCCGCTCCATCGACGAGTTGCGCCAAGCCTTGGCCGATTCCGTGGAAGACTATCTGGAGTTCTGCGCCCTCAAGGGCAGAGCGCCGGAAAAGCCTTACTCCGGCCGCTTCAACGTCCGCCTCGACCCGGGGCTGCATCAGCGCATCGCCGTCATGGCCGCAACCGACGGCAAAAGCCTCAACCACTGGGTGGCCGACGCCTTGAGCCGGGCCGTGGCCTCCCAGAACGGCGAACAAACCGGAGGGCGCTAACGCCCGATTCATCCCCAGGAGCAACGCCCATGGCCCTTTTCACCGTGGAAAACCTCATCGCCTTCCTGACGCTGTCCGCCCTGGAAATCGTCCTTGGCATCGACAACATCGTCTTTATCGCCATCATCTCCAACGCCTTGCCGGCCGAGGTTCAGTCCAAGGCCCGCAAGATAGGCCTACTGCTGGCCATGGGCACCCGCATCCTGCTGCTGCTGGGCATCACCTGGGTCATGGGCCTCACTGCGCCGCTTTTCACCGTGCTTGGCCACGTGGTCACCGGTCGCGACGTCGTGCTGCTGGCCGGGGGCCTGTTTCTTATCGCCAAATCCACCTTCGAGATTCACGAAAAGATCGAACCGGCCCATGAAGACGAACAGCGCGCCGCCAAGGTGCGCGGTTTCGCCGCCGCCGTGACCCAGATCGCCATCCTCGACATCGTCTTTTCTCTGGATTCGGTCATCACCGCCGTGGGCATGTCCGGCGAAATCGTGGTCATGGTGGCGGCCGTGGTCGCCGCCGTCCTGGTCATGATGCTTTTCGCCGACGCCATCAGCCACTTCGTGTCGCGCCACCCCACGGTGCAGATGCTGGCCCTGTCGTTTCTCATCCTCATCGGCGTGTTCCTGGTGGCCGAGGGCCTGGGCCGCCACATCGACCGGGGCTACATCTACTTCGCCATGGCCTTCTCCCTGCTGGTCGAACTCCTCAACATGCGGGCCAAAAAGGCCAGCCAACAGGAAGCGGGAAGAATGCCTCCGGCGGCCGGGAAGGGCTAAGCCCCTCCCGGACCCTCCCTGAAGGGGGAAAAGGGATGGCCGGAAGGACTGAAAGGCCCGGCAGGCGCATCGGGAAGAGTTGCCTCCGGCGGCTGGGGGCCTGAGGCCCCCAGACCCCCCGCATGGAGAAAAGTTTTAAGGGGTTTTTGACGGGGATTTGCTCTTTGTCGGCCGCTGGCGTTTGGGATGGGATTGATGCCGGAATATGGGGATGATGCCGTGCAGGCCGCGCGCCAGGCTTTCCCGCGCGGGTTGGGCCAGCCCGAAGGGGGCTTTCGCTTCGGTTCCGATGCGTTGCTGCTGGCCGCCTTTGCCGCGAGTCTGGCCGCCGGCCCCCGGGCCGCCGACCTTGGCACGGGCTGCGGCGCGGCTGGCCTGGGCTATCTGCTGGCCGTGGCCGATCCGGCCGCGACCTGCCTTGGGCTGGACCGCGACCCGGACATGATCCGGGCCGCCGGCCAAAACGCCGCGCGCCTGGGCCTGTCCAACCGCTTCACGGCCCTGGCCGCCGACTTGCGCGGCATCCGAGAAGACGCCCGCTGCCTGCCGGAATCCCGCGATCTGGTACTGTGCAATCCGCCCTACCGCGACCCGGCCTCGGGCCGCCGGCCGCCGGGCGCGGCCCGGGAGGCCGCCCGCTTCGAGACGGACGGCGACATGGCGGATTTCGCCGCCGCCGGCAGCTATCTTTTGGCGAACAAAGGGCTTTTCGCCTGCATCCACCTGGCCGAACGCCTGCCCCTGGTCTTCGCCGCCCTGGCGGACAGGCGGCTTGTGGTCAAGCGCGTGTTGCCCGTTTCGCCGCGCGCCGGCGCGCCGGCCAGGCAAGTGCTGGTGGCCGCCCGTAAAAACGGCGGCCCGGGCATGGTCCTGGATGCGCCCCTGGCCCTCTATGCCGGAACCGGGGTACAAACCCGCCTCACCGAGGCCGCCCTGGCCTTTTGCCCCTTCCTGGCCTGCAATGCCGGACCGCCCGGCGAGGGTTGAGGTCCTGGCCGCAAGCAGCCCACGCCGTGAGAGACGCCGGGGCCGTTTGTGCCTCGGCGAGACTTGAGCCCCGGAGTCGGGCGGCAGGGCGTCGCCATACGCCGGAAAGACGCCTGCCGCCACGCCGTTGCTGTCGCCTGCGGACGGCAATGCCGCACAAAAAGGGGACGCCCGAAAGCGTCCCCTTCCGGCGCGACGAACCCTCCGCCGCGCCTGCCCTCCCAAATTCGTGGCGCTATTTGCTCTCGAAAAGCCGCTGGGGATGCGGTCCGGCGTACTGATCATAGGCGGCGAGCCGGGGTTCGCCCTGGCGGCGCAGCAGCAGGCTGGCCTCGGCCAGCCGGACCACCTCGCTCTGGACGGCCGGAGCCTTGGCGACAATGCCTGCGGCAGCCGTCTCCTCGGCTGTCAGACGCGGCGGATCGGCCACGTACACGGTCGCTCCCAGGACGGCGATGGCGGCGATAAGCAGCAGGCGTTTCATGTCGGTTCCCCTTTCCGGTTGTCCGCTGACGGCGGCGTCCCCACACCTGGCTTTCGCCAAAGCGAGGAACGTGCCAATCAGCGACGCCAGAAAAGGTTAACCATTTCAAGCGGTCTTCAGAGAGCCTCAAAACAACCGCGCTGCGATTCCACGATAACGGGAGTCGCGTCGCGTAAAAATGACCATATATCGGCAAAGCGTCGTTTGCCGGGAGCGCTGCCCTCTTCCCCTGGTGGGGTATCCAAAGGGGCTCAGCCCCTTTGGCCGCCGGAGGCACTCTTCCTCTTTTCTCCTCTTCCTTCTCCCCGCACCCCTAAAAAACCTCGGCCTCGAACCAGTGCAGCGTGGCTGACGGGTCGCGCCAGCAGCCGTCTTCAAGGCCGGCTTTGCGGCAGGTGTGGTCCAGAAAGGTTTCCCGATCCCAGCCCCATTCCACCGGCACCTGGGGCAGCAGCAGCCCGGAACGGGCGCCGCGCCGCACCAGCAGGCCGTGGCGGCCGACGACCACCTGGGTCGGGTCCGGGCAGGGTTCCAGGGGGCCGAGGATGGAGATTTCGATGGCGACGCGGTCGAACTCCCGGCGGGTCAGCGGCGGAAAGCGCGGATCGCCGAAGGCTGCCGCCTCGGCCATGGCGGCGATGGTTTCGACCAGGGGCTGGTCGCCGACGATGTGGCCGATGCAGCCGCGCAGGCGGCCGTCGAGGGTGAGGGTCACGAAGGCCCCGAAGCGGCGGCGCAGGGTTTCGCTTTCGGGCGCGGGCAGACTGGCCGGCTTGCCGGCCAGTCTGGCGGCGATGACCAGCCGGACGAGATCCTTGAGAAAGGCCTTTTCCGCATCGGTCAGGGCCACGTGGAAGGCGTCCATGGCGGCTCCTTGGCTGGGGTGGACGTTGTCCCGACTGTGCCCCGCCCGCCCCTTGCTGGCAAGCCCTTGCCTCGTTCGCCGGCGCCCCAACGCCGCCCCCTTTCCCCATTTGGGGG
>DLGG01000210.1 GCA_002482565.1 Solidesulfovibrio magneticus
TGAAAAAAGGGGTTTCCTCCCCCGCGCCCCCTCCTTCCCCAAAAACTTTCAACGGGGGTGAAGGGGCGCGCGACACAAGAAGGCGGCCGTCCGGGAGGACAGCCGCCTTCTTGCGTCGCGGGCACTGCCCGCCTAACCCTTCTCCCCGTTGGGGGGTCTGGGGGCCTCAGGCCCCCAGCCGCCGGAGGCTCTTATCCTCCCCCGCTACCCCTGCACGAAGCGCGGCTGCATCATGTTTTCGGGCAGCAGCAGTTCGTCGAGTTGCTCTTGGGTGAGCACGCCCTTGCGCAGCACCAGCTCATAGACGGATTCGCCGGTTTCCATGGCTTCCTTGGCCAGGGCGGCGCTCATTTCGTAGCCGATGACGGGATTGAGCGCCGTGACCAGCCCGATGCTGCGGGCGACCAGGCTGCGGCAATGGTCGCGGTTGGCCGTGATGCCGTCCACGCAGCGGTCGCGCAGCACCCGGCAGGCCCGGGACAGCCGGGCGATGCCGGTGAACAGGCAGTGGGCGATGACGGGCTCCATGACGTTGAGTTCGAGCTGGCCGCTCTCGGCGGCCATGGTGATGGTGACGTCCTTGCCGATGATGTCGAAGGCCACCTGGTTGACGACTTCGGGAATGACCGGATTGACCTTGCCGGGCATGATGGAGGAGCCGGGCTGCATCCGCGGCAGGTTGATCTCGCCCAGGCCGGTGCGGGGGCCGGAGGACAGCAGGCGCAGGTCGTTGCAGATCTTGGAGAGCTTGACCGCGATGCGCTTGAGCACGCCCGAGAGCTGCACGTAGGCTCCGGTGTCCCAGGTGGCCTCGATGAGGTTGGGCGAGGTGACGAGGTCAAGGCCGGTCAGGTCGCGCAGGGCCTGGGTGGACAGTCGGCTGTAGCCGGGGCGGGAGTTGATGCCGGTGCCGATGGCCGTGGCACCGAGGTTTATTTCGAGCAACAGCGACCGGGCTTCCTGGAGCCGGCAGACGTCCTCGCCGATGGTGGTGGCGTAGGCGGAAAATTCCTGTCCCAGGGTCATGGGCACGGCGTCCTGGAGCTGGGTGCGGCCCATCTTGATGACGTCGGCGAACTCCTCGCCCTTGGCCGCGAAACCGGCCAGCAGGTATTCCAGGGCCTGGGCCAGGCCGCCCAGGGTCTGGTGCAGGGCCAGGCGGAAGGCGGTGGGATAGACGTCGTTGGTGGACTGGGAGCAGTTGACGTGGTTGTTGGGGTGGCAGTGGGCGTAGTCGCCCTTGGGATGGCCCATAAGTTCCAGGGCGCGGTTGGCGATGACTTCGTTGGCGTTCATGTTGGTGGAGGTGCCGGCCCCGCCCTGGATGCAGTCCACCGGAAATTGGTCGAGGAAGCGCCCGGCGATGAGGTCGTCGCAGGCCCGGCCGATGGCCTGGCCGATGGGGGCGGGAATGGTCCCGAGCTCCATGTTGGCCAGGGCGGCGGCCTTTTTGACGTAGCCCAGGGCGGCGATGAGTTCCGGGCAGCTGGATATGGGCTGGCCGCTTATGGGGAAGTTCTCCACGGCGCGCAGGGTCTGGATGCCGTAGTAGACGTCGTTGGCGATCTCCATCTCTCCCAAGAAATCATGCTCGATCCGTGCGGGCATCCTGTTCTCCTTGCCGCTTCGCGGCGATCCATAGCGTGTTGCGTCCACGAAAACGCCACCGGCCTTTCGTAGGCAACGAACTAAAACCATGTATTTTTTAAGGACCGCGACACAAGTCTGGGGTCCGGGGGCGTGACGCCCCCGGCGGGGCTCGGGGCGGAGCCCCGATTCTGTCGCGCCTTTATCCCCTACTCCCCGGCCGCTTTCTTGAGTTTGCGGAAGATGGTGGTGCGGTCCAGGCCCAGGCGTTTGGCGGCTTCGCCCACGGAGCCGAAGTGTTCGATGGCGCCTTCGAGGTAGTCGCGCTCGAAAGCGGCGATGACTTCTTTATAGGGCCGTTCCCAGTCCGGTTCCGGGGCGGCCATGGGCGGCGGGGCCGGCGTGGCCGGGGCGGCCGGCCGGGGCGTGTCCGGGGACAGCGGGCATTCGGTGACGCGCATGGCCGTGGGCAGCTCGTCGGCCTCGATGCGGCCGGAGTCGCAGGTGATGACCAGGCCTTCGATGAGGTTTTCGAGTTCTCGGACGTTGCCGGGCCAGTTGTAGTGGGCCAGGATGCGTTCGGATTCCAGGGACAGGGTGGTGCGTTTGCGGTAGCGCGAGCCGAAGCGCTGGAGGAACATGCGGGCGAGCGGCAGGATGTCGTCGGGCCGGTCGCGCAGAGGGGGAATCTCCAGCACGGCCACGCGCAGGCGGAAAAACAGGTCGCTGCGAAAGGTGCCGACCTTGGCCTCGGCTTCGAGGTTGCGGTTGGTGGCGGCGATGACGCGCACGTTGGTCTTTCTGGATTTGCTGGACCCGACCGGGGTCAGTTCGCGGTCCTGGAGCACGCGCAGGAGCTTGGACTGCAGCGCCAGCGGCATTTCGCCGATTTCGTCGAGGAAGATGGTGCCGCCCTCGGCCATCTCGAAAAACCCCACCCGGCCCTTGGGATGGGCCCCGGTGAAGGCGCCGGGGGCGTAGCCGAAGAGTTCGGATTCGATGAGGTTTTCCGGGATGGAGGCGCAGTCCACCTTGACGAAGGGCTTTTCCCGCCGGGGGCTGGCCTCGTGGATCATGCGGGCGAAGAGTTCCTTGCCAACGCCCGTTTCGCCCAGGACCAGGGCCACGGCGTCGGTGGCGGCCACCCGGCGCAGCAGGTCCATCAGGCGCTTCATGGCCGAGTTCTCGGCGATAAAGCTCGTGATGCCGCCGCCTTCCCGAATGAAGAAGTCCATCTGGTGCTGGTAGGTCTCGATGAGCTCCTGCTGGCGGGAGATGCGTTCGCGCATCCGGGCCATGAGCGTGATGTCGCGGGCGTAGAGCACCACCAGGCTGACCTTGCCGTCGGGGTCGCGGATGGGCTTGCCGTCGATGGTCATGGAGCGGTTGTCGCGGGTGACCTGGATGGATGAGGCGGGTCGGCCGGTGGCGACGATTTCCGGGGTGATGGGGGCGATGTTGAACAGGCCCTCGCGCTTGAGCTCTTCGACGTTTTTGCCGATGAGTTCGGCCTTGGCCATGCCGGTGAGTTGTTCGTAGGCGGCGTTGGCCTTGAGGGCATAGCCGTCGCGGTCGGCGATGAACACGCCGTCCTCGATGCTGTCGAGGATGGCGTCGAGGTGTCCGGCCACGGGGTCGAGGAGTTTATGCACTTTTTTTCCCAAGGCGGGCCTCTTTTGGCGAAGGGTTTGTCCCATTTTTCTCAAGCGCGACCAATATGCCTGGTGCAATAGCGCAACTCGTGGCGTTTTCGCAACATGTTGCAATTTTGCCAAGCCACTGTTTTTTCAGGTTTTGCTCATTCTCAGTCTAGAATAGTCGATGCTTTTTTGCAACATGGCATGGCTTTTTCGTGGATTCGTCAGACGTTTAAAATAATTACCTATTAAAATCAGACTGTTAAAACAATGGCACGCCCGTTGCTAATAGAAAAGCAACAACGCGTGAGCAACCGCAAACACTCTGCGAAGTTTTTATAAAGGAGACCGCCATGAACGCCGAAGCCACCACCGCCAAGACCCGCCTGACCGTGAAGCCCCTGGACAACTACACCATCGAAGGCACCAGCGAATGTTCCGCCTGCGGACGCGCCGTGAAGATGCAGCTTCTTATCGAGAACGATATCATCGTCGACGCCGGCGGTACGGTCGAGAGCTGCGGTTACAGCCGCGAGTGCATGGCCGCCCTGTGCGCCACCGTCAAGGGGATGAGCGTTCTGGACGCCCAGACCGTGTCCAGCGAAGATTTCCAGCCGCTGATGACCCGGGTCATCGAAAAGCTCGGCTGCGACAACTGGTGTGTGGCGGCGTTGCGCATCGCCCTGCGCAACTATCGCCTCAGGGAAGCGGCCTAGGCACCCCGCTCCCCAGCATCGGACACAACCCGTCCCACGCGGGCGTCCGGACCGGCCGGGAACCGACTGCCGCTATCGGTTCCCGGCCTTTTTTGCGCTCTTTTCCCGGCCAGCGCCGCCGGGCTTTGACAGTCTCCTCCGGCTCCCGTAGAGACTGGATCAGAGTCCCACCCAAACGCCGCCGTCAGGGGAGCACGCCATGGCCAAGTCCGCCGCCCCGGATTTCCACCAGCTCGAATCCCTCGGAGAGGACATCAAGCGCTACGTCCTGTCCATTCTCGGCAACGACCTCTACCCGCCCGATCCTTTTCGCTACTACAGCGGCCTGGCCTACGCCATCCGCGAACGCCTCATCAGGATGTGGCTGGCCACCCAGACCTCGTATTACGACTCCATGTCCAAGCGGGTCTACTACCTGTCCATGGAGTTTTTGCCCGGCCGGTTCCTCATGAACTACATCACCAACATCGGCATGGAGGACGGTTGCCGCCAGGCCGCCGCCGACCTGGGCTTTGGTCTCGACGACCTGGCCGAGGAGGAGCGCGACGCCGGCCTGGGCAACGGGGGTCTGGGGCGTCTGGCCTCCTGCTACATGGACTCCATGGCGACCCAGCGCATCCCGGGCTACGGGTACGGCATCCTCTACGACTACGGTCTGTTCCATCAGCGCATCGTGAACGGCTGGCAGGAAGCAGAGGCCGACAACTGGCGTCGCCACGGCAGTCCCTGGGTCATCGACCGGGTGGAACACCTCTACGAAGTGAAATTCTACGGCCGCAGCGAAGCCTACGCCGACCCTCAGGGCGCGCTGCGTTACCGCTGGGTCGAGGCCGACACGGTCATGGCCATGCCCTGCGACATCCTCATCCCCGGCCATGGCGGCAAACACGTCACCAACATGCGGCTGTGGGCCGCCGCTTCGTCCACCGGTTTTTCGCTGCGTGACTTCAACCAGGGCGATTTCCTGGGAGCCATGCAGTCGAAAATTCATTCGGAAAACATTTCCAAGGTCCTCTACCCCAACGACGAACCCATCCAGGGCAAGGAACTGCGCCTGCGCCAGCAGTATTTCCTGGTCGCCGCGACGCTTCGCGACATCATCCGCCGCCACAAGAAATCCGGCCCGGGTTTTGAGGAATTCCCGGAACAGGTGGCCATCCAGCTCAACGACACCCACCCGACCATCGCCGTGGCCGAACTCATGCGCATTCTCGTGGACGAGGAATTTCTCGGCTGGGACGAGGCCTGGGACATCTGCCGCCGCACCTTTGCCTACACCAACCACACCGTGCTGCCCGAGGCCCTGGAAACCTGGCCGGCCGATCTGCTGGGCCGGGTGCTGCCGCGCCATCTGGAAATCATCGCCGAGATCGACCGGCGCTTCCTGCTGGAAGTGGCCGCCGCCCATCCCGGCGACCAGGGCCGGCAAAACCGGCTGGCCATCATCGACCCGGCCAGCCGCCGGGTGCGCATGGCCCATCTGGCCATTGTCGGCAGCCACAAGGTCAACGGCGTGGCCAGGCTCCACTCCGACATCCTGCGCGAAAAGGTTTTTCCGGAGTTCGACGCCCTGTACCCGGGCAAGTTCACCAACGTCACCAACGGCATCACGCCCAGGCGCTGGCTGCTTCAGGCCAACCCGGCCCTATCGCGGCTTATAACCTCGCGCATCGGCCCGGACTGGATCACCGACCTCGACCGGCTGGCCGAACTGCTGCCCCTGGCCGACGACCCGGATTTCCGCAAGGACTGGCGGGCGGCCAAGCGGGAGAACAAGAAGCGCCTGGCCCGCTACGTGCTGCGCAAATCCGGCATGGGCATCAACCCGGACACGCTTTTTGACGTCCAGGTCAAGCGCATGCACGAGTACAAGCGCCAATTCTTAAACGTCCTGCATGTGGTGACGCTCTACAATCGGCTGCGCCGCGACCCCCATCTAGTCGCGCCGCCGCGCACCGTGTTCATCGGCGGCAAGGCCGCGCCGGGCTATTTCATGGCCAAGCGCATCATCCGGCTCATCACGGCCGTGGCCGAGACCGTAAACGCCGACGACGCCGTCAGAAGCCGGCTGCGGGTGGTATTTTTGCCCAACTACTGCGTGTCCCAGGCGGAAAAGGTCATTCCGGCCGCCGATCTGTCCCAGCAGATCTCCACGGCCGGCATGGAAGCCTCGGGAACGGGCAACATGAAGTTTGCGCTTAACGGCGCGCTGACCATTGGGACCCTGGACGGGGCCAACATCGAGATCATGGAGGCCGTGGGGCGGGAGAACATCTTCATTTTTGGGCTCACAGCCAAGGAAGTGGAGGCGACCCGGGCCGCCGGCTACGACCCGGGCCGGCGCGTGGCCGCCGACGCCGAGCTGGCCGAGGCCCTGGACATGATCGGCCGGGGCTATTTCACGCCGTCCGAGCCGGACCTGTTTGCGCCCATCCTCGACAACCTGCTGCGCCACGGCGACTATTATCTGGTCACGGCCGACTACCGGGCCTGCCTGGAAGCCCAGGACGCGGCAAACGCCCTGTACCTCGACCCCGAGGCCTGGACCGCGGCCTCGATCCGCAACACCGCCAACATGGGCTTTTTCTCCAGCGACCGGGCGGTGCTGGAATACGCCAAGAACATCTGGAACATCGAACCGCTGGGCGAATAGGCGGCCCTTGCCCAGGCAGGGGGAGAGCCAATTCGCGCCGCCCCCTAAAACCCTTTCCCCATGCAGGGGGTCCGGGGGGCTTAGCCCCCCGGCCGCCGGAGGCATCCCCTTCTTCTCCGCTCTACCGTGCGCTGCCCTTGCGGGCGCGTTTGCGGGCGTACATGCGCTGGTCGGCCTGTTCGACCAGGGCGTCGATGGCCGCGCCGTCCTCGGGATAGGCGGCCCAACCGATGCTGGCGGCCAGGGGGAGCGGCGTTTCTTCAAATTGAAAGGGCGCGGCCAGGGCCTGGTCCAGGCGCTGGGCCACGGCCTCGGCCTCCCGGGCGTCGGCCAGGGCGGTGGCGATAAGCCCGAACTCGTCGCCGCCCAGGCGGGCGGCCAGATCGGACTGGCGCGACACGGCGCTGACCCGCCGGGCCATTTCCTTGATGGCGGCGTCGCCGGCCCGGTGGCCCCGGGAGTCGTTGATGTCCTTGAGCCCGTCCATGTCCAGGATGAACACGGCCACGGCAAAGGACTGGCGTCCGGCCAGGGCCAGGCTTTGGCGCAGGCGGTCGTAGAAAAGCGCCCGGTTGCCGATGCCGGTGAGGGGATCGTGGGTGGCTCGGCGGTAGAGTTCGCTGACCTCGTACTGGGCGCAGTAGAACATCGAGGCGGCGATCAGCTCGGCCATGAGCTCCAGGATGCGCACATGCTCGTCGGTGAACCGGCCGGGAGTTTCGGAGACGATCTTGAGCGCCCCCACCACGGCCTCCTGGTGGCGCAGCGGGGCCACCACCATGGAGCGCAGCCCGACCTTGCGGCAGGCTGCCTTGTCCACCCGGAGATCGTTTTCGCAGTCCTGGCAGACGAGCACCTGCCCGGTATCCACGCAAAGGCCGGACAAGCTGCCCTGGCGGTGCAGGCGCAGCCCGAGCTGGGCCGCGGCGATGCCCGAGGCGGCCCGGTAGACCATGTCCCCGCCCTCGGCCAGCTCGACAATGGCCCCGCTGGCTTGGGTCAATTCCTGCAACTGTTCGACAACGAACTGCATGACGCAGCTCAAGTCGTGGCCGATTTTGACGATTTCCGTCTGCAACGCAATGATCCGCAAAAGCGTTTGCGGCGAAAGATGGTGGGCGTCGGTGTTGCTGCTCATGGCGCCTCATTGTCAGGCCGGCATCCCAGAGTGCAGGGCCGGCGCAACGGATACGTATTTTCTCTCTCCTACGTCGCTGGCAAGCGAAAGACAAGACCGTCGCGACGTTTTCGCCGCAACAGTCAAAATCCGGTATCGTTTTGCTGTTTTGCTGGTTCAACAACGGACTGCCGATGGAGGCAATCGAGCCGGAGAGGATCACGGCCTGACGCCGGTTGGCGGCCATGGTCCGGGTGTTGTCGCGGGTGAGCCGGTTGCCGGCGGATCGGCCGGAGAGCCGACGGCAAACCGCGAATCGGGACGCAAAGGCCGTTACAACCGCCGCAGCCAGGCGATCAGGGCCAGGGCGGCCAGGAGCGGATAGAGCGGCCACAGGACGCCGACGGCGAGGCACACGGCCACGGCCACGGCCAGCACGCCGGCATAGAGGCAGGCTTCGAAATAGGGGCCAAGGCCGAAGAGGGGATTTTTCCAGCCCTGGAAATCCAGCAGGCGGGAATCGGGTCGGATGTCGGGCCTGGCTTTGTCCGGAGCCAGTTCCGGCTTCTCCGGCCGGGGGCGGCCATCGCCGGCCTCCAGTTCCGCAGGCCCGGCAACGCCGTCCAGGCGCGTCTCGCCGGTTGCCCTGTCCCCGTCCTGGGCGGCCGGATCGGGCGCGGCGGCGTCGTCGGCCCCGGCCCGGCCGGATTGCAGCTTGTGGCCGCAGACCTGGCAGAACCGGCGGTCGTCGGGATTGTCTCCGCCGCATTTGTTGCATCGCATGGCGCTTTTGGCTTGTCCTTTCGTTGACAACGTCGTGGGGAAACATAGATGGAAAAGGTCGGACCCGCCACCAAAACAAAGGAACGCCGATGGAGACGATCCTGACCGCCTATTCCGTCAATCCGGTCTGCTGCAACGGCTGCGGCGCTTGCGCCGCCATGGCCCCGGAGCTTTTCGCCATGGACGAGGCCACGGAAAAGCCCGTGCTGCTCCTGGCCGAAGCCCCGGTGGACGACGTGGAGCGGGCCATGGCTTTTTGCCCCCACGACTGCATCGAAGCCGACTGACGTCCGCCCTGCCCGGCCGTCGCCGCGCCCTTGCTGGTTTTGCCGCCGCCAAGGGCGCTTTCGTTTGCCCAGCCCAGGCCGCCCGCCCAGCCGCGTTTCCGGCCAAGGGCGATCCGACAGATCCTTAAGCTCACCCGCCGCCCAGAGCTCCAGCCTCCGCCGCCCCCCTTTAACCCTTTCTTCATTCGGGGGGTCTGGGGGCCTCAGGCCCCCAGCCGCCGGAGGCCTCTTCTCTTATTCTCTTTAACTTTCCCCCGCGTCATTCCCCAATAAATCGCGGGCTTCGGCTTCGCTGACCGGTTCCCAGGCCGACGGGAAAAACGACATGATGGCCGCAAAAAAGACCATCGCAGCCGCGATGAGCGTATCTTTCATGGCCTCATCCCCCAACGTGCTTTTTCCGGCCCCCCCGGACCGGACTCCCTGATTCCCTGGTTTCGTTCTAGGCTTTTTGCGCCGGCCCGCAAGGAAAAAACGCGCCCAGCCATGCAACTGTTTGCCTCTTTGCCGGGCTTTGGCTACACAATGAGCCAAGACCTTCAGGAAAATGAGCAAGGAGGGGCGCAATGGCCCTTTTCGGCAACGACAAGAAAAAGAAAGCGGCGGATCAGGAACCCCAGGCTCCGGCCGCGCCCAAGCGGCTGATCCCCGAAGACAGCCTGCCGGAACTGCGGAAGTTCTTCGACGGGATGCAGGAACCGGTGGAGCTTGTCGTCTTTACCGACCCACGGCAGAACACGCCCTATAACGCCTTCATGGAATCCCTATGCCGGGAGCTGGCCGAGATCGCCGACAAGATCACGGCCCGGTTCCTGGGCTTGGACAGCCCCGAGGCCAAGCTTTATGCCGTGGATTTTTCGCCGACGCTGCTTTTGGCCCCGGATCGCTGCCAGATTCGCTATCTCGGCGCGCCCCTGGGCGAGGAGGCCCGCACCCTGGTCGAGACCATCATGCGGCTGTCGGCCGGCAAGAGCGGCCTATCCCAGATTTCCCGCCAGCTCTTGCAGGAGCTTGAGGACAAGCGCCACGTCCAGGTGTTCGTCAATCCCTCGTGCCCCTATTGTCCGGGCCAGGTCGGCAACGCCTTTCGGGCCGCCGTGGAGCGGCCGGACCTCGTCACGGCCTGGTGCGTGGACTCTTCCCAGCATCCCAGGCTGGCCGAGCGCCACCATGTCGGCAGCGTGCCGCATACGGTCATAAACGAGACCTTTTCCACCCTGGGGCTGTTGCCCGAGGAGCGGTTCGTGGTGGAACTGGTGACCTTGCGGCCAGCCGAGGAGCTTATGGCCGAGCAGCGCGCCGCCGCTGGCGTCCAGACGCCCGGCGGCTTTCCGGTCAAGGAGGTGGACGTGGTCATCGCCGGGGCCGGCCCGGCCGGGCTCACCGCCGCCGTCTACGCCGTGCGCAGCGGGCTTTCCGCCGTGGTGCTGGAGAAAAACGTCATCGGCGGCCAGGTGGCCGTGACGCCGGTGGTCGAGAACTATCCGGGATTCGCCAGCGTGCCGGGCAAGCGGCTCATGGAGATGATCGCCGAGCAGGCCCGCAGCTACGCCGACATCCACGAGGGCGAGGGCATCGACGAGGTCAAGGTCGGCAAGCATGTCGAGGTCTACACCGACAAGGCGGTCTATGTGGCCAAGGCCTTGATTCTGGCCACGGGCGCGTCCTGGCGCAAGCTCGGCGCGCCTGGGGAGGACCGCTACTTCGGCTTTGGCGTGAGCTACTGCTCCACCTGCGACGGCTACCTCTACCGCGAGAAAAAGGCCGTGGTGGTGGGCGGCGGCAACACGGCCCTGACCGACGCCCTGCACCTCAAAAACCTCGGCGTGGACGTGACCCTGGTGCACCGCCGCACCGAGTTCCGGGCCGAGAAGCACTTGCAGGACGCCCTGGCCGCCTCGGGGATTACGACCGTCCTTGGGGCCAATGTGGTGGAGATCCTGGGCGACGAGACCAAGGTGACAGGCGTGCGGCTGTTGGAAGCTGACGGCCAGGAGCGCGAGATCGCCGCCGACGCCGTGTTCGTGGCCATCGGGCTTAATCCCAACACCGCAATCGCCCAGGAGCTGGGGCTGAGTCTCGACGCGGGCGGCTATATCGTCGCCGACCGGGCCAAGCGCACCTCCATCCCGCGCATCTACGCCGCCGGCGACGTCACCGGCGGTTCCCAGCAGATCGTCAACGCCGTGGGCGACGGCTCCACGGCGGCCCTGTCGGCCTTCGAGGACATCGCCCATCCCTACTGGAAAAAGACCAGGCCGGCCTAGGGGCGTTTCCAGCGGCGGCGTTTAGCGCTATACAGTCCCGGACGGGCGATCCCGCCCGGGACTTTTTTCTCCCCAAGAGCGCACCCCCATGCCCGATTTCGTGCACCTGCACTGCCATACCGAGTACAGCCTCCTCGACGGAGCCATCCGCATCGGCGATCTGGTCAAGACCGCCAAGAGCTTCAATTCGCCGGCCGCCGCCATCACCGACCACGGCAACCTCCACGGCGCGCTCATTTTTTACGACGCGGCCAAAAAGGCCGAATTAAAGCCCATCATCGGCTGCGAGGTCTACGTCTCGCCCACCTCGCGCCGCGACCGCGACCCGCGCACGCCGCGCTACCATCTGGTGCTTTTGGCCCAGAACATGACGGGTTATAAAAACCTGCTCAAGCTGGCCACGCTGGGCCACACCGAGGGCATGTACTACAAGCCCCGGGTGGACAAGGAGCTGCTTGGCCAATACGGCGAAGGGCTTATTGCCCTTTCGGCCTGCATCAAGGGCGAGATCAACCAGAAGCTCTTAAAGGAAGGCAAGGACCAGGCCCGGGCCATGGCGAAAGAATACGCCAGCCTGTTCCCGGACCGCTTCTACCTCGAAATCCAGGCCAACACGATTCCCGAACAGGCCGTCATCAACGACTTTTTGATCGAGCTGTCCGACGACATGGGCCTGCCGCTTGTCGCCACCAACGACTGCCACTATCTGCGCGCCGACGACGCCGAAGCCCACGACGTGCTGTTGTGCATCCAGACCGCCGCCTGCGTGGACGACGTCAAACGGATGCGCTTCACCACTCAGGACCTGTATTACCGCTCCCCGGACGAGATGGCCGCCGCCTTTGCCCACGTGCCCCAGGCCATCGCCAATTCCTGCGAGATCGCCGAGCGCATCGATCTCCAGCTCAAATTCGGGGATTACCATTTTCCGGTCTACAAATCCCCGCCCGGCAAGTCCCTGGACGAGGTCATGGCCGATCTGGCCCGCAAGGGCCTGACCGAACGCCTGTCCAAGATGCAAGGCGCCGACCCCAAGCGCTACTGGGACCGGCTGGAGCTGGAACTCGACGTCATCAAGCAGATGGGCTTCCCGGGCTATTTCCTCATCGTCCAGGACTTCATCAACTGGGCGAAAAACCACGGCATCCCGGTGGGCCCGGGGCGCGGCTCGGCGGCCGGGTCGCTGGTCGCCTATGCGCTGCGCATCACCAACCTCGATCCCTTGCCCTACGATCTGCTCTTCGAGCGGTTCCTCAATATCGAGCGGGTGAGCATGCCCGATATCGACGTGGATTTTTGCGAACGTCGCCGCCACGAGGTCATCCGCTACGTCACCGAGCACTATGGTGAAGAGGCCGTGGCCCAGATCACCACCTTTGGCACCATGAAGGCCAAGGCCGTGGTGCGCGACGTGGGCCGGGCCCTTGGCATGAGCTTCGGCGAGACCGACCGCATCGCCAAGCTCATCCCCGAAGACCTGAAAATGACCATCGACAAGGCCCTGGCCCAGGAGCCGGAGCTGAAGACCCTCATGGCCCAGGACGCTCGGGTGGCCAAGCTCATCGACGTCTCCCGCCGTCTGGAGGGCCTGGCCCGCCACGCCTCCACCCACGCCGCCGGCGTGGTCGTGTCCGACACGGCCATGACCGAGTACGTGCCGCTCTACAAGGGCAAGAACAACGAAATCGTGACCCAGTGGGACATGAAGCGCGTGGAGAAGGCCGGACTGGTGAAGTTCGACTTCCTGGGCCTCAAAACCATGACGGTCATCGACGACACGCTCCAAATCATCCGCGAGATGGGCGAGCAGCCGCCAGACCTCGACACCTTGCCCTTTACCGACGAAGCCACCTACGAGCTTTTCGCCAAGGGCGACACCGACGGCATCTTCCAGGTGGAAAGCCAGGGCATGCGCAAGTATCTGCGGATGCTTAAGCCCAACTGCTTCGAGGACATCATCGCCATGCTGGCGTTGTACCGCCCCGGGCCGCTGGGGTCGGGCATGGTCGAGCTTTTCATCCGCCGCAAGCACGGCGAAGACCCGGTCGAGTACCCGCATCCGCTCCTGGAGGAGACGCTAAAGCCTACCTACGGCGTCATCGTCTACCAGGAACAGGTCATGAAGATCGCCCAGGTGCTGGCCAATTTTTCGCTGGGCGCGGGCGATTTGCTGCGCCGGGCCATGGGCAAGAAAAACGCCGAGGAGATGGGCAAGCAGCGCGGCTTTTTCGTCGAAGGCTGCGCCGGTAACGACATTCCCGAGAAGAAAGCCAACGAAATCTTCGACTTGATGGAGAAGTTCGCGGAGTACGGCTTCAACAAGTCCCACAGCGCCGCCTACGCGCTCATTTCCTACCATACCGCCTATTTGAAGGCCCACTATCCCGTCGCCTTCATGGCCGCGCTCATGACCTCGGACATGGAAAACCAGGACAAGCTGCTGCAGTACATCGCCGCCTGCCGCGACAACGACCTGACGCTGCTGCCCCCCGACGTCAACGCCGGCTATCCGCACTTTTCGGTCAAGGACAACAAGATCCTCTACGGCCTGGCCGCCGTCAAAAACGTCGGCCGCGACGCCGTGGCCGAGATCGTGGCCGCCCGGGAAGAGGGCGGCCCCTTCACCTCGCTTCTGGATTTCACCTCGCGCGTCAACATGCGCAAGATCACCAAGCGGGTCATCGAATATCTCATCAAATGCGGGGCCTGCGACAGCTTCGGCTGTTCCCGGGCCGGGCTTGTGGCCGGCCTGGACCAGGCCGCCGCCATCGGCCAGCGGCGGGCCGCCGAGAAAAACGACGGCCGGCTTTCGCTGATGACGCTTATGCCCGAAAAGCCCAAGCCCACCGTGGGCCTGGGCCTTTCCTGCGCCGAGGCCGAGCTTCCCGAATGGCATCACGAAGAGATGATGGCCTTTGAGAAAGAGGCGTTGGGCTTTTATCTCACCAGTCATCCGCTTCTGGCCTACGAACGCGATCTGCGGGCCATGCGCCTGACCACCATCGCCCAGTGCGACGGCATGGAGCCGGGCGTCGAGGTCAAGCTGGCCTGCATCTGCGTCTCCACCAAGGAGATCATCACCAAAAAGGGCCAGAAGATGGCCTTTTGCAAGCTCGAGGACCATCTGGGCGGCGAGGCCGAGGCCGTGGTTTTTTCCGATGTCTACGCCGCCTGCCGCGAACACCTTGACGCCGACGTGCCGCTGTATCTCACCGCCAAGATCGGCAACGTCGATCAGGGCGAGGGCGAAGGCAAAAAAATCATCAAGCTGCAAGCCGTGCGGCTCGATCCTCTGGTCAACATCGTCAGCGGCAGCGACGAGCCCATCGAAATCTTCGTGGCCTGCAAGGACGAGCAGCCCGTGGGCTTAAAGCCCCTGGAAGAGATTCTTAAACGCTATCCCGGCGAGAATTCGGTGCATCTCATCATGAACCTGCCCAAGGCCGTGTGCCGGCTGCGCCTGGGCCACCACTTCGGCGTCAAACGTTGCCCCGAACTGCGCCGCGAACTCGACGCCTTCGAGCAAGGCGTCCTTGGGCGACAGCCGGCTTGAGGCCGCTGCACGGCCTTGCCAGGGAAGCCAAGGATGGAAGGGAACATGTCCCCAACGCTGCGCATTGCCGTGGTGACGTACAATCGGCTTGCATCCACGGTGCAGTGTCTGGAGTCGATTGTGTCCCGGACCGACGCGGACTACCGGCTGACGGTGGTGGACAACGGCAGCGAAAGGGACACGGTCGCCTATCTGCTGCGCCTGCACAACAAGAAGCAGATTGACGACCTGTATTTGTTTGACCGCAACATGGGCGTGGCCTGCGGTTACAATTTTGCCTTGTCCGTGTCGCGGGAGCCGTTTTTCGTGCGCCTGGACAATGACATCATCATTCAGGACGCCGCCTGGGCCAGGGTCCTTATGGACGTGTTGACGCGCCAGCGCGAGGTGGGCACGGCCGGTTTCCACGTCTGGGGCAACTGTCCGGTCGAGACGTTTGCCGGGCTGGGCGACGGCGACGTGTTCATTGCTCGGAGCTTTACCACCGGGGCCTGCTGCATGTCCCGGCGCGACGTGCATGAAAAGCTCGGTTTTTGGTGCGAGGACTACGGACTCTACGGCGAAGAGGACAAGGATTTCGGCTTTCGCCTGGCCAGGGCCGGCTTGACGGCCGGCTATGTGGACAAGCGGGACAAGTACGTCCGGCACGAGCATACGCCCTACGAGACAGGCGGCGTCAACGAACTGCGCAACGACAAGAACCGTCAGGAAGCCCGGCGTATGCGCCGGCTCAATGAGCTCCTGTATGCAAAAGGATTGCGCCAGCTGTTCATGCCCCGCAAGTACGACGCGACGCTGGACGGGGTGCGGGTGAGCTTCTCGGAAAATCCCGAGTACGCCCGTTTCATGGAAGGCGTGGCCAAGATCGGGCGCAAGCTTGAACCGGTCCTGGCCGCCCAAGAGGACGGCAAACGCCAGGGCCGCTGAAGCCGCCCGGAGAAGGATGCATGGAAACGAAAAAAGGCAAATGGCGGCTGACCGTGAGCGAGGGGTTTTGCGCCTCGCATTGTTTGCGCGGCTACGAAGGCCCGTGCGAGAACCTGCACGGCCACAATTTCGGCGTCGAGGCCGTGGTCGAGGGCGAGCGCCTGGACCCCAAGGTGGAATATCTGCTCGATTTCAAGGTGCTGCGCGGCCGGCTGCGCGAGATACTGGCCGGCCTGGACCATCGGCACTTAAACGACCTGCCGGCCTTTTCGCTGGAAAATCCCTCGTCGGAGAACCTGGCGCGCTTTGTCTATCGCCAGTTGGAGGCGGCCCTGGCCGGCCAGCCCGTGCGGCTGGTTTGCGTGTCGGTCTCGGAGAAGGACTCCAGCAAAGCCACGTACATGGAAGAATAGGGGGGCCGACGTGCGACTGGTCGTGCAACGGGTGCGCCAGGCTTCGGTGGCGGTCGGCGGCGAGACGGTGGCGTCCATTGAGGCGGGGCTGCTGGTCCTGGTCGGCTTCGGCGCTTCCGACGGGCCGGATTTCGTCGCCGGCAAGGCTTGCCGGGCGGCGCTGGAGAAGCTGCTTGATCTGCGAATTTTTCCCGACGAGGCGGGCAAGCTCAACCTGAGCCTGCGCGAGACCGGCGGGGGGGTGCTTCTCGTGTCGCAGTTCACGCTCTACGCCTGCTGCCGCAAGGGGCGGCGGCCGTCGTTTTCCGAGGCCGCGCCGCCGCAGGTTGCCCGGGGGCTTTACGACGCCTTTGTGGCCATGGCCGGGCAGGCCCTGCCCGGGCGGGTCGGCAGCGGCGTTTTCGGCGCGGACATGGACGTTTCCCTGGTCAACTGGGGGCCGGTGACCATCATGCTCGACAGCGCCGACCTGGGCGTGGCCACTTGACGCGGCCCGGGCTTTCGGAGCAAACCTTGGGCGTGGCTTGGCCGGGCGGTGGTCGCCGGGCCGGCCGTGGAGCAAGGCCATGGAGCGCGCGGTGACCCGCAAGGTGTTTCGAACCGAATCCCATCCCGGGGACAGCCGCCGGCTGGCCAAGGACGTGGTCGATTATCTCGCCGCGTTTCTGGCCGACGGCGACGTGCTCCACGATCTCGACATCATCCTCACCGAAGCCTGCGCCAACGTCTGCCGCCATGCTTACGGCGGCCAGCCCGGGCCGCTGGAAGTGCGGCTGGCGGTGAGTCCCGGCTCGTGGATCGAGCTGGAGATCGTGGACTGGGGCAAGGGCTTTGGCGACGACGTGCGCTTTGAAAATCCCGGTCCCGACGCCGAAGGCGGCCGAGGGCTTTATATCATGCGCATGTTGGCAAACGACTGCCAGGTGCGCCGCGAAAATGGCGAAAACGTGGTCTTCATTCACAAGGACATAGGTGCGCCGCGGTGGAAAACCTGACGATCAAACGTCTTGGCGGGGCGCTGCTGCTCAAGTACGCCGGGGAAATCACCCTGGAGATGACGGCCGACCTCAAGCGCCGCCTGGAAGCCGAACTCGGCGAGGGCGAAGGGCAAGTGCGCGCCGTGATTATCGACCTGTCGGCGGTCCCCTTCATGGATTCTTCGGGCATCGGCTTTCTGGTCTCGTGCAACACGCGCATGAAAAGCTCGGGCAAGGCCTTTTATCTGTATCAACTGAGTCCGGCCGTGGAGAAAACTCTGGGTCTTGTGCAGTTGCTCAGTTTCTTCAGTGTCCTGCCCGACGAAACGGCTTTGACCGGAGTGTGTGAATAAGCCGGACGCGCCGTCGGAGCCTGCCGTCCCTGGCCGCGCCGAGGCGGTGACCGACGCCGAGGGCCGGTTGATCGACGTCCGGCTGCGCCACCAGGGCAAGACCTGGACGCTGTGCGGCCGCTCCGGCGAGGCCGCTTCCCTGGCCCGGGCCGAAGCCGCCCTGGCCACGGGCGCGTTGCCGGTTTTTTTCGGAGCCGGCCTGGGCGTCGAAATCGCCCATTGCCGACAGGCCGGCCGGCCGGTCGCCGTGGTGGACCGCGACCCCGACGTGGCCGGGCTGGCCGGCACGGCGGCGCGGTTTGCCGACGACCCGGAGGTGGCCTGGATCGACGCGGCCGACCCGGTTCGGGCGGCCGGGGACGTGCGGGCCTTTGCCCAGTCCCGGGGCTTGCCCGCCCTGCATTTTTCGCCCCATCCCGTCCAGCGCCGGCTCCATGCCGCCTACGTCGCCGCCTTGGCCCAGGCCCTGGCCGGGCCGCCGGCAGCCGCGCGTTTTGCCTCGGCGTTGCCCCGCGTGCTGTGCCTGACGAGCAAGCTGTTTCTCGTCGGCGAGGCCGTGGCCGCCTGCGCCCGCCTGGGTGCGCCGTGCCGCTATGTCGAAACCGGCGACAGCCTGGACCGCGACGCCTTCGTGGCCCTGGTGCGCGGGGCCGTGGCGGAATTCCGGCCCGATTTCGTCTTTACCGTCAACCACCTGGGCGTGGACAAGCAGGGCGTGTTGCTGGAGCTGCTGGATTCCTTGCGCCTGCCCCTGGCCTCGTGGTTCGTGGACAGCCCGGAACTCATCTTGCCGCTCTACCGGCCGGCGGCCAACCGGGAGACGGTGCTTTTCACCTGGGACGCCGACAGCCTGGCGCCGCTGACCGCCGCCGGTTTTCCCCATGTCCACTATCTGCCCCTGGCCGCCGACGAGACGCGCTTTTGCCCGCGCCCGCCGCTGGCCGCCGACCATCCCTGGCGGGCCAGGGTATCCTTTGTCGGCAATTCCATGGTGCGAAAGACCGCCCTGCGCCTGGCCGCCAGCGCGCCGCCGCCAAAACTGGCCCGGGCCTTTGGGGCGCTGGCCGAATCGTTTGGCGCTTGCCGGGCGCGCACCGTGGCCGCCCATCTGGCCGAGGCCTGGCCGGGGCTGGTCGCGGCCTTTGCCGGACTGCCGCCCGAACGGCGGCTGGCCTTCGAGACCGCCGTCATCTGGGAGGCGACCCGGCGCTACCGCAACGCCTGCGTGGAAAAGCTCCTGCCCTGGCGGCCTCTTGTCGTCGGCGACCCGGGCTGGCGCGAGACTTTTCCGGATGAAGGCCAGGCTTGGCGCTATCAGGCCGAGCTGGCCTACTATGATCAACTGCCCGACTTCTACCCGCTCTCCGAAATCAATTTCAACGCCACCAGCCAGCAGATGAAGGGCGCGGTCAACCAGCGGGTGTTCGACGTGCCGGCCTGCCAGGCCTTTCTTTTGACCGACGCCCGCCGCCAGCTCGACGCCCTGTTCGAGCCGGGAAAGGAAGCGGCGGTCTACGCCGATCCGGCCGAGATTCCCGAACTGGTGGCCCGCTATCTGGCCGACGCGCCGGCCAGGCAGCGCATCGCCGCCGCCGGGCATCGGCGTCTGCTGGCCGAACATACCTATCCCACGCGCGTAAAACAGCTTTTTGCCGTCATGCGCGACACCTTCGGCCCCAGGGACCGGTCATGACCGACCTGTGCGCCGGCCTGCCCGGGCCGCTTTGCCGGCTCCTGGCCGTTGGCGGCAGCGGGGCCGGACTTATCCCTGTGCGTGACGCCGCCTTGGCCGCCGGTTCGGCCCAGGCCGCCCTCATGTCTGCCCTGGCCCTGGCCGCCTGGTCGGAAACGCCCCTGGACCCGGCGGCGGCCGTCGTCGCCGCCCGCCTGGGCGGGGATTCGCCCCA
>DLGG01000178.1 GCA_002482565.1 Solidesulfovibrio magneticus
GGTCGCGGCCGGCGCTGCGGCGCAGATCGGCGGCCAGACGGGCGATTGCGGCCATGGCCTCGGGCGGCACGGGCCGGCC
Source organism: Solidesulfovibrio magneticus (assembly GCA_002482565.1). GTDB lineage: Bacteria > Desulfobacterota > Desulfovibrionia > Desulfovibrionales > Desulfovibrionaceae > Solidesulfovibrio > Solidesulfovibrio magneticus_B. The sequence continues at coordinate 80 of DLGG01000178.1, forward strand.
GGCCAGAATGGCGGCGGCGGCGGCGCGGCGGGCGGCGGCGGCATGTACAAGCAGCTGCTCAAGATCATCGAGGCTGGCCGGAGGGCCGCCGGGCGTCGGGGGTGTCGGCATGGCCGCATCACAGCCGAAAACCGGCTCCTTGGCAAAGGAAATGTCGGATGCCCCGGGTCTTGGGCAGTTGCCTCGTGGCGGGCCTTGGGCTAGACAGGACGATGCCGCATCGGGCGGCGGCGAGCCAAGGAGGAAGGGGACATGCGGCTTTTGACGCGTTCGGATTTCGATGGACTCATTTGCGCGGTGTTGCTCAAGGAAGCCGGCGTCATGGACGAGTGGGTGTTCGTGCACCCGAAAGACGTCCAGGATGGCAAGGTGGAGTGCGGACCAAACGACATCCTGGCCAACGTGCCCTACGCCCCGGGCTGCGGGCTGTGGTTCGACCACCACACCAGCGAGGCCGACCGGCTGGGCGACATCGAGTTTAATGGCGTGTCCAAGCCCCTGCCGAGCTGCGCCCGGGTCATCTGGGAGTACTACGGCGGCCATGCCCGTTTCCCGGCCCGTTTCGACGAGATGCTGGCCTATGTCGACCGCTGCGACAGCGGCGATTTGCGGCCCGAGGAAGTGGCCAAGCCCACCGGCTGGATTCTTTTAAGCTTCCTCATGGACCCGCGCACCGGCCTTGGCCGCTACCGCGACTACCGCATCAGCAATTACCAGCTCATGATGCATCTGGTGGAGCTGTGCCGCACCCAGCCCGTGGAGGCCATTCTGGCTGATCCCGACGTGGCCGAGCGCGTTACGCGCTACTTCGAGCAGGAGGAGCAGTTCGCCGGGATGCTGCGGGAGCGTTCCAGGCTGATCGGCAAGACCTTGCTCATTGACCTGCGCGAGCAGGAAGAGATTTTTACCGGCAACCGGTTCACGGCCTATGCCCTGTTCCCCGACGCCGAGGTCAGCGTCCAGGTCATCTGGGGCAAGGCCAGGCAGAATGTGGTGCTGACCGTGGGCAAATCGATTTTCGACCGCACCAACCCCGTGGACATCGGCCGTTTGATGCTGTCCTACGGCGGCGGCGGCCACCGCAACGTCGGCACCTGCCAGGTGCCCGAGGGCCAGGCCGAGCGGGTCATCAGCGACGTCATCGCGGTGTTGAACGGCGACGTCGCCATGGAAGCTTAAGGCGCAACGCCCTTAGCCACCACAACGGCGGGCCGGGCGATCCGGCCCGCCGTTTTCGCCTCGCCGCCCATTTTTCCAAGGATTGCCCGTGACCGACGCCAAAGCGCCCCCAGCTCCCCCAGCTCCTGAAGATCTCCTTTCCTCCTACCATTTCGAGCTGCCTGACGCCCTGATCGCCGAGCGGCCGTGCGCGCAGCGAGACGCCTGCCGGCTCATGGTCCTTGACCGGGCCGCCGGGAGCCTGGACCACCGGGTGTTCGCCGATCTGCCGGACCTGCTTCCCGAGGGCGCGCTTTTGGTCGTCAACAACACCAAGGTCGCCCCGGTGCGCCTTTTAGGCAAACGCCCCACCGGCGGCGCGGCCGAATTCCTGCTCCTCACCCCCGTGGCGCTGCTGACGCCTAAAACCGATCCGGCCACCGGCTGGACCCACGCCCCGGCCTCGGGGCTGCTGCGCGTCTCCCGGCCGCCAAGGCCCGGCGACCGCATCGACTTCGCGCCCGATCTCACCGTCACCGCCGTATCGCGCGGGGCCTTTGGCCATACCGAGGTGACGCTGTCCTGGCGCGGCGCGCTGCCGGCGATCCTTGGGCGCATAGGCCACGTGCCCTTGCCGCCCTATATCCGCCGGGCCGACGACGCGGCCGACCGCGAAACCTACCAGACCGTCTACGCCCGTGACGACAAGCTCGGCAGCGCCGCCGCGCCCACCGCCGGCCTGCACTTCACCGAGGCGCTCCTGGCGCGCCTGGCCGGGCGCGGCTTTGAGCTGGCCGCCGTCACCTGCCATGTCGGCCTGGGCACCTTTTCGCCCGTTCGCGTGGAGGATCTGCGCGACCACGCCATGCACAAGGAGTGGATCGAGGTGTCGCCCGAGGCGGCCTCGGCCGTGTCCCGGGCCAAGGCCCAGGGCCGGCCGGTCATCGCCGTGGGCACCACCGCCGCCCGGACCCTGGAGGGCACGGCGCGCGAGGCCGGGGCCTTTGGCCCCTTCGCCGGCTTCACCGACATCTTCATCCGCCCGGGCCACCGCTTCGCCGTGGTGGACGGGATGGTCACGAATTTCCATTTGCCTGGATCATCGCTGGTGATTATGCTGGCCGCCCTGGCCGGAAGAGAGTCCATCCTGGCTGCCTACGGGCAGGCCGTGGCTTCCGGCTACCGCTTTTTTTCCTACGGCGACGCCATGTTGGTCTTGTAGCCGTCTGGCGTCTCCCCACCGCCTTGAACATTCGGGCCGGGGCGCGTTCCTTTGTCGGCGCGCGCCGATCCCTTGCCCGCCAAGGAGAAACAGATGTCGCGGATTGTCATCGACGAGCAGCGCTGCAAGGGCTGCCTGCTTTGCGTCGAGGCCTGCCCCAAGTCCATCATCGTGGCCTCCTCGCGCTTCAACGCCAAGGGCTACAAGGTCGCGGAACTGCCCGAGGCCTCGATGGAAAAGTGCACGGGCTGCGCCTCCTGCGCCCAGATGTGCCCGGACGTGGCCATCACCGTCTGGCGCACGGCCAAAAGCAAAGCCAAGGAGAACGACTGATGTCGGCCAAACGCATCTTCATCAAGGGCAATGAAGCCATCGCCCATGGCGCGCTGGACGCCGGCTGCCGCTGCTACTTCGGCTATCCCATCACCCCCCAAAACGACATCCCGGAAATGCTGTCCTCGGCCATGCCGGCCGCCGGCGGCGAATTTGTCCAGGCCGAGTCGGAAGTGGCCTCGGCCAACATGCTGCTCGGCGCGGCCGCCTGCGGCGTGCGGGCCATGACCACCTCGTCGAGCCCCGGCGTTTCGCTGATGCAGGAAGCCATCTCCTACATGGCCGGCTCCGATCTGCCCGGCGTGGTCGTCAACATGAATAGAGGCGGCCCGGGCCTGGGCGACATCGGCCCGTCCCAGGGCGACTATTTCCAGTCGGTCAAGGGCGGCGGCCACGGCGACTACCGCACCCTGGTCCTGGCCCCCGGCTCCTGCCAGGAATGCTACGACCTGACCTTCGAGGCCTTCGATCTGGCGTTTAAGTACCGCAATCCCGTGCTCATCCTGGGCGACGCCATCGTCGGCCAGATGAAGGAGCCGGTGGCAAGGCGCGAGGCCCTGCCCATCGACCCGGCCGAAGGCGGCAACTGGAAGCTCACCGGACGGGGGCAGCGCGCCCCGCGCATCCTCAAGTCGCTCTTCCTTGAAGACGGGGCCCTGGCCGGCCAGAACCTGCGCCTGCGCGACAAGTACGCCGCCATGGCCGCCGAAGTGCGCTTTGAAGCCTTCGAGACCGCCGACGCCGACCTTGTCGTGGTGGCCTACGGCTCCATCGGCCGCATCGTCAAATCCACGGTGCGCGCCCTGCGCGCCGAAGGGCTCAAGGTGGGCCTGCTGCGCCCCATCACGCTTTTCCCCTTCCCCGAGGCCGCCCTTCGCGACCTGGCCGGACAGGGCAAGCGTTTCCTCACCATCGAGCACAACCTCGGCCAGATGGTCGACGACGTGCGTCTGGCCGTGCGCGGCCTGGCCGATTCCGAATTCTTCGGTTTCCTGCCCGGCAACATGCCCACGCCCGAAGACTTCGACGCGCCCGTGCGCGCCGCTGTGAAGGGGGCCTAACATGTCGGAACAGCTTGTTTTCACGCGCCCGGAAGTGCTGGCCGACGTGGCCACCCACTACTGCCCCGGCTGCCAGCACGGCGTCGTCCACCGCATCGTGGCCGAATGTCTGGAAGAGTTCGGCCTGGTGGAAAAAACCATCGCCGTCAGCTCCATTGGCTGCTCGGTCTTCCTCTACAACTACATCCTCGTCGATACCGTGGAAGCTCCCCACGGCCGCGCCCCGGCCGTGGCCACCGGCGTCAAGCGCGCCCGCAAAGACGCCTTCGTCTTCGCCTACCAGGGCGACGGCGACCTGGCCTCCATCGGCATGGCCGAGATCATGCACGCCGCCAACCGAGGCGAACGCATCTCCGTCATCTTCGTCAACAACACCGTCTACGGCATGACCGGCGGCCAGATGGCCCCCACCACCATGGTGGGCCAGAAAACCACCACCTGCCCCGGCGGACGGTGCCTGGAACGCGAAGGCGGCCCCATCCACATGTCCGAGATCATCGCGACGCTTGGCGGCGTGGCCTACTGCGCCCGCACCGCCGTCAACACGATCAAGAACATCGCCCAGACCAAGCGCGCCATCCGCCGCGCCTTCGAGACCCAGATAAACGGCGAAGGCTTCGGCTTCGTCGAGGTCCTGGCCACCTGCCCCACCAACTGGCGCATGTCGTCGGTTGCCGCCAACGAGCGCGTGGGCAAGGAAATGATTCCCGAATTCCCGCTCGGCGTCTTCAAGGACGCGGCCAAGGAGGAATAGCCGTGAGCCTCTACCAGGACGTGATCATCGCCGGCTTCGGCGGCCAGGGCGTCATGCTCATCGGCAACTTGCTGGCCTACGCCGGCATGGAACATGGCCTAAACGTCACCTACATCCCGGTCTACGGACCGGAAATGCGCGGCGGCACGGCCAACTGCACCGTCGTCGTCTCCGACGACGCCATCGGGTCGCCCATCATCCGCAACCCCAAGAGCCTCATCATCATGAACCGGCCGTCGCTGGACAAGTTCCAGCCCCAGCTCGTGGACGGCGGCGTGCTCGTCGTCAACTCCTCGCTGGTGGACCCGGCCCTGGCCGACGCCTCGCGCGTGCGCCTGGTGCCTGTGGCCTGCAACGAGATCGCCGACGGCCTGGGCAACACCCGCATGGCCAACATGGTGGCCCTTGGCGCGTTTATCGAAGCCACCGGCGTGCTGCCGCTGTCCGTGGTCGAGGAAAGCCTCTCCCACGTCATCGCCAAGCACTACAGCCACCTCATCCCCAAAAACGCCGAAGCCCTGCGCGCTGGCGCGAACGCGGCCAAGGGGTAGAGGGAAGATCAGAGAAAAGAAGAGAAGATGCCTCCGGCGGCCGGGAGGGGCTAAGCCCCTCCCGGACCCTCCCTGAAAGGGGTTTAAAGGGGCTTTGCGAAGTTGCCTTTGCAGTGGTCGTCGGATGGGAACGCCGTTTGTTCGCTGGAGGGGTAGGCGCGAGGAAGGTTCCCAGGGCAGCAGCTCGAAGCGACCCTTGAGTGGTTTGGTTCTCTGGTTTTCTTTCTGCCGCAGGCAAGAGCAAGGGCACGGATATGCAGTTTTTCGGCATCATCGGCCATCCCCTGGGCCATACGCTCAGCCCCCTGGTGCACAACTGGGGGTTTTCCCGTTACGGCCTGGACGCCCGCTACGAGGCCTGGCCGACCCCGCCCGAGGATCTGCCGGCCTTCATGGAGCGCCTGCGCCAAACGCCCATCGCCGGGGCCAGCGTCACCATCCCCCACAAGACGGCGGTCATGGCCTTCGTGGACGAGGTGACCGAGTTGGGCCAGGCGGCCGGCGCGGTCAACACGCTCTATTGGCGCGACGGCCGGCTTATCGGCGACAACACCGACGTCGAGGGCTTTTGCCGGCCGCTGGTCATGCGCGGCATCGCGCCCCGGCGCGCCCTGGTGCTCGGGGCCGGCGGCGCGGCCCGGGCGGCCGTGCTGGGGCTCACGCGCCTGGACTCCGGCGTGGTCGGCGTCACGGCCCGGCGGTTCGAGCAAGCCCAGGCCCTGGCCCGGGAATTCGGCGTCCTGGCCGTGCCCTGGGACGAGCGCGGCGCGTTTGGCGCGGATTTTTTGACCAACGCCACGCCCATGGGCATGGCCGGCCGGTTCGAGGGCGTCTCCCCCTACCCGGCCCAGGCGCTCTCGCCCGGCGTGGTGGCCTTCGATCTGGTCTACAACCCCTACGAAACCCGGCTGGCCGCCGACGCGGCAGCGGCCGGCGGCATCGTCGTGCCGGGGTTGGAAATGTTTCTCTATCAGGCCGTGGAACAGTTCCGCCTCTGGACCGGCCGGCTGTTGCCCGACGACGAACTGCGGCCGCTGCTGCTGGGGACGCTCTACGGCGAGGCTTCGCCCCGGACGTGACCGGCGCGCCAAAAGGCGCGCCGGTTTCACCAAAGCCGCTCCTGTGTCGCGACGGGAAGCGAAAAGATTTCCATGGAACAGATTGTAGAGGCCCTGGCCGCCCTTGACGCCAAAACCATGATCCTCATGGCGGCGGTTCTCTATTTTTCGCTGACCATGGTGATGTTCTACACCTATTTTTTTCGCAAGACCTATCCCGGCTTTGCCTCCCTGGCCCTGGGCCAGCTGTTCTGGAGCCTGGGCGTCTACCTGGTTTTTTACCGGGTTCTCGGCGACCATCTGTCCCTGGCCCTCAGCAACGGCCTGCTGTTTTTGCAGGCGGTCTGCTGGCACCACGGCATCGCCATGTACGGCGGCGTCACGCCCCTGCGGCCAAGGCTTCTGACCAACGTCGCCTTGGCCGTGCTGGCCGAACTGGCCATCCTCTATTACGTTTACGTGGATTTCAACACCTGCCGCCGGGTGGTCATTTTTTCGGCGTTTAGCGCCCTGCTCTACAGTCGCATCGCCCTGGAGCCCTACCTTGTGCGACGATGGAAGACCTATTCCATGCAAGGCATTTATTCGGGAATTTTCCTGTGCGTCGCCGTGGCCTTTGCCGTGCGCGCCTTCCAGGCCGTGCAGGCGACGGATTGCCAGGTCGGCGGCCCGGACGCCATCGTCAAACTGCTGTTGCTTTGCAGCATGTGGATTTTTGCCTTCCTGACCTTTTGCGTGCTGTCCATGACCTCAAGCCGGGTCGAGGCGGAACTGCGGGACGCCCGCGACGCCTTGCGGCAGCAGGCGCAAACCGACGCCCTGACCGGGTTGTCCAACCGCCGCCATTTCCTGGAGCAGGCCCAGGCCCTCTTGGAAGACCTCCAGGCCCAGGGCGGCCGGGCCAGCCTGATCATGCTGGACCTCGACCATTTCAAGCGGATCAACGACGTCCACGGCCATCAGGCCGGCGATCTGGCCTTGCGTGAGGCGGCCCGGCATCTGCGGGCGGCCTTGCGGGAGGGCGACGTCATCGGCCGGCTGGGCGGCGAGGAGTTCGGCGTGCTGCTGCCGGGGCTGGACGCCGGCGAGGCCGTGGCCGTGGCCCGCCAGTTGCGCCGGGCCGTGGCCGCTTCCCGGCCCGGCGGCCTTCAGGTCACGGCCAGCTTCGGTCTGGCCGACGGCCCGCCGCGGTTGGACAGCCTGCTGGCAAAGGCCGACGAATACCTGTATGCCGCCAAGGAAGCAGGACGCGACCGCATCGCCTGGTCCGGAGGGCTGGTCGCGGACAACGAGAGCGGGGAGGCTTTGGCATGATGGACACGCTGCGAGCGCTGGTGCGGTTTTTCGAGTCCGTGGGGCAAGTGGCGGCGGTGGCGCTTTTGGTCGCCATCGTCGTTGGCGTGGCGGTCTTTGCCTGGCTTGGCGCGGTCAGCCGTAAGATGCCGCCGCTGGTGTCGCCCACGGGCGGCCCGCTTCGGGCCGATGGGCAAAATCCCAACTGGGTCTCGACCATGGCCCGCAAAAACGATCCCCTCCACTACATCGCCCCGCGCCCCTGCCCGGCCAACCCCATCCCGGCCCTGGCCGAAGCGTTGCGCCAAACGCCCGGAGTGACGCTGGTGGATGTCGCCGAGCGCTACGTCCACGCCACGGCCAAATCGCCGCGTTTCGGCTTCGTGGACGATGTGGAGCTGCTCTATGACCCGACCGCCGGCCTGCTCCAGGCCCGCAGCGCCTCCCGGGTGGGCAAAAGCGACCTTGGCGTCAACCGCCGCCGCCTGGAGCAACTGTTCAAGGACGCCGGGCTGTAGCCTCCCGCATCCCCCCTGCGCCACGCCGGAGGGCTGGTCATCCCGTCTGTCCCGCTCCGCCCGGCTCCCAGACCCTACGCCACGCCTTCCTCGCAACCGAAGTACTTCTCCAACCGGTCGGCCTCACGGCCGAACTCGCGCAGAAACAGTTCCACGGCGGCCCGTTCGCCGCGTCGCAAAGCCGGATGTCTGGCGGCTTCGGAAAACGGCAGGCTGTAGAGGTCGCACAAGGCGTATTCCCGGCCGGGCAGGGCCGGCATGGCAAAGACGTCGCCGCCGTGCAGGGCGAGGGCTTGCCGGGCCTGGCCGCCGTAGGCCCGGCCGTCGGCGGCGGTAAAGCCCTCGAAAAAGAGAAAATCCTCGGGGCTGCCGTAAAAGAGATTCTTGACGGCCAGATAGTCCACCCGGTCGCCGAAGGCGGCAATGGCCGCCTGGACGTTGGCGGTGCTGGCCTGGACGTTGGAGATGACCACGGCCACGGTCAGGCGCACGCCTTCGGCCGCGTAGACGTCGAGCAGCGGCGACAGCCCCCGGCCGCCGCCGATGACCCGGCCAAGTTCCCCCAGGCAACCGGCCGGAAGATCGAACAGCAGCGTGCCGGCCGGCACGTCCAGGGCGTCGAGGATCTGGCCGCGCTGGCGCGAATCGCGCAGGTCGAAGCTGACCACGCCGGACAGGGCGTCCTGCGGGGACAGCAGCTCGCCCCGGGCATCGCGACGGCCGTAGTGCTGGGCCAACTGCCCCACCTGCCCGTCGGCGTCGAAAGCGGCCACGGCCTGGCCTCGGGCGTGGCGCAGATGGTCCAGCAGCGCCCGGGAGAAGGTCGATTTTCCCGAACCGCCTTTTTGGCTGAGGTTAAAAATCGCGCGTCGCATGGCAACCTCCGGAACGATCAGCCCTGGTCGTAGGCGTCGAGGATGGTAAAGAACCGGGCCACGTCCGTGGCGTCGTTGTAGAAATGGGGCGACAGCCGGATGCGGCCGCCGCGCGGCGAACAGGCCACGCCCCGGGCGTCGAGATGGGCGAAAAGCCCGGCCGGATCGGGATGCTCGAAGGACACGATGCCGGAATGCCGGCCGAGCGTGCGCGGCGAAACGACCTTGCGGCCCCGCTCGGCCAGCCCCTCGGCCAGGCAGCGCGTGACGCCGAAGATGTTGTTCGCCACGGTCTGCATACCGACCTCTTCCAAAAGCGAGAGCGCCTCGCCGTAGGCGGCGATGGCCGCGATGTCCTGGGTGCCGGGCTCGAAACGGCCGGCCCCGTCCTTGAGGACAAAGGCCTCGGAGAGCTGTTCCGCATCGCGCACGCTGCGCCAGCCGGCCAGCGCCGTGGCCAGGGCCGCGTCGGCCTGGGGCGAGACGTAAAAAATGCCCAGCCCCATGGGGCCGAACTGCCATTTGTGGCAGCCGGCGGCCACGAAATCGACCCCCAGCCCCGTGGCGTCAAAGGGCATGGCCCCCAGGCTCTGGATGGCGTCCAGACAGCACAGCGCCCCGGCCTCGTGACACAGCTTCACGAACTCGGCCGCCGGCAGGGCCGCGCCGGTCAGCCAATCCACCGTGGAGGCCACGGCCAGCCGGCAGCCCGGCACAAGCTTTGCCGCCGCGTCCATATCCAACACGCCGTCGTGCTTGGGCAGTTCGACCACCTGCACGCCGTGCCGGGCCAGGTTGTCGAAGGGAAAGCGCACCGAGGGAAAATCCGGCCAGGCCACGGCCACCTTGTCGCCGGGCTGCCAATCCAGACCGGCCGCCACAAGCGACAGGCCGCAGGAGGTGTTGCCGGTAAAGGCCACCCGCTTCGGCTCGGTCCCGAGCAGCCAGGCCGCCCGGTCCCGGGCCTCGTCCACCAGCCCCATCCAGCGCATGTAGTCCTTGGAAGCCCGCCGCCAGCGCTCGGCGTAGATCTCGTCGCCGGCCAGACAGGCACGGCGCGGCAAGGGCGAGATGGCCGCGTGGTTGAAAAACACCGTGTCCGCCGTCACCGCGAACTCGTCGCGCCAGTTGTTGGGGTGGGGGTGGTTGTCGTTCATGATGGGAAGAGGCCTCCGGCGGCCGGGAGGGGGTAACCCCCTCCCGGACCCTCCCTTTTAGGGGGTTACGGGGTGGGTGCGGTTGCATGTCGTGGCGTCAAGCGCCGACGGACTCGGGCACGAGGCGGTCGCGGCGACGCAGCTCCGGGAAAAGGCGCATCCACAATAGCGCCAGGGCCACCGCTCCGACGCCGCCGAAAATGACGGCCGGCACAGCCCCGACGAGAGCCGCCAGCAGGCCGGATTCGAAGTCGCCAAGCTGGTTGGACGCGCCGATAAAGACCGCGTTGACGGCGCTGACCCGCCCGCGCAGGGCGTCGGGGGTGTCGATCTGAATAAGCGTCGAGCGGATGACCACGCTCACCATGTCCCCGGCTCCCAAGACCGTCAGCGCGGCCAGGGACAGCGGAAACGACCGCGACAGTCCAAAGACCAGGGTGGACAGCCCGAAAACGATCACTGCTGCGAACATGGCCGGCCCGGCATGGCGGGTCAAGGGAAAGCGCGTGAGACAAAGCGACATGGCCAGAGCCCCCAGGCTCGGCGCGGCCCGCAGCGCGCCAAGGCCCCCCGGGCCAACAGCCAAAATGTCGCTGGCGAACACCGGCAACAACCCCACCGCGCCGCCCAGCAGCACCGAAAAGAGGTCCAGGGAGATGGCCCCGTAAATGACCGGCCGGCTTTTGATGTAGCGCAGCCCGTCCAGGGCCGAGCGCCAAAGCCCCTCGGCCTGGGGCGGCCGCTTGGCCGGTCGGGTCGGGATGGACAGCACGGCCAGGGCCGCGCCGACATAAAAGACCGCGCCCAGGCCGTAGACCACGCCCGGCCCCAGGACAAAAAGAAAACCGCCCGCCGCCGGCCCAAGGATCATGGCCGTCTTCCAGACCGACCCGCTCCAGGCCAGCATCCTCGGCAAGGCCTCCAGGGGCACCAGCGAGGGCAGCAAGGCCTGGAGCGAGGGCGTCTCAAAGGCCCGGGCCGCGCCAATGAGCCCCACGCAGGCGAACATGCCGCCAAGGCCGAGAAAGCCGCCGGCTGTCTCGGCCAGAAGCGTGAGCAGGGCCAAGGCCTCGATGAGCTGGCACACCCCGGCGATGCGGCGGCGGTCCACCCGGTCGGCCACCTGCCCCACCACCAGGGTCAGCAGGAATTGGGGCAGAAATTCGGTCAGCCCCACCAGTCCCAGCATGAAGGCGCTGCCGGTCATGGCGTAGACCTGCCAGCCCACGGCCACGGCGGTCATGTGGTAGGCAAAGCCCGAGGCGCTGCGGGCGGTCCAGAACCGGGTAAACGATGGGTTGCCGAAGATTTCCGAAGCCATGGGACGTCCTCGCGGGGTGACTCGGCCGGAGACGGCCGGTCCGTCTCCGCCACCGGCAACGCCGGCGCGCCCCTCCTACGCCTTCGCCGCCCCGGCGTCGAGGGGAACGGCCGGCCGGGCCTCGGCCAGCCCCAGGACGACGTCGTAGAGGGCCAGATAGAAAAAGGCGTAGCGCGAGACAAAGGAGGTGAGGTCATAGTCCACCAGACCGTGGATGGCGACTTCGGCCGTAAAGGCGGTCAGCACGGCGAAGAACATGACCAGGACGAAATCGGCGCTGGCCGGGCCGGCCGGATCGGGCGCGGTCGGCGGCCGGGCCAGACGGGTATGGTAGGCCATGGCGAGGGGAAACGTGCGCCGGATGAAAATGAAGCCCAGGAAAAAGAGCAGGAAAATGCCGGCCAGTCCCATGTCGTAGTAGAAGGCGAGGTAGACGTTGTGCACCTCGAAGACCTTGATCCGATACATGAAGCCGCCCGTGCCCAGGCCGCCGAGGATGGTCACGCCGCTTTCGCCCACACGCTTGAAACCCTCGCGCCAGATTTTAAAGCGCGTCGAAATGCCTGTGGCGTCGGAGTCGCTGGAGGAGGAAGACTTCTTTTTGCTGAACAGCAGCTCGCCCGTGTAGCCGAACCCCACGAGCATCCGGTCGATGTAGCCGGGAGTGGTGACGAGCATCCCGACGATGACCAGGACGACAAACAGCGTGGTCTTGCGCAAAAACAGGCGTCTGGTGGCCGGCAGGGCCAAAATGAGCAGCACGGCCGCGCCGCAAAAGCCGAGCAGCGCCCCGCGGCTGGCCGGCAGCAGCATCATGCAGAAAAAGAACATGGCCACCAGCCCCCAGGCCGCGCGCCGGCCCCTGGTCCGGGCCAGCACGGCGTAGCCGGCGGCAATGATGCTGGCCACGCTCAAAAACCCGGCGCTCTGGTTCCAGGATTCGATGCCGCCGGCCCGGGTGGTGTAGAAATAGATCTCGAACACGAGCTTGAGCGCACGGGCCAGGGGCACGTGCAGGACGTATTCCCACTCCAGGGCCCCGAGCACGCCGGCGGCGGTCATGACGGCGCTGGCGAACAGGGTTTTAAAGAGGATGTCCAGGCGGCGCGGCGTATCGACCAAGGTGACGACGCACCAGTACAGCAGCAGGTTCGTGGCCAGCCGCGCGATGTTGGCCACCCCCCAGGCCGTGTGCGGCGTCCACAGGAGGCTGGCCGCCTCGGCCACGAAAACCAGCAGCAGCACGGGCATAAACGCCGAACGCGGCCGTAGCGACAGCCGGCCCTGGGCGGCCCGGACGAGCATTCCCAGAAACGTGAACACCAGCGGAAACACGTAGGGATACAGGTGCAGCTGCAGGGTGTTGACGACCAGGGTGTAGATATTGGGCGAGGCCAATATGAGGCAAAAGGCGGTGGCGCACAGGCCGAAAAAGGGGCTGGCCAGACAGGCGACCAAAAGCGCGCAGGTTCCAGCTCCGGCCAGGGCCGCCCACCAGGCTAGGCCCGAGGCGACGAGCGCCACGGCGGCCAGCCCCCCGCCGGCCAGGACGGCGGCGACGGCGTATCGGAACGCGGCCGGGGCGCGCGGGGCGAGGTGGTCGTTCAAGGGCTATCCGGTCTGGCCGGTTCGGGCCGGAAACCCCGGGAGGGTCTTTTTGCGGGCAACAGCGTGCATGGGGAAATCATTACCGAAAACAGCCGGCGTTGTCCCGCGTCGTATCAGGAGCCGCCGGCCGACGCCCCGGAGGCCGAGGCGCAGTCGGCCGGACACACGCCGCGCGACCGTTCGAAATCGTCGCATGCGCCGTCGCCGCACTTGCCGGCCGCGCCAGGAGGTGGACCGCCGCCCTGGCCGCCAGCGG
>DLGG01000140.1 GCA_002482565.1 Solidesulfovibrio magneticus
GCCAGCGACGCCACGGCGCAATCGGCCACGGCCGTGGGCGGCGGCGCGGCGTGGCGGCGCAGCAACCGGGTATAGCCCGCAGCGGCCGGCTGGGACAACGACGGCACGGCCCACACGGCCAGCGCCAAAAGCGCCAGGGCGAACAGGGCGATGGCCAGACGACGTTTGCGCGGCAAGACCAGCATGGCGGACTCCTCCGAACGCGGCTGACGCGTCCGCCACCAGCCAAGCCTGAATCGTGCCAAAAATAATTCCAATCATTACGGCTTTGCCGCCGACCCGGGCGGCATGAGGAAACCGGCATTGCGGACAATTGACGGCATATCGGCACTCCCCCCCGGCGCGGTGGCCATCGACTACCGGCCCCAGCCGCTTCAGGCCAGACTCCACGCCTGCCCGGCCAACGAGATCCTTTTCGGCGGCGCGGCCGGTCCCGGCAAAAGCCATGCCCTGCGCTTCGAGGCGCTTCTCGCCTGCCTGCGCCTGCCCGGCCTTCGGGCCTACCTCTTCCGGCGCACCATGGCCGAGCTGGAGCGCAACCATATCCTGCCGGCCCTGGCCCAGTTTCCCCGGCAGCTCGGCACGTTTCGGGCGGCCAAGCAGCGCTTCGAATTTGTCAACGGCTCCATGCTCCTTTTTTGCAGCTGCCAGCGCGAGAGCGACGTGTTTCGCTACCAGGGCGTGGAGATCCATCTGCTGTGCCTTGATGAGCTGACAAGCTTCACTGAACTCCAGTACGACTACCTGCGCGGCCGGCTGCGCTGCGCCCTCGACGTNNNTCTGCGCCTCCAACCCCGGCGGCGTGGGACACGGCTTCGCCAAGGCCCGGTTCGTCGATTTCGCGCCGCCGGGCGTATGCCGCCGCGCCCCGCAGGCCGAGGGCGGAATGCTGCGCTGCCACATCCCGGGGCGGCTTAGCGACAACGCCATCCTCATGGCCCGCGACCCGGGCTACGCCGCCCGCCTGGACGCCCTGCCCGAACCCTACCGCACCGCCTACCGCGACGGCGACTGGGACGTGTTCATGGGCCAGGCGTTCGCCTTCCAGCGCCGGCTCCACGTGATCCCGCCGCGTCCGGTCCCGGGCGACGCGCCGCTTTACATGACCTTCGACTGGGGCTACGGCGCGCCGTTTTCCGTGGGCTGGTGGTGGGTGGACGCCGACGGGCGGCTTTTTCGCTTCAGCGAGTGGTACGGCGCAAGCGGCGCGGCCAACCAAGGCCTGCGGCTGACCGATCCGCAGATCGCCGCCGGCATCCTGGAGCGCGAGCAGGCGCTTGGCATCGGCGGACGGCGCATCACCCGCCTGTGCGGCCCGGACTGTTTCGCCAAAAAGCCCGACTACCGAGGCGGCGGCCAGGGGCCGAGCACGGCCGAGACGTTTGCCGGGGCAGGCGTTATCCTCTCCCCCGGCGACCCCTCGCGCAAACTCAAGATACGGCAGTTCCACGAACGCCTGCGCCCCCGGGACGACGGGCCGCCCATGCTCCAAGTCTACGACGCCTGCCGCGATTTCATCCGCACGATCCCGCTGCTCACCGCCGATCGGCGCAACGTCGAGGACATCGACACCACCGGCGAGGACCACATCTACGACGAGGCCTGCCACGCCTGCATGGCCCGGCCCCTGGCCACCAGCCTGGACGAGGCCGGCAAGCGTCCGGCGGCCCGGCTCATAGACGCGGTGCTGGCCCCGCCCCAAACCAACGAGGAGATTCCATGAACGACGCCATGCTGTTGTGGCTGGCCTTTGATGCGGCCCTGCATCTGGCCGGGGCGGCGGGATTCGTGCTGCTGGGCTGGCGACTTGGCCGGGAGAGCGCCGGCCGGCCCATGTTCGACTATCCGACCTGGCCGGCTCGACCGGCCCGGCCGGAAGCCGACGCGCCCCTGGAAGAAGCCGACCCCTGGTCCGCAGCCGCCATCACCGCCACGCCGCTGGATCGCCGGCCGGCCATGGTGGATATTTTCGAGACACTTGCCCCACGGCGGCCGTTCAATGCCGATCAGGAAACGCCATGAACCAGGATAACACATTGAATTATCACTTTTTCACGTCGAACCACCCTGCATAAAAACTATACGCCCCAAGGCCTGGACGGCTGCCGCCTGGACACATTGCATACAACCGCCGAGGCCTGCCCTTCCTGGCCGGATATCGATAATATACTGATTTTATGGACACAACAGCGCTGGCACGGCTACTGCAATAGGAAAAATCATCCACGGGGCAACGGCCCAGCGGAACCCGACCACGCCGGCACCGTCCGGCAACCCTACGGAGGTAATTTTCATGCGCGTCAAGTCGCTTCACATCGTTCTCTCGGCCCTGGCCATCCTGGCCCTGACTTCTTCCCTGGCTCTGGCCCGCGGCGGCATGGGCGGCGGCCAAGGCGGCTGCCCCGGCATGGGCGGCGGCTGGGGACAGCTCAGCCCGGAAAAGCAGGCGACCTTCCAAAAGCTCCATGACGCCTTCGCGGCCAAGACCGCCCAACTGCGCGCCGACCTCGGCGTCAAGATGGCCGAGCTCAACGCCCTGTCCGTGGCCGCGACCCCGGACCAGGCCAAGATCGACGCCGTGACCAAGCAGATCGGCGACTTGCAGGCCAAGCTGCTTGCCGAGCGCACCCAGTTCCGCATCCAGGTGTCCAAGGAAGTCGGCGCAGGCGTGGCCGGCGGCGGCTGTCCCGGCATGGGAGGCGGCATGATGGGCGGCTACCACGGCGGCGGCTGCCAGTAACGACGAACGCTTCTGGGCCGGGCGAGTCCTCCGCCCGGCCCAGAAGCCGACCCCATTGAGGCAGCCATGTGCACGATCCCCGGTTTCCCCTTCTTCCCGGGCGGTTGGCTGACCATGCTGCTCCTGATCGTCCTCGCCGCCCTGATCGTTTCGGGTCTGGCCCGGACCCGAAACGACAAGCGGCGGCAAGCGGTGCGACGCGGCGCGGCCGCCGACCGCGACGACGCCCTGGACATCCTGCGACGGCGGCTGGCCGAGGGGGCGATAAGCCCTGAAGACTACGACCGGCTGCGCAAAATCGTCGCCGCCCCGGCAACCGACGGGAACAGATAGGCAGTTCCTGACGACTCCATAGACGTACCCCCGTGTTGACAAACCTCTGTCTCCTTCCCCAACCCGAAGCGGCCCCGTGGCCGCTTCGGGCCTTTTGAACCGATGACTTTTGCCGGCGACGTTGCTACCGTTCCGGCCCCACGACACCACGCAGCACAAAGGAGCGCCCATGGGCACCAACAAATCCGGCGAACCGACGGTAGGTCGCAGCGCCGCCATCCTCGGGGCCGGGCTGGCCCTTCTGGCCGGCATCTTTCTGGGATTCACCATTCGCGGCATGATGGACAGCCCGTCCAAGGGGGGCATGCCCGCCGCCCAGCAGCAGATGCCGCCGCCCCAGGCCCAACAGCAGGCGCAGCAGGCTTCGCCGGCCCTGCTTGACCGCATCAAGGCCCTGGAAAAACAGACCCAGCTCGAACCGGCCAACGTGGCCGCCTGGACGGAGTTGGGCAATCTCTATTTCGACACCGACCAGCCCGAAAAGGCCATTCCGGCTTATGAGAAGTCGCTGACCCTGGAGCCGGGCAACCCCGACGTGCTCACCGATCTGGGCGTCATGTACCGCCACGTGAACAAGTTCGACAAAGCCTTGGAGTGCTTCAACAAGGCCCTGGCCATCAGCGCCGGCCACGTCATCGCCAGCTACAACAAGAGCATCGTGCTGGAGCACGACAAGAACGACCGCGCCGGCGCGGTGGCGGCGCTCAAAGCCCTGGCCGCCAAGAACCCCCAGGCCGTGCTGCCCGGCAACAAGCCCGTGGCCCAGGCCATCCAGGAACTGTCGCAGTAGCGGGAGCGAAAGGTTGGTTTGCTGAAAAAGCGTCGGCCGAGCGACGAGAAATGCCAAAGCCCCGGGAAACCGGGGCTTTTTTTGTGGCATTGAGATTGCGGCGCGGGCTTTGCCGTCACGGCAACGGGTTTCGCTCCCGCGTCCGCAAGCCCAGGCCGACCGGCTGGCGGGCCGGCGCCCGGGGAAGCGTTCCCGTACCCCGGATGGAACGGCGCGCATGACGCGTCCCGCCGACGCCGCCGGACAGCCGTCCTGGCAGCCTGGGCCAGGCTGCTTTTGCATCGGCTCCGCGCCTGAGGACGGGAATCCCTAGTTGCGTGTGCCGTCGAATTCCAGGGCGACGAAATGGCGGCCCGGGCCGACAGGGACGGTCACGACGTTGCCCGGACCCCGCTCGGGCCGGGCCGGCGCGCCGTCCACCATGGCCCGCCAGGCCGGATGGTAGGGCAGGGAAAAGGCCACCTGGCCGGCCACCTCGGCCGTGACAGCGGCAAAGGCATTGTAGGGGTCGGCGGAAAAACAGGTCGCCGGCAGGATGGCCATGGGTTCGGTGGCGATGGCGCGCACCTCGCCCCGGGCTCCGGGCTCGGCGGCGTTGAGCTCGTAGCCCGGCTCGGCCACGCCGGAAACGGGCAGCGGCACGTCGATGTCGTTGTCTCCCGGCCCAAGCAGCAGGCTGAGCGGCTGGCCCGCGCCCTTGAGCAGCAGATCCATGCGGCCGGTGCAGGCCACCCGCATCCGCACCCGCAGGAGCGTGCGCTCCCCGGGCGCGGCCCCGGCCGGATAGAGCCGGCCGTAGGGCAGGAGCTTGTGGCGGGCCAACAGGCCCTGCCAGCGCGGCGCGACGGCGAGCTTTTCGCCGGCCGGGGCGTCGGGCAGGAAATGGGCCATGCCCTGGTAGCCGCCGTAGCGGAAAAGGCCCAGACCCTGGGGCAGGCTCTTGCCGGGGGGCAGCTCGGCCGGGGCCAGGGCGAAACGGGGATCGGCCAGGGTCTGGCGCTCCACTGCCTCGTCCAGGCGGGCGTAGAGATATTTGACGCCCCACAGGGTCAGCAGCTCGGGCGTGAGCTGGTGCGGGTAGGCCGGCGGCGAGACCGGGGCGCGCAGGGCGGCGAAGAACAGTCCCGGCCCCAAGGGCAGGTACTGCCCCCGGGCGCGCAGAAAGACCGTCATCTGCACGGGAAAGATGCCCGAGGCGTGGTATTCGACGATGTTGCAATCGCCTTCGTCGGCCAGGGCCGCGCCCAGGGCCGCGTCCGGGTCGGCGGGGCCGGCGGCGGGCGGCGTCGCCGGCGCTTCAAGGCGCTTGTAGACGGCGTAGATGTCGTCCTGGAAAAACGTGTAGGGCTCGCGGGGCAGGTCGCGGCCGGAGTCAAACAGGGCCACCTGTTCGTAGCCGGGGCTGGCGAAACGGGGCATGAGGGGATTGGAGCGGACCCAGAAGACATAGTCGGGCCGCAGGGTTTCGGTTTCCCCGCCGTCCTGGCCCAAAAGCAGGATGCGGTGGCGGAAGGGATCGAGCAGATAGCGGTCGCTGAAAACCAGATGGGCCGAAGGGGCCAGCGGGATGCCGACCGAGGCTCCGGCCGCGACGTTGGCCTCGAACCAGCCCTGGGCCATCTGCCGGGTGCTCTGGCCGCAGGAAAAACGCAGCACGTCGAGGTTGGCGGCCATGGTGGCCACGACCAGCCCCGCCGCCAGGACGTCCAGGCCCAGGACGGCGCGGCGCGAGCCGGCCCCGAGCGTGGCCAGCCAGTCGAACAGCAAGGCGGCGAGCACCGCCGTCAGCAGGGACTGGCCGTAATAATAGTAGGTGATGTTGCCGACCACGTGGTCGTTGGCCACGAACCACAAAAACAGGAGCTGGAGCACGTACAGGGCGGTCAGGCAGTTGACGGCCGTGACCCGCCGGCCTTCCCGGACCGAGCGCCAGACGGCGGCCAGGAAGGCCGGGATGGCGATCAGGCCCAGGGCCTTGCCGAGCAAGGCTTCGAAATGGGTCAGGCGAAAGACGATGGTGGCCCAGAAATCGCCCTTGACCGCCGTTTTCTTGTTGAGGGTGGAATAGCGGACGATGAAGTCGTAAAAAATCCAGGCTCCGGGGATGATGCGGGGGTTGGCCAGGACGAAAAGGCCAAGGCCCAGGCCGGCGGCCTTGGCGACAAGGGCCAGGCCCGGCCCCCGAAACGGCCGCAGCCCCCGGCCGGCCAGCCCGGCCCACAGACAGGCCGCGAAGGGAAAGACCACCGTGGCCATGGTGAATTTCATGGCAAAGGAGACGGCCAGCAAGGCCACGGCCGCGTACAGGTGGCGCGCGCGGCCGTCCCGGGCAAAGGCAAGTTGGTAGAGCATGGACAGCATGGTCAGGCCGAAGACCACGCCGTCGGGCTTGAGCCGCAGCTCGAAGCCGGTGAGAAACGGCACGGCAACCATGAGCCAGGCCCCCAGCACCCCGGCCCGTTCGCTGACGTGGTTGCGCAACAGCCAGAACACGCCCAGGGGAATGGTCAGCAGGAAGGCCAGCTTGTAAAACGAGAAGATCTTGAAGATGCGCAGCATCTCGGCCGGATACAGCACGTATAGGCTGCGGTCCTCGAAACGCTGGACGAAACCGAGCTTGGCCGCGGCCCAGATGACCGGCCGTGCGCCGTGGAGCAGCGGCCCGCCGAAATTGGTGGCCACGTCAAAGGTGTTGGTGGTCGGTCCGTAGTAGCCCAGGGCGTGCATGAGGGAGACCTGGGCGTCGTCTTCGTAGCTGTTGACCGGCAGCGGCTTGTTGGAATTGAAGTTGTAGCCCTGGGGATCGGCCACGCCGCGCATGTTGCAGATGGCGACGGTGTGGACGGCGACAAAGACCAGCAGGGCGGCCAGGATCGACCGGGGCAGACGGTAGGCGATGCGAAAAACGTCGTGGCGCATGGGCTGTGGCTATGACGCCGGCTGTCGGCCGGCCGGTTGGCGTTTGCGCAGTTTGAGGCAGAACTTGTGGGCCATGATGGGCCAGGGCAGCAGGAAGGCCGGGTTGCGGAAGATTTCCTGCTCCGCGATCTCCATGTCCGGGATTTGGGTCAACAGGGCCAGGAAGGCGTCCTGCTCCCGGACATGGCGGCCTTCTTCCAGGGCCAGGATGAAGCGTTCCATCCAGCCCGGGTTGTCGTGCAGGGCGTAGTCGATGACCACCATGATCCCGTCCGGGGCCAGCAGCCCGGCCGTGTGGTTGAGAATGGAGACGGCGTCGGCGTCGGGCATGTGGTGCAGGGAGCCGCAAAAGAGGATGAAATCGAAGGCGTGTTCGGCCGGTGACAGGGTACGCACGTCCTGAAGGCGAAAGCGCATGTGCCCCTTGTCGCGGTAGCGCGCGGCGGCCAGGGCGATGGCGTCGGCGTCGATGTCCACGCCCAGGTAGTCGCAGGGGCGTTTGGAGAAATGGACGCTGTCGATGCCCACGGAACAGCCCACTTCCAGGACGCGCCGACGGCCGTCCAGGTGTTTGACGATGGCCCGGCCCCGGTAGAAAAATCCGGCCAGCAGATACTGGGCCGTCAGCCAAAGGCGGGGGAATCGGGACTGCAGCGGCTTTTTTGGCGTCTTTGCGGCGTTGGTCATGGGTTCCGGGCGCCCGCATCAGCCTGTTCGACGCTCATGACGACCCAGTGCTTTTGTCGGGAGGAATTGGTTTTGATGCGCCCCAGCATGAGGGTGAGGATGGAAAAAAAGGCCGCGCACAGGCCCAGGGAGAACACTTCCAGCAGCAGAATGCTGGTCACCCCGGTGGGCAAAATGACTCCGCCCAGGCGCAAGGCCAGAACCACGGCGGCCAAGACGGCCAAAAGCGCGAACAGCACGCCCGCCGCGCCGACCACCACCCGGGACGGGAGATCCGAATACAGGATCAACGCCCGAAGCGACAGGCGGATCAGCCCGGGGATGGCCACTTTGGAAGTGCCGCCGCCCCGGGCCTGGCGATCCAGGAGCAGGCCCTTCTGGCGATAGCCCACCCAGGCACGCAGTCCCGGAAAATAGGGGTCCGCGTCGGCGCATTCGACGATCTGCCGGGCCACGGGCGTGCGTATGACGCTGAAGGTGCCGGCGTTTTGCGGAATGGGAAAGTGGGACGTGCGGGAGAGCAGCCGGTAGAATTTCGGGGCGAACACGCGCATGACCCAGCCGTCGTGGCGTTCGGCCCGCACGGCGTAGACCACGTCCTGGTCGTCGCTGACATCCAGCAGCGAAACGAAGTCTTCGGGCCGATCCTGCAGATCGCCGTCGATGGTCCCGATCCAGTCCGCCCCCACCTCTTCGGCCAGGCGGCAGCCCTGTTCGCAGCCGGCGAGCAAGGCGGATTGATGGCCGAAGTTTCGGGACAGGCGCACAAGGCGGATGGGCACGGACAAGGCGCTGATATGCTTTTGGACGAGGGCGACGGTCTGGTCGGTGGAGCCGTCGTCCACGGCCACGATCCCTTTCAAACGATGGCCGAGGCCGTCGACCAGGCGATGGAAAAAGTTGTCGATGTTCTCTTCTTCATTGAAGAAAGGAACAACAACGACAAGAGACTGGTCTTGAGCCATGAGCGTATCCCTACTGGCGGCACGACAAGCTTGTCAAGCCTGGGCCGGGGCGGCGGCTGCAGGAGGCTTAAGGCCGTTTGCCGCGCTCCTGGCTTTCCATGAAGGCACGCAGCACGGCGTTTATGGCCGTCTGGTAGCCTTTTTTCCGCCGGGCGCGAAACCAGGCCAGCACGTCGCAATCTGGAAAGGCCTCCCCCGTTCCGCCATTTTCAAGATAATACTTTGAATTGACGAGTTTAATTTTTAGATGACTTTTGCGGTTTTTCAAATATATCGTTTTGCTCTGCTCCGCGTGACCCAGGTTCGAGACATTGGGGCATTGCAGGTGCATCCATCGCAAAATCCCAAGCTCAAAACAGGTGTTTTCAGCTGTTTTCCTTATGACAAAAGGTTCGACATATCGCATTGCCGCTAATCTATTGGAAGCATCAAGAAAGACGAGGCGAGATATGGCAGAAAAGAAATCGAATTTTGACATTGCTCTTGGGGAAAACATTTTCAGAATTGCCGTTGAAAACACTCCGACAGGAGTGTGCATTACAAATGCAGAGGGAACTTTTGAGTATGTCAACAAGGCATATTGTAGTTTGTATGAATATGAACAGGAAGAACTTCTTGGCAATAATTTTACAATGATCGTCCCTGAGGGACACAAGGAGGCACTTCAGAAACTTCACGACCAATACATCAATGGAACCAAAGAGGTGAGAGGAGAATGGGATGTTGTCACAAAAAGCGGCAAATGCCTTACAATTCTAGCCGACGCAGTTCGAGTCACAGGCGTCGATGGCAGGTTCAAAAAAGTTACCTTTGTTACAGACATCACAGAACGAAGAAAGTACGAGCAAGAGCTTCAAAAACTCTACTTATCCATCGAGACTTCGTCGGCATCTATCGTGATAACGGATTCAACCGGCGCCATATGTTATGCGAATCCTTCATTTTGCAAAACCACAGGATATCTGCAAGAAGAAGTGCTCGGCCAAAACATGAAGATGCTCAAGTCCGGCGTCCACGATCAGGAGTTTTATAAATGCATGTGGGATTCCATATGCAACGGAAAAACTTGGCGTGGCGAGATATGCAATAAAAGCAAGAGCGGGGAGTTGTTCTGGGAATCGACAATCATAACGCCAATCCCCGACAAGTCTGGCAAGGTCGTAAATTACGTAGCGGTAAAGAACGATATTTCAGAAAAAATCGACCTTGAAAGGCTCAAGGACGACGTGGATCGGATTTTGCGGCACGACCTCAAAACGCCACTTAACGCCATCGTGACATTGCCTCAGCTATTAAAAGAAGATGGCAATCTGACGCTTGAGCAGCGCGACTACTTAAGCCACATCGAGAGATCTGGATGGCGAATGCTCAGAATGATCAACAGCTCTCTGGACATATTCAAGATGGAGGAAGGAAGTTACCGCTGCAGCCTGAGTCCGAATGATTTAGTCAGCATAACGAAAGAAGTTATCGACAGCCTGCAAAGTTCATTAAAAAGATTCGATTGCAAAATTATCCTTTATTATGACACAAAAACAGCGACAGGCAGCGACAAACTTGTGATACAGACTGAAGAAACCAACATTCACAATATGCTGTCAAATCTTTTATCCAATGCTATCGAGGCGTCTCCTGCCGGCAGCGACATTATCGTCAACTTCGTAAGCAGTTCCCCAAAAAGTCTTTCCATCACAAACAAAGGCGTTGTTCCAACAACCATCAGAGAGCACTTCTTTAAAAAATACAAAACCTACGGCAAGAAACATGGAACCGGGCTGGGCGCTTATTCGGCAAAGCTGATTGCTGATGCGCTTGGTTACAAAATCGAGATGCAGACTTCCGACGAAATCAATGAAACGACCATTACGATCACTTTTGGCGATTAGCTGGATGTCTGCAGGCGGCGGGAGGCTTAAGGCCGTTTGCCGCGCTCCTGGCTTTCCATGAAGGCACGCAGCACGGCGTTTATGGCCGTCTGGTAGCCTTTTTTCCGCCGGGAGCGAAACCAGGCCAGCACGTCGCGGTCCAGGCGGATGGAGACGCGCTCCTTGGTTTCGGGCAGCAGATCATCTAAACGCACACGCCTCGCCTTCTCAAAAAAATCGTCGCCAAGCGGCGGATTGTCGGGATCATCCAGGGCGTTCGCGGTCACTTCCGCGTCGGTCATGGCGTCCACGCGCGCCCAGTCGGTTTGCGAGGGGAGGTCGCGCAGTTCTTCCTTGGTATGGCGCACGATGGTCTGGCCGTTTTCGGTGGAGTTAGTCGGCATAGTTCCTCCGCTCCCTGGCGTTGGCTTTTCGCGCGGAGATGATGCGAAAAGCGCCGCCGCGAATCGTAAAAACGACGATCAGCAGGTGGCCGTTCACTTCGCCAGCGGTGATGCAGCGGCGCTCACCATACGCCTTGCGGTCGTCCTCAAAAAAACACCGGAGAATTTTCGATGGCCGCCTTGGCGTCCAGAAAGTCGATGCCGTGCTTGGCGAGGTTCGCCAACCGCTTGGCTTCGTCCCATTCGAAATCCATAGGGGAAGTGTATGTACAAATTGTCATCCTAGCAAGACGGAGAGAGTATCTCTCAAGTTCATAACGAAGTCTCACCCCTTCGCTAAAACAGCTCAATAATTATTAATGGTTAATAACTATTTCTATGATAAAAAAGAATCGTGGGGGATAGAAATAAACGGGAGATTGCAAATACGGAGAGCCCCGGCAGCCCGGGGCTCATTCGGGATAGGCTCACATGGTCTCTAGTCAATCAGGACAAGAGTTTCTTTCCTAAACGTACCTCTTTCCAACTTATTACCCGCAAAAAATTCAACTGTCACGTCACCAACGCTATAACCACTCGACTCAAAATACACAAGCTGATCTTGATTTTCACCAACAACTCCGGTAACTGTCATATTAGGCCCACCGGATTTAAGTTGCACAACATTGCCTTTTTTGAATTCCATCATCGCCCTCCTTCATCAGAGATAGTTTACAACAAGACAACATCCAAGGCAGCAGACACTGACAATATGCATATATAAATTTATATATTTTTCAATAAGAAAATTTATTGCCCCACATCACAAAAGCAGTTCCTTAATTATCCCTACAAAAAAGCGCGGGCAGCCAAAGCCACCCGCGCCGTCGCAACCTATTTCTCCCCCCTTCTAGGCAGGCTGGGGCTCCCCCTCGCCTTGCGGCTCGGGGTCGGGGGGCGGCGGGACCACCGCCGCCGCCGTCACGCCCGAGGGATGGGCGTAGCGGTCATTGAGCGTCTGGATGAACCGCTCGCTGTCGGCGATCACCGACACCAGCATCTTGCGGTATTTCATACCCCAGCCGGCCGGCTCGGAACGGAAAATCGAACGCCAGGGCGCGGTGTTCTTGTAAAACGCCCGCAACAGCCCCTCGCGCAGCGGTCCATGGGGATACGTCTTGGACACCAGCCGGGCCACCGACGCCGCCGACCACTTGCGCGCCAGCATATGCAGCCAACCGGCCAATCCAAGGCTCGCCAGCAAGAAAAGTATCGTGCTCCAGGCCTCGCCGAACACCCAGCCCAGCCACCCAGGCACCAGGCCGTTGCTGAACGGATGGCCCGTCAGCACATACAACGCCGCCAGCGCCACGCCCAGCCCGCCGAAAATGGCGCAGTCGCGCGACAACGTGCCCGAACGCCAGCGCTGCATCATGCCGCGCAGCTCCGGCACCCGCACGTCCTCCACCTCGCGGGCGAGCTTTTCCAGCTCGCCGACGATGCGGTAAGCCCGCTCCACCCGCACCTGGTTCATGCGGGTGTGGATGCTGGCCATGTCCGCGTCGCGCTTGGCCTCGAACCGCTGGCGCAAGGCCGGGTCGTCGATGGGCACGGCCGAAGTGGGCGAATAGATGCGATAAAACTTGCCGGCCGTGAGGCCCTGTTGGGCCAGGGCGCGCTGCCACGCGCCCACGACCTCTTCAGGGTTGTCCTCACGGGCGGCAATGTCCATTTGGTTGAGGATGAAGATGAACTTGTTGGAATCGCGGCGGTTGATGGTGGCCGCCACGAGATGGGTCAGCGTGTCGCGCATGGCCCCGGGCTCGGGGCGGCGCGCGTCGAACAGCACCAGCACCAGATCGGACAGGTCCATGATGTGGTTGGTGATGCGAAGTGTCGAGGTGCGCTGGGCGTCGGCGTCGAAACCCGGCGAATCGATGAGGATAAGCCCGCGCAGCTTGTCGCTGGGGCAGGTTTTGAGCCGGATGTAGGAGTCGATGCGGCCGCCCTCGCCCGGCTCGACCTTTTCCAGTTCCTCGCTCATCTTGTAGAACGGGAAGCGCAGGTCGGCGTTGAGCGCCGTGCCGGGCAGCACCCGGGATTCGCCGGCGGCGTTGTAGCAGATGACCGTGAACTTGTCGTCCACGGCGTGGGAGCCGGTCTGCTGCACCGGGATATCGAGATAGTTGTTGATGAAGGTGGACTTGCCGGCCGAAAACGGCCCCAGGATGGAAATCAGCGGCCACCAGGCGATCTGGGAGATGGTGGACTGGTCGTTGCCGATGAGCCCCAGCCCCCGGCAAACCTTGTCGAGTTTGCGAAAACTGCCCACCGCCTCGACAAGCAGCGGATTCTCCAGTTGCAAATGTTCCTTCAGGCTGTTGAGCCTGTCATGCAGCCGGCCGTCTTCCATGCCACCCCCCCGGCGAAAATCAACGTGGCCTTCCGTATCAAATGATTCGGTATTCGTCGAGGCGGCAGGGCCAAAGCGGCGTGAAAATCCCCGGCCGGGCCAAAAAACCTCGGCCGGGCGCATACCGCGCGGCGGCGGTTGCCCCAACCGGCCCTGGGCGGTTAGGCTACGTCCGGCCGCCCGCGCGGCCAGGAGGCCCCCATGCACGAGGAATCCCTAGGCAACGTCATCCGCGATTACCTGACCGGCGAGGAAGTCGTCGAAACCTCCTACGAGGAATTCCGCCAGGCCCTGGCCAGGCTGCTTGTGGAGGAACGCGGTTTTCCCAAGGATCGCCTGACCCCCAAGATCGGCGTCTGTTTCCCGGCCGACGGCCAGGACTACACCCGCATGATCGATCTGGCCGCTGCGGACGAGGCCGGGCGCACGCTGCTTTTCGTCATCTTCTGCTCCGGCGAACCCGGCAGCTACGTCCGCGAATCCCTGGCCGCCGCCCGGGTCTACGACAAAGGCCCCGTGCCGCTGGCGCTGGTCACCGACACCCGCGACGCCATACTGCTCGACGTCGCGACCGGCCGGGAGATCGGCCGGGGCCTGCGGGCCATCCCGCGCTACGAGGAACTGGCCGTACTGGCCGCGCCCATGGAGCCGCTGCCGGGCGATGCGCTGGCCCGGGAACGCCGCATCCTTTTTGCCTACAGCGAATTCCTCTCCGGCGGCTGCTGCCAGGGAGCCTGCCGGCCAAAGGCGAGGATGTAAGGTTGAGAAGAAAAAGAGGCCTCCGGCGGCCAAAGGGGCTGAGCCCCTTTGGAAACCCCGCATGGGGATCAGGCGGGGGCGGGCTGGAGTTCGATGAGGCCGAGCTTGACGAGTTCGGCGATGAGCGTTTCGCGGCGCAGGGGCTTGGGCAGATAGGCGTCGGCGCGGCCGTGGAAAAACGACTCGCTGACGTGGCGGGTGTCGGTCAATACGGAAATCATGATGAGCTTGAACGGCTCGCGGCGGCCCGGCCGGGTCTCCTCGATGCGCCGCAGCTCCTGCACCACCATGTTGCCGTCCATGCCGGGCAGCAAGATGTCCATGAAGACAGCGGTAAAGGGGCGGTCCTCGTCCAGGGCGGCCTCATAGGCGGCCACGGCCTCAAGTCCGGTTGCGGCGGTGATGCACTCGGCATAGGCCGACAGGAACGTGCGCAAAAAAAGGATGATGCTCTCGTCGTCATCGACGATGAGAAACCGCATGGGAGCAAGAGACGGCACGGCTGATGTCGGTGAGGCGAACGACATGGAGTTAGCTACGATGTTTTGGACTGCCCGGCAAGGACGTCGTTCCGGGGTTGCGGCCCGACGAAAATGACGTTGAGGTTTGCGAAGTAGCCGCCCAGAGTGACGGCCAGGGCCAGGGCTTCTTCCTGGCGTCCGTCGTGGATGGCGATTTCGGCGGCGGCGGCCAGGGCGGCGGCGGCCGGGAGTTCGTAGGAGCCGGCGGCGCCTTTGACGTTATGGATCAGCCGGCGGGCCTCGGCCGTGTCGCCGACGGCCAGGGCAGGCGCGATGCCGGCCAGGTGCCGCTTTTGGATTTCCAGAAATTGCGGATAGATGGGCTCAAGGACCTGGCTGACGCGAACCGTGGTCGGCAGCGTGATGCTCGTCGCGTTCATGCCGTCTCCGTGCATGGCCATCTTGACGCATCCGGCGCGGTCCATTTAGGTATGTCCCGCGCGCCCGTAGCTCAGCCGGATAGAGCGTCGGACTTCGAATCCGCAGGCCGGGAGTTCGAATCTCTCCGGGCGCGCCAGTAAAATTCAATAATTACGCCAGACCAAGGCGGCTTGTCGAAGACGACAGGTCGCCTTCTTGATTTTTTGCTCCAATCTTGCTCCACTTGCTCCAACAAAGAGGTGGAGCGATGGCCACATTTCGCAAGCGGGGCAATCTCCAGTGGGAAGCCAGGATTCGCAAACGGGGCTACCCGACGACATGCAAGACCTTTGATACCAAGGCCGAAGCCGAGCAATGGGCAAAGAGCGTCGAGACCGAGATGTCCAAAGGACAGTTCGTCTCGACCAAAGAGGCCGAGAGCTACACTTTGAGCGAATGCCTGGAGCGTTATAAAGAAGAGTATTTGCCAAGGCTCAAAGACCCTCGCCGTGAAATTTCCCGGGCCAAATGCCTTCAATCGCGTGCCATCGCCCGCCGCGTCATGTCAACGATTCGGTCGAAAGACATAGCGGATTACCGACGCGCCCGGGAGAAAGAGGGGATTTCGGCCAATACGATCCGTTTGGACCTGGCCCTTCTCTCCAGGCTCTTTAATTTTGCCAAGAGTGATTGGGGCATGGAAAGTTTGACCAATCCCGTGCAACTCGCCGCCAAACCCAAATTACCGCCGGGACGTGAAAGACGGCTGGAAGCTGGCGAGGAAGAAAAACTCTTTGAAGCCATTGGCGACGACTTGGAGTTTTGCGCAATCGTCAAGCTCGCCTTGGAAACAGCCATGCGTCGTGGCGAGATAGCCAAGCTCTCCTGGGAAGACATCGATCTCCACAACAAATCGGTATTGCTGCGTGACACAAAAAACGGCACATGTAGGACGGTCCCGTTATCTCGAAAAGCGATCGAAGTCCTCCAAGGACTTCCACGCCATATTTCCGGGCGAGTCTTTCCCGGACACCTCCATCCCGACACGCTTTCATCGAAGATGGGCAGGGTTTGCCAATCGGCTGGGCTGGTTAACTTCCATTTTCATGACTTGCGCCATGAAGCCACTAGTCGGTTTTTTGAGCATACGGACCTGGATGTGATGGAAATTAAAGCCATTACCGGGCATAAATCCCTGCAAATGCTGGCGCGGTACACGCATTTGCGCACGGCAAACCTTGCGGCGAGGCTGGATGGCGCAAAGCGCGGTGAGGTCAGGCGCTTGTAATTTTCCTCAAACGCAACGATGAAGTTGACGCGCACAAGCCTGCCCTGCCGCTCTCTGTCCAGGCCGAGGGGAGCGCGAATAGGCTGGAAATCTGATCTGTGCCCCACGGACCATTCACGTTGGTTGCCAAAACTAAATCAAACAAATAATGCGGCAAGAAAACATATTTAGATCCATGATTACTCATCGTGGCCAAACTTTTTATGCCGTGAAGCCCCATGGGACAAAAATCGATGATACCATTTGTTGATCTACAGCGTCGGTTTCACCATTTGACGGCTAATGAGCTCGAAGAGCCTGATATCCTCGCTTATTTCAGCGAGAGCGAATTTGGTTCAGGGTTTGGCTGGGACACATTGCTGGAGTATGCTCGAGTGGTTCTGATTGCGGAAGCAGGGGCCGGAAAAACAGTGGAAATGTCTAGACAGGCAAAATGCTTAGTTGAAGATGGCAAACACGGGTTCTTTGTCGCATTAGAATCCCTAACATCATCCTCGCTAATAGATCTTCTCTCTCCTGATGAAGAACATTTGTTTTACGATTGGAAGTCTAACGGCCATACACCCGCTTGGTTTTTTCTCGATGCGGTGGACGAGCTCAAGCTAAAACAAGGAAGACTAGAACGGGCACTTCTTCGCCTGTCAAGAGAGCTACATGGCCACCTCGATCGAGCCCGGATTATTATCTCGTGTCGTCCGAGTGACTGGTGCCAAAGTGTGGATATGCCTACAGTGCAGCAACGATTGCCGCTGCTAATAACACGTGAAAACAAACTTTCCAGAGATCCTTACGAATCATTTTTAGAAGTATTACGGAAACAAGATCGGCACGTAGTAGCGTTTGCGCAAAATGGAAGGAGCGAAGAGGATGATGCTCTTGCCGTCAAAACGGTGGTTCTTCTTCCATTGGGCAGGCGTCAAATTGAAATCTACGCACAGCAATCCGGAGTAACGAATCCGGCCGCCTTCTTGGCCGAGCTGGATCGGCAAAATGCGTGGACCTTCGCCCGACGTCCACTCGACATTAACGACCTGATCACTGTTTGGACCTGCGAAAATCGTCTTGGCACTAGATCGGAGCAACATGAGACGAACATACAAGCCAAGCTGAAGGATCGGCCTGACCGCCCTGATTCAGGAATTCTGACGGAAATTCAAGCCCGAGAAGGTGCGGAACGTCTTGCCTTGGCCCTCACGCTCACTCGAAACTTAACCATTCGGTCGCTCGACCAGAGCATTGATCCGCAACGCTCGAGGGGAGTCCTCGACTCAGCGAAAATTCTCATGGACTGGACTGAGCTGGAACGGCAGACGCTCCTGCGGCGAGCTTTGTTTGACCCAGCCACTTATGGCCGTATCCGGTTTCACCATCGCTCAGTTCAAGAATACCTCGCCGCTAAGCGTTTACTATGGTTGCGGGAGCAAGGAATGACTACGAAAGCTTTGTCCCGCTTGCTATTCGCTGAGCGTTATGGCGTTCAGGTTGCCGTTCCTTCCATGCGGGCTATTGCAGCGTGGCTCTCGCTTTGGGATGAAAACATACGACGTGATTTGACAAGGTATGAACCCGAGGCACTACTCTCATTTGGTGATCCCGAAGCGCTCAGCTTCGCGGCTCGGACAGATTTATTGCGCGAATTTGCCACAACATACGGACAAGGCGGCTGGCGCGGCATTGACATCCCAATTGATGAAGTTCGCAGGCTCGCTCATCCAAGCCTTGCACCTTTAATCCATGCGTTATGGGATGAGGGGCCAACGAACGATGATGTTCGCCAGTTATTGATTGAGTTGATATGGCAAGGGCGAATAAAGGAATGCGCGAACTTGGCTCGGGCGGCTGCTCTTAACACGGCTTGGACCGATCATCAACGAATCACAGCCATAAAAGCGTTGCTTGAATGCAATGAAGTAATAACTATCAAGGAAATCGCAGCCGATATCATAACTCAACCTTCATCATGGCCGGACAGAATTGTTCATCACATTTCTCCATACATATTTCCAAGCATAATTACGGTAGATGAATTAATTGATCTTATTGAGCGAACACCTGAATCCGAATTTGCAACAGGTGGCTTCGAGTGGGCATTATGTCAGATAGCTCAATCTATCGAGCCATGGTCAAATGTTGCCGTAACTCTACGAGATAGGGTTGCTGACTTGATATGGCAAGGGCGTTTCAACGACCAAGACCCATACGATATCCACAGTAAATTTGATCATTTAAAACCTGGCCTCGCATACCTTTGCGAGAAGCACGCTTGTGATCAACTAAAAATAACGCCGGAATTAATAAGAGCCTGCATCATCGCTAACCGCTTCGGCGGACAGGCAGATAGTCACAATGAGTCGGTCACAGAGATAAAAAAGGGAATTAGTAACATTGAAGTGCTTCGAAGCCAAATTTTTTGGGCCGAACTCGCCTTGGTAGACGAAGTCTCGACAGTTAACAATGATTACGAACGATTAGACCGCGCAGAGCACGGAGGATTGCTTGGATATTTGACTCCTGCCGATCGTTCCTGGCTTCTAATCGCGCTTGAAGACGAGAGCAGGCCCGAACGTCGCTCTGTTGCATTGCTTGCCCTCCTTCAGTTCTGGCAGCACGGGCGTGATCCTTCTGAAATTGAGAAGCTACGAAAGGCACTTAGAGGGGATGCGGTGCTTGAGGCAATTTTTGTCAATAAAACCGCTCCGCTAAAGCCCGACAAGGAATTGGAGAGGTTGAATCGCGAACACCTGCAACGGGTACATGAACGGGAGGCCAAAGACGAGAAACGCTTAAAGGATTGGGAGCGTTGGCGTGAGGAAGTCCTAGCTGACCCAGTCGGTTGTTTTTCAGAGGAAAAGCAAGAGAACACGGTGGTTAATCTGCACCGATGGCTCATGACGCTTTATAAAAACAGACATAACTACATGGTGTGGAGCAAAGATGCCATATCAAAATCATTTAGCTTGGACGTGGCGGAACGTGCAGAGAAAGCATTCCGATCTTGTTGGCGTTCTATAATTCCTGTGCTGTGGAGTAAGCGACAACATGAAGAACGCAATGTTGTTCTATATTCCTGGCTTCGTGGGCTGTGTGGCCTCTACGCGGAAACGTATTACCCCGAGTGGATGACTTCGATCACTCCTGAGGAAGCCAAGATAGCCACCGCTTATGCAGCGATTGAAATGAATGGGTTTGCGCCGTTTATAGATGAACTTACGAAAACATACCCAATTGAAGTCAATTCTGTACTTGGCGAAGAACTTGAGGCGGAATTTAAAGTTTGCACTGACTACGATCACTTGCCTATACTACAACATCTTGTC
This sequence comes from Solidesulfovibrio magneticus, assembly GCA_002482565.1. Lineage (GTDB taxonomy): Bacteria > Desulfobacterota > Desulfovibrionia > Desulfovibrionales > Desulfovibrionaceae > Solidesulfovibrio > Solidesulfovibrio magneticus_B. The sequence goes on from DLGG01000140.1 coordinate 19,341, forward strand.
TATGCGACTAATGATGTAAAACATCTTCTTGGGCCTCGTCTTATTTTGATTGTAAAAGCTATACCATCAGTGATCTCGAATGAGACTGGCCAACGCTTATCACGGCATATTGATCATGTTTTTAGTATATTGAAAGAAACTATTCACGGTACTAGTCGAAGAGAACTCTCCTTGGAATGTGCCAAACGCTACCATGCAAACTCGAAGAGTCCATTGGCCGAGTCTTGGCTTAAGGGAATATTTTATTTTGATGTCGAATTAGGAGTTCAGACACTGATTGATTATTTATCTACCTGCAAGTCCCACGAAAATCATGAGCATGTCATAAAGACGTTCGCCACACTCTTCGGCGAAAGAGACTGTATCAATTTAAATGCGATTGCCCCATCCCGCCGAGCACACTATCTGTGCCAACTTGTTCGCAACGCATACTTCTTTATACGTCGCGAAGAAGATCAAAACCATCTGGGTGCGTACACTCCAAACTTCCGGGACGAAGCGCAAACGGCTCGGAATTTCTTGCTATCAGCCCTATTCGAAACACCCGGACCCGAAGCTTACAGTGCAATTTTTCAACTCGCTACTGAGCCTGATTTTGCGCATTTCCAGGATCGTTTGCGCCAGCATGCTCGAGAGCGAGCGGCAAAGGATGCCGAACCTCCTGCATATCGTTCAGAGGATTTAGTTTTTCTTGATCATCGTTACGAAATGCCGCCACGAGACATGGAAAGCTTATTTTCTGTTATGATGGACCGACTTGATGATCTCCAACATGACATATCACATCATGATTTTTCGGACAGGCGAACTCTTAGGACAATAAGCGAAGAAGATGAAATGCAACGTACACTGGCTTTTCGTATCAATATAAACTCAAAGCGTGCTTTTAGTGTAGGCAGAGAGGATGAGGTCGCTGATCGGAAGCGTACGGATATCCGGCTGACGACTACTTCTGGCAATAAAGCTGTCATCGAAGTGAAGTTAGCTGACAAACGATGGTCTTTGACAGACTTAGAAAGAGCGTTAAATCACCAACTAGTTGGCCAGTACCTTAGACATGAAACCTGCAAAACTGGATGTCTTCTGCTAACGTATGACGGACAAAAGAAACATTGGGTACATCCTTTAACAAAGAAATATCTAAAATTCTCCGAGATGGTTCGTTATCTTGACAAGAAAGCTAAAGAACTTGAAAAAGATCACAATATGAAGATACGACTTGCTGTCTTTGGCCTGGATCTGACAGATCCCAAACTAGAGCCTGCCCACAGAGAGGGCAGGCTAGATCGCTGAGTCAGTTAGTAAGCCATTCCAAAGAATTGTTTTGTTAAGTTTTCTAACAATTTAAGCTATTTGCGCAAAACTTCTTCTGTGAATTACAGTCGACTGGATGGTCAATTACATCAATGAAATGACTATTTGTGTTTGCAGTTGACAACAACGCAGGCCACAATGCTAGACTTGAAAGAAGTGCGCTCACCCATGTTCGCCTTTACACGTTCCGACGAACATATGCACTAGCTGTACGCCATTATGTATTTATCACAAATTTCCGGACATCGTACTCAAATACTACATATTGAGCTCGTTTTCATATTGATTGCGATTAGGTCGTTTGTTTTTTACTGTTTTTGCAAAATTTTGTTCAAATATTGTAACAGCAACTCTAATGTTTTGTAGAGCTCTGTTAATTGATTCAAGTTTTGCTCTAGTTCGCGCTGACGTTCTTCCAGACTGGCCAACCGTTTGTTCTGGGACTTCTCGGCTAAAACGATTTTTTGTTGAAAATCTTCCAGACAGTTGAGAAGGCATCGTTCCAGCTCGGTCATACTCATGTTTTACTCCAGTTTCACTGCTTGTTGTTTGCCAACCGTCCAGCCTGTCTTCGCGGTCGCCTTCGGCGGCAGGATGATGAACCGGCCATCCTGGTTCTCCAGGACCTTCAATCCCCAGTTCCGTTTTTCCAGTTGGCCGACGGTGTTCTCCAGATCGGCTTTGCTCGCATTGAGACTCTGAATTTCCCCTCGTAATATCATGATCTTGTACGTGAACAGGGTCACCACGCCCCAGCCGCCCAAGGCCATCCCCGCCAGAAGGGCCATGCTCAGGAGCAGGGCTTGCAGCCATTTTCTGCCGAAGGTCCAGCTCAGGGTTTGGCAGCGTGAGGCGATGCTCTCTTCCAATGTCCCAAGCTTTTTCTGGATAGCGGCTTCGGTTGTACGCAGCGCGGCGGCCGACGACTGCCGCAAGCTCTTGCTCAAGGCGTCGAATTGCTGCCGGGTCAGGGCTTCGAGCTCCTGCCGATCCTGTTCGGTCTTGGCCCGCATGCGCTCGGCCAGGGAGGCCAGTGAGTTGCCAGTGTTCGGCATAGATTCCCCCTTTGAGGCGAAGCTTTTCGCCACTGGCTGGGTCTTTGACGGTGACGTAGTCCTTGCCCGCCCTATTGATCTCCAGGTCAGCCTCCCGAAGCACCGCAAGAAGCTCGGAGCGGTTTGTGACCTGCCCCTCTTCGATCTTCATGAGCAGGAAGCCGTGAACGGCGTCCTTAGCCTCCGCGCGTTCGTCCTTGCCGGGCGTTGTGCCCCATCGGATCAGACGGGCTTTGTGCAGGTCCGCGTGTTCCGGCGTGCGCAGGCGGGCTCTGGCTGGATCATCCGGCCTAGCCCAACCTTCACGATGATTGTGAAGGTCCCGGAAAACGTCGAAGTGTTTTTGCCAACCCGGCGGGCAGGGATTAAAGGCCTTGCCGCTTGAAAGCTCTACGCGGGGGATGACAAAATGGAGCTCATGATGCCCGGCATGGTGGTGCCTCACCCACAGGATATTGCGCTGGTCCGGCTCCAGGCCGGCAAAAGCCACGGCTTCGAAGTCGTCCATGACGCGCGTTTCCTGCTTGGGCGTCACGACTTCGTCCGGATGCCAGGAAAGGACCCCGGCCGTGAACTTCCATTTGGTGTCCAAGGAGTCGATCAGCTCTCGGGTCAGCTCAGGATCGCCGCGCAGCACCTCGGGCGGATGTTTATCCCGGTCCGGGTAGTCCAGACGCACCAGGTAGCGTGTCGGCCCATCCCCGGCCCCCTGCCCGTGCGGAAAGACCTTCATGTACATGGCGTCTCCCTGAAGGCTTTTGACTCCATGGTGGAAGAGGGCTCTTGCCGGTCGCCTTCTCCTGCGCCTGCGCATCGCTTGAGCGACCTCTCGATGCTCAAGAGGGCAGCCAATACCTGAATGGCCTCTGCCCGGCTTTTGTACGTGTTGGCCCATCGGGCCAGTTGGTTCAGGTTCGCGCCCACTCGGGCAAGCTGGCGAACGTGCTCCTTCTCCAAGGGTGTTTGGCGAAGGCGGTAGTCCAGGGCGCGTTGGCGGATGAAATCCGTCACAGTCTGGCCCTGGGCTTGCGCCTTGGCCGTGATCGCTTCCTTCTCAGCTGGGGTGACGCGAAGCTTGATCCAGGCTGTCCGGCTCGGAGCCTTTTCTTTCATGGCGTCACCTGCCTTGATGCCTTTGGCAGGGGTCGAGGGGGGCGCAGCCCACCCGCCAGCCCCGGCAGGGGGCACCGCGTCAGCGCGTGCCCACAACGGGTAGGCTGGCTCTGCGACATGCCGCCGATGCGCGCGGGCTTTTCGCGACAACATACCGTTGGCGAATAAAGCGAAATAAGCGAAATAAGGTTCACGCGAGACTCCGCCTTTCTTCGCTTATTTCGCTTTTTTCGCTTAATTCGCGCAGAGCCAGGATGATCCGGGGACGGCCCCCGTTTTTGAGTTTGGTGATGGTGATGCGCTGTTGCGCTTCGAGTTGCTGTAGCAGGGGTTTGAGGCGATCGCGGGGGATATGCCTGCTTAGGACGCTACTCAGTTCGGTGGCCGTGAGCGGGCCGGCCTTGAGCGCTTCCAGGATTTTATCTTCCAGCGGGTCTGTCGCCCTGTCCCCGAAGATGTAGCGCGCCGAATCCTGGGCATAGCGCCACATGGCAAGGGCCGCCTTCAGGTGGGGCTCCTCGATTTTCCCCTGAGCGTCCAAGAGCGAATAGAGGAGCGCCAGACGGAGGGTTTGCGCTTCGGCCCGGTTGATCATGCTCCCGGCCAGTCCCATGTGCTCCTGGGAGAGCTCTGGGTAGACGTGTCGCCAGAGCTCCAGGGCGTTTGTCGTCATAGTCATGACGCCGCGCTGCTGGGCTTGTCCCACGCACCGCCAGAGCTCACGCTGCAAGGGCGCAAGCTCTGCGTCCGGCATCCGTGAAGGCAGGGCAACCAGTTTCGAGCGCCGGGCGCATATCCAAAGGAATCGGTTGCCGAAGCCATTCACGGCCTGCACCTCGCCCAAACACACGGCGAGCTCCTGCATGGTGATGTGGGTGATGATGCTGATATGCGCGCCGCGCACCAGGACGGGGTTATTCTTGGTCAGGGGGGCATAGTCGCCGGAGTCCCAGAAGCAGCGGATGCCCATGGAGAGCGTGTTGCCTTCCCGTTTGGTGCAGGCAAGGGCGCTGGCAAACTCCTCGTCCATGATGACGAGCCTTTTGTCTCCCTTTTCGCGGACCGCTTCGGCGGGGTTCTGCCGCTGCCTCCGCTCCCGCTCCTCATCGCTTTCGTCGCGTACATGATGGGCCAGACCTTCTCCCGTGGAGAGCGGACCGCCGCTCTCCCTGGCAGGCAAAGGGACGCCCCAGGCCCTCAAGTCGGCGGGCAGGCAGTGCTCCCGGCCAAACAGCTTCGCCACGGGATGTCGGGAGGTTCCTTTGCGGGCCTTGCTGGTGCTGCCGCAGATGACGGCAAAGAGGCGCGGCGAGTGGACGGTCTCGCCCACATAGAGGTGCGGGCCTTTATCGGGCGCATAGCCATAAACCTCCGCACCGAAACGCACCAACGCCGTGATGCAGACCGCCGCCGGATCAGCTTCGCTGTCGCGCGTCGCCAGCCGCACAAACTCGCCCAGGATGCCCGGGCAGGCGTCAAACGAGAATCGAGGCCACTCCTTGAGGTTGAGGCCAATGGGATCATCCGGCGGGGCCTCTTGACGTGCGCAGGGCAGCGAAGCGACCACGGGCCGGCCGCTCATTTCTCACCCCTATCCCGCTGTTCCGTTTTTTTGGGCCGGCCGCGTCGTCTGGCAAGCGGCGCGGGCTGTGCGGGGGAGGTCGGCTTCCAGGGCGTTGCCTGGGACGCCTTGGTGTCGATCCATTCATTCACGGACTCCACCTGCCAAGCCAGCCGACGGCCTAACTTCACAGGCGGAGGGACGGCGTCAAACTGTTTGCGGGAGAGATGGGCGTGGATTGAAGCGATGCTCTTTCCGAGGATAATTGACAGCTCTTCAATGTTGTAAAAACGCTTGATAACCATGAGTAACCCTTGTCCCATTGGCTGTTGATGAATAGACAAGGATAACCATAAATATTTATTCTATGTCAAATTTTGAAAAAGTGCAGTGAGTTCGAGCACTAATAAAAAGATTTGTCATTATTTGTCACTATTTGTCATTATAGTGCATAAATTTGTCATTTCTCGCTCATATGCGATGTAAATTCTGCGTTTATGGCTGGCTCAGGACTTATTTGTTGCGTCTTATTTTGCAAAAAGTTACGCTATTTTAACAAGATATGTCAGAAAAAATAATTTGAAAGTTTTTTCCCGACCAAAAGGCGTGTGCCTTCGTCAATCCTGCGATTGCATGTCGCTTATGCCTGCTCGAAGGCCGGGGACCTGCCGACATTCTTCGCACCAGCCAACTCTCGAAGGCGGCTTAGGGCTACGGTGATTGCCGCCGGGCGAGTGCTCAAGGCATGCTCGGGAGAGCTTCAGACTTCGCTGCGAACAGGGCGGACCGGGGAGACGCTTGGGGGCGGGCACTGCGGACTGCGGCGACAATACCCTGCCCTGGCCGAGGTTGATGGCCTTGACAGAAAGTACCTTTATGGTAACTTTTTCTCATGGAAAAGCGAAAGCCGACGTATGACCTGGGCTCTTTCCAGGATGCGGCGAGAAGGGGCGAAGTCGCCGTGACGAGAACCGCCGCCCAGGCGGCCCAACGCCTCGGCTTCGATTACGATGGCATGATGGCGGTCATTGAGAGCATGAACCGCAGGCACTTTTACAAATCCATGACCGCCTACGCAGACAATGCGGCCTGGCAGGACGTGTATCATGTGCCGACATCCGCCGGGATTTTGTACGTGAAATTTATGGCTGGAAGGATTTCGGCCTTTGACCTGCTCTCTTTCAAGGAGAAATAGCATGGAAGCAAATCCCATGTGCCACGAAGACGGAACCGAAATGGTTCGTGACGTGAGGCCGGTAGAATTTTCCTACAAGGGACAGACGATGACTGTCGCCATGCCCGGATGGTATTGCCCGACGTGCGGGGAAGGCCTCTATACCCGTGCGGACATGAAGGTCTCCGACCGGGCACTAAACGCCATGAAGGCGAGGTGCGAGGGGCTGTTGGACGGCCCGCAGGTCAAGCGCATCCGCAAAAAGCTCGGGCTGACCCAGGCGGCGGCCGGCGACCTCATCGGCGGCGGACCGAAGGCGTTCACCAAATACGAAAAGGGTGACGCCCTGACCAGTCGGGCCGTGACCAACCTGTTGAAGGTGCTGGACGCCGTGCCTGACGCGCTCACGATCCTTCGGGAAAATCAGGGACGCCCTTCCTGCTGATGACAGCACAGCTTAGGGGGGAGCTTAACGGGTAGACGCGGGTTCTCCTCTGGGGGGACGATCATTTTTGGGAACCGGACCATTACACAAGCCTGCCTACAGGTAACACGTTTTTTGCGCATGAATATCCACGCGGGGCTCGTTGTCCGGCCGTACCGGAGGAAAAATCGCGTGCGGGATACTGACCCTCCTAGGAAGTGGGCAATTCTATGCTGCCCCCTGAAGAAGCATGGAATTTTGAGCACTTAAAAAAATGTCGTTGCAGCAAACAACCGCTCACAAAGGCATTGACAGTCTTCTTCTCTTAGTTATTATTAGCCATCTGATATTAATAACGGCGACAAATAGGAGTTCCGAATGAAAGCTGCCATGGTATTTGGGGATTTGTCTTCCGACAAAACCGACGAGCAGTACCCCGAGGTTGCCTTCTGCGAGAAATGCTTTGATGAGGCCATGAAAGATCAAGAAAATTCAGGAATCGTCCATGAAGTGCCTTATGACCCCGAACTCCACGGGGACTGTTGTAGCAGATGCGGCTGCGAGGACACTTAGCATCACATTAACTGTTCTTGCAGGCTTTTCTCATGCTCCATCCGGCACGAGGAAAGCCTGCGTGGTTAGCTGCTTCATCTTGCAGCACGCCGTCAGAAATAATTTCCTCCATCTATTTCGCTCACGCTATTCTTACTTTTTCAAGCAAGCTGTGCCACTACTGGTAGTGGATTGAGAGACTCGACGATGATACCGTTGAAACGGCGGATCTATGTTTTCTGTCGAGAGTGGTATTCGTGGGCTGACTGGATGTGATAGATGCCGTGCTTGTATATCCTTCGGTTCGCATTTGACCTGGATACGCTGGATCCGTGCCTGCTCAGCCCTGAGGGGGACTTGACGACCGGCCGCGAGTTCTCCCCGGGACTGGATGATCATTCCGCCAAGCTCGAAAAAAACACATTTCTCGTCGGTTGAGCAAAAAAGTTGCCCCACTTTGCTCCAATTTTGCTCCAATTTTGCTCCACTCGGTCTGAAAAAGCGTGCATTTTCATGAAAATGCACGCACATTCATCTATCTGATTTTATTTGAATATTCTTGGCAAAGCATGGTAAAAATTGAACAATGTTTGAGACTTCGAATCCGCAGGCCGGGAGTTCGAATCTCTCCGGGCGCGCCAGTTTTTGCCCCTGCCCAAAGCCCTTGCCCTTGGAACCTTCCCCGTCGCCCCTTCCCCACGGCGCGCAGTCAGTCGCCCTTGCCTTTGGCGTATTCCCCGGCATAGGCCGCCAAAATCGCCCCGATCAGCTGGCCGAAACGGGGCTTTAACTCCTCGCAACGCGGGGTGTTATGCAATTCCACGCCCTTTCGCTCGCTACGGATCAGACCCGCCTCGCGCAACACCCGAAAATGTTGCGACATCGTGGACTTCGGCACCACGCGATCCGGCAGGTTCAAGAAATCCGAACACGTCTTCGGCGCGCTGGACCGCATGATTTCCTTGAGAATCTGTACGCGGACGGGGTCGGACAGGGCATGCAGGATGCCCTCCACGGTCACGTCCTCAATGGCCGGATGCTGCAGCGGCTTCATCGTCCCCTTTCCTCGGTCTCCCTGGGCGCGGGCCAATCCACGCCAGGATTGGCGTTGACAGTCCCGACTATAGTTCATAAAAACGGAACAAACGAACTTGTGACAGCGCCGGAGGCGACGTCCCCGGCTCAGGCAGCAGGCAAGGCCATACACCGTTGCCTTCCAGCGGACAAGGCAGCCCCCCGCCCGAGCCCCCGGCGAACCAAACCGCGCCAAAGACAAACGAGGGAGACCACAGTGAACAGACGCCAGTTCTTCAAGCAAGCGGCCCTGGCCGCCACCCTGCTCGGCAACATCCCCGGCCTGGCCGCCGCCGGCCAGGAAGCCCCCCGAAAAACCGGCGCCAAACCCAAGCAGGCCGGATATTACTGGTTCTCCGTCGGTGACGTCGATGTGCTCGCCCTGTCCGACGGCACCCTGCGCAGCAACGCCAAGCTCCTCAACGACACCCCCGGCCAGGTGGACGCCCTGCTGCGCCAAGCCCATGCCTCCGTTCCGGCAATCGCTTCCGTCAACGCCTATCTGATCGTTTTGGGGGACCGCCGCATCCTCATCGATGCCGGCACCGGGGATCTGCTCGGCCCCTCGCTCAACAAGCTGCCCGAAAGCCTGGCCGCCGCCGGGTTCATGCCCGGACAGATCACCGACATCCTGCTGACCCACATTCACGCCGACCATTCAGGAGGCTTGACCCTGCAAGGCCGCATGGTCTTCCCCAACGCCACGGTGCACGTCAGCCGGGCGGAAAAGGCCTTTTGGCTGGACCCCGCCAACGTGGCCAAGGCCCGGGACAGCCATAAGCCCATGTTCGCCCAGGCCCGGAAATCCCTGGAGCCGTACGCCGTCGTCGGCAGGCTCGCCGCTTTCGAGGCCGGCCAGGACGTCGTTCCGGGGATAACCTCCAGGCCCTCGACCGGCCATACGCCGGGTCACACGTTCTACGTCCTCGAAAGCCAGGGACAACGGCTGGTGTTCTGGGGAGACACGGTCCATGTGGCCGAAGCCCAATTTCCCTGCCCCGAACTGGCCATCGAATACGACATCGATCCCGAGGCCGCCGTCAGGGCGCGGCAGCAGGCTATGGAGGAAGCGGCCCGGGAGGGACATCTCGTGGCCGGGGCCCATATCGCCTTCCCGGGCATCGGCCATGTGGCCAAGGCCGGCCAGGGATACCAGTGGATTCCCGCCCCGTACGTCAACGACGCCATCGGTTGACGGCGCGTGCGCGAGTTGCAGGGGAACTTCGCCACGTTCGTCAACTGGAGCATCGTGTTGACGCCGTGCGGGCGAGCATCGGGGGCATGGTCGGGAGGCTCAGGCGCCCTGGCGGCTCCAGAACCGCGCCGGGGCAATGCCGCCCCGGGAACGGGCCGAAGGCGCGCCTGACGCGCTCACGATCCTTCGGAAAAATCAGGGGCGTCCTGCCTGTTGACGCTCTTTGGCATAGGGTCTTTGTCATCCGGCCACGGGAGGACAGTTGACGCCGCCTCGCCTTGCGCAAACGCCCCTGGCGACAGATCGTGAGTACCGCCCGGGACGGGATGAGCAGTCCACCATGGCCGGAACGCCTGCGCCTTGCCCGCCAGCGCTGCACAAAAAAAAGGGGGGCTCGGATGAGCCCCCGCGCAGGAGATGAAGGAGAGGTCAAAATGATAGGGAGGTATCACTTTGCTCTTGCCTTACCCTATCCAAATTCCGTGCCAGACCTCAAATGCCGTCGGTTTTCAAAAATTCTTCATCGATTTAGGCTACTACGCCCAAGCTGATCGAGTTTCCCGAAAACATGGCCCAGGGGACACCTCCTGTTTTACGACAAAACAGTAAGCGCTACTGAAAAACAGGACTCTTGTCGCCCCCTTCCCAACAGCAATGGACTCGCCCCCACGTTGCCGCCAACTCCAGGCAAATACGCCAAGGAGCGGCTTGCGGCACGACGGCGATCTCCGGGCTAGACCGGCCGGCCCGACGCCGCCAGCTCTTCCACCAGTTGGGCCAGCCGGGCCAGATCCAACGGCTTTTCGATGTAGCCGTCCATGCCCGCCGCCAGGAACTTTTCCTTGTCGCCGGCCATGGCGTAGGCGGTCATGGCCACGACGGGCACCCCGGAGAGCCGGGCGAACTCCGGCGCGGTCCGGATGCGGCGCGTGGCCGCCACCCCGTCGAGTTCGGGCAGATGGACATCCATGAGCACCACGTCCACGGGTTCGCGGGCCAGGATATCCAGGGCTTCCAGGCCGGTGGTGGCCGCCAGGACGGCAAAGCCCTGCTTTTCCAGATACTGCCGGGCAGCCAACCGGTTGATGGCGTCGTCTTCCACCAGCAGCACCACCGCCCTGCTCTCTGGCAAGAGGCCTGCCGGAGGGGCGGGGTGACTGATTTGCGCCGGCGGCGCGGCCTCGGCCTCGGGCGCTGCGGCGAGAACAGCCGTGCCGGCCGGGACGGTCACCGGCAGGCAGCCGTAGACGGTGGTGCCGCCCGGAGCGTTGTCCACGGCCAGTTCGCCGCCAAGCAGGGCGATGAGTCGGCTGACGATGGACAGCCCCAGCCCGACGCCGAAGCGGGATTGCGGCCGGGGATGGTCGCCCTGGGCAAAAGGCTCGAAGATCTCCCGCAGCCGGGCGTCCGGAATGCCCACGCCGGAATCGGCCACGGAAAACACCAGGGGCGTGCGGCCGTCCGGCCGGGCGGGCAAACTCCACAGCTCCACCCGGACAAAGCCCAGGCCCGTGAATTTTACGGCATTGCCCACGAGATTAAACAGAATTTGCAGCAGCCTGGCCTCGTCGCTCTCCATGCAGGCCGGCAGACCGGGATGCAGCGTAAATTCCAGCACCAGCCCTTTTTCCCGAGCCGCCAGGGCGAAGACCTCCAGGATGGCGGCGCGCAGATTGGCCGTTTCAAAGGGGGCCAGGCGCAGGTCGAGCTTGCCGGCCTCGATGCGCGACAGGTCGAGGATGTCGGAGAGCAGATCGCTTAAGCGCCGGGTCGATTTGAGAGCCGCCGACACGTACTCGTGCTGTTCGCCGTCAAGGGCGGTGGTCAGCAGCAGCTCCAGCATCCCGGCCACGCCGCCAAGGGGCGTGCGCAGTTCGTGGCTCATGTTGGCCAGAAAGGCGGACTTGGCCCGGCTGGCCGCCTCGGCCTGATGCTTGGCCTGGCGCAGCTCGTCCTCGGCCTGCTTGCGAACGGTGGCGTCGTTGATCAGCAACAAGGCATGGACCTTCCCGCCCCGCACGAAACGGACCAGCCGCCATTCCAGCCAGATCGGCTTGCCAAACGTGGAAACCACCCGGGCTTCGCTGTGAAACGACCGGCCGCTGTCCAGGGTCTCCGTGATCTCGGCGAGCAAGCCGCAGGCGCGCCAGGACGCAAGCTCGTTGAAATTCTGGCCTTGCACGGCCTCCCGGTCGCCGCCGACGATGCGGGCGAAACTGGCGTTGACCGCAAGGCACTGTCCGTCCCGGCGGTAGACGCCGATGCCCAAGGGCGAGGCTTCCAGGATGGCCGTGTTGAGTTCCAGCAGATCCTGCAGGGCCGCCGTCCTGGCGGCCACCAGTTCTTCCAGTTCGGCCTGCTGCCGCCGGGCCGCCTCCCACTCGCGGCGAAGCCGGGCCGCCAGGGCGGCTGAGAGCGCCAGAATGGCGGCCACGGCCGCCGCCGTGCCCAGGCCCAGCAGCCAGGCCACCCGCCGCCACCCCGCCAGCAGACTGTCCAGGGGCAGGGACAGGCACACCGACATGGAAAATCCCGGCACGTCTCGGGACCGGCTGATGCTTTCGCCCGGGAGCGGACACGGCGGCCCCTGGTCGTCCAGCCGGCCGGGGGTGGGATAGGCGGCCAGGGTCAGGCCGTCGCCCCGACGCAGGACGATGCTGGCGTCATGGGGCAAATTCAGGGCGGTGTAGATGTCGAGAAAATACCGCACGTCGATGGCCGCCATGAGCACGCCGGCAAAAACGCCCGAAGGGGTGTCGATGCGGCGCGACAGGCTGATCATCCAGGCGTTGTTGACACGGTTGCGCAGCGGTTCGGAGATAAACAGGAAATCGCCGTCCGCGGCTTTCTGGGCCGTGAAGTACTCGCGGTCGGCCACCATGACCCGGGGCGTGGGCCATTCCCGGGAATGGCCGCGCATCTTGCCGTCGGCGTCAAAGGCGAGAAGCGCCTGCCCCTGGAGCAGGCCGCGAAAATTGGCCCGCAGGATGTCGTGGATTTTTTCCTCATCAGCCGGCCAGGTCGTCCAGTCGCTTTCCAGCTGCATTTTCGCGTCGGAAAGCTTGGTGTTGATCTCCTGAAAGGCCAGGGCGGTCTGATTGGCCAGGACAAAGGACAGCCGGTCCAGGTCCTTGCCGACCTCCTCGATCTGGCTGGAGCGCAACAGATAGAGCACGCCGCCGCAGCCCAGGGCCAGGACACAACTCAGCGCGATACCGGCAAACACGACATGCAAACTGGAACGCATCGACGAGCCTCTCTCAAGGACCTAAATCCTGGCAAGAATACCTTGGAGCAGTAAAAAAATGCTGCCGAAATCTAACCGCTCCCTTGCAACGACAAATGCTCTCTTCTTGCAATGACATCGTCCCAAATCATTTCACCAGAACGCGACCGACAATTCTCCGTTCCGCAACAACCCACGCTTTACCCTATCGGTCCAGAAACGCCATTTCAAGTCCGTTATCGGGAAAACCCCGGCCGCCGCGACAGGCGGCACGGCCTGCCAGGCGTGTCCTGCCGTGTCCACGAAAAGCACTGCGGCAGTGGCCGGATAAAGACGAAAACCCTTTAATTTTCCACCGAAAATACTCGCACATTGGACAAAGGGCGCGTCACTTGGCCAGCGCGTCAGCACCGCGCCTGCCCTGGGCCGGTCCCGTAGGTCTCGCGCCAGGCCGTGGGGGATACGCCCACCAGCCGACGAAAACGCTCCCGAAACGCGGCGGCCGAACCAAAGCCCACAGCAGCCGCCACCGCCTCCACGCCCAGAGTTGTGGTTTCCAAAAGCGCCTGGGCCCGGCGCACCCTGGCCCGGGCCAGCCAGTCCATGGGGGCCGCCCCGAGCTGTTCCCGGAAGCGGCGGTGCAGCGTACGCGGGCTCAGGCGGGCCTGGGCGGCCATGGTCGCCAGGGTGAGATCGACGTGGAGGTTTTCGAGCAGCCATATCTGCAAGGCGGCAAGGCTGTCGTCCGCGTCGGGGGCCACGCGGCGCAAGCGCTGGGCGCAGCCGCCATGGCGCTCCAGGGGCAGCACGAAAAACTCGGCGCACCCTTCGGCCACGGCCGCGCCGCAGTCCTTACGCACCAGATGCAGACACAAGTCGATGCCGGAAGCCAGGCCGGCCGAAGTCAGCACCGCGCCGTTATCGACGAACAGGACATCATCCGCCACGGCAACCGCCGGGTACATCCGGGCCAGGTCGGCCGTCTTGGCCCAATGGGTGGTGGCCTGCAGGCCGTCGAGCAGTCCGGCGGCGGCCAAAACGAAAGCTCCGGTGCAGATGGAGGCCAGGCGCGCCCCCCCTGCCGCCGCTCGATGCAAGGCCTGAGCCACCGCCGCGTCGGCAAAGGCCTCCGGCTCCATGATGCCGGGGATGACCACAGTGTCGGCCTCTGACAGCCTCTCCAGGGGCGCGACCCCGCCAAGGGCATGTTCGCCGCTGCGGACCGGATCGTCCGGGCCGCACAGAAACACCTCGTAGGGGCTGCCGCCGTCCGGGAGGCGTGTTTGGGCGAAAAGGGCCTGGGGGATGGCCAGATCAAAGGGCACGAACCCGGGCAGGGCCAGGATGGCCAGGCGATGGGGCGTTGAGGATGTGGGCATGGTTGTTTCCGCCGGGTCGCGGACAGCCGGCGTTTGGCAATATTCCGGCGACGATTGGCCGGCAAGCCCCTTTCGGGAAAACGGCGGCGGCGTAGATCAGGGAAAAACGATCACCCTAGGAGGTTTTATGAATCGCCGCCATTTCTCCCTGGCCTGCCTGGGCCTGGCCGCCGCCGCCAGCGCGGGCGTGGCCCCGGCCCTGGCCGCCGCCCCGACGGACGCGTCCGGTCCGGCCAAACGCGAGGCCGGCAAGCCCCATATCGCCTTCCTGCTCTTTGACGGCTTAACGGCCCAGGACATGATCGGCCCGGCCACGGTGCTCGGCGCTTCGGCCCGGTTCACCATGGACTATGTCTGGCGCGACAAAAAACCGGTGCGGGCCGAAAGCCGCTCCCCGGCCGAGCTGCACATCGTGCCCACGGCCACCTTTGAGGACGTGCGAAGCGCCGACATCCTGTGCGTGCCGGGCACGAGCAACGTGTTCGCCCAGCTGCGCCAGCCCGACATCCTCGACTGGGTGGCCCGGGTCGGGGCCACGGCGACGTGGGTGACCAGCGTGTGCACCGGCTCGTTCATCCTGGGCGCGGCCGGGTTGCTCGGCGGCTACAAGGCCACCTCGCACTGGACCCTGGTGGACGAGCTGGCCGCTTTCGGGGCCATCCCGACCCGGGAGCGGGTGGTGGCCGACCGCAACCGCCTGACCGGGGCCGGCGTCACCTCGGGCATCGACTTCGGCCTGACGCTTTTGGCCAAGCTGTGCGGCGACGAGGCGGCCAAGACCATCCAGCTCACCCTGGAATACGACCCCGAGCCGCCCTTTGCCTGCGGCTCGCCCAAATCGGCCCCGGCCGAGCTGACCGCCAAGGCCAAGGCCGGCTATCTGGCCTATCTGGAGCAGGTCGCGCCCGACGCCCGCCAGCTCCTGGACGCGGCCTCCAAACGCCTGGGGGTCAAGGCGTCCTGACCGCCCCGCCCTCCCCCTCGCGCGCCCTCTGGCTTCCACTCACGGCCAAGCGGGCGCGCGCCAACCCAAACGCCTGCCCTCCCCGCACTCCAACCGGCCAGACAACCGCTCCCCGCCGCCCCCTTTATCCCTTTCCCCATTCGGGGGGTCCGGGGGCCTCAGGCCCCCGGCCGCCGGAGGCCTCTTTTTCTTCTCCTAAGGCCGCGTCGATAGGCCGTATTTTCGAAAAAGGTCATAAAGCCGCGAAGGCGACAGGCCGCTGGCCTGGGCGGCCCGGACCACGTTGCCCCGGCTGGCTTCGAGCAGGTCGCGCAGGTAGCGCCGTTCCACGTCTTCCAGGGCCTGGCGGCGGTAGTCCTTCCAGGGCATGACGGCCGGACGGGCCGCATCGGCCGCCTCGGGGCGCAGGGTCTCGCCCGGTTCGCAAAGGCCGGTCACCCGCAGCATTTGCAGGCGGATCTCGTCGGGCAGGTGTTTGGGATAGAGCACGGGTTCGCCGCGATGCTGGAGCAGCACGCGCTCCAGGGTGCCGAACAGGTCGCGGACGTTGCCGGGCCAGGAGTAGGCGCACAGCACCTGGAAGAACTCCTCGGCAAAGCCCTTGGTGGGCAGGCCGTAGCGGCTGCACAGCCGGTTCATATGGTGGATGGCCAGCTGGCGGATGTCTTCCGGGCGCTGCCGCAGGGGGGGCAGGGTGATGACGATGGTGCGCAGGCGGTAGAGCAGGTCGTCGCGGAAGGCTCCGGCCGCGGCCATGGCGGCCAGGTCGCGGTTGGTGGCGGCCACCAGCCGGAAATCGCTCGACAGTTCGCGTTTGGAGCCGACCGGCCGGAACCGGCCGTCCTGGAGCACGCGCAGGAAGGTCTTTTGGATGGCCGGGGAGAGTTCGCCGATTTCGTCGAGGAACAGCGTGCCCCCGTCGGCCAGCTTGAAAAGCCCGTCGCGGTCGCGGTCCGCGCCGGTAAAGGCCCCTTTGACGTGGCCGAAAAGCACGCTCTCGACCAGGCTTTCGGGCAGGGCGGCGCAGTCCACCACCACGAAGTTGCTGACGGCCCGGGCGGAGTTGGCGTGGATGGCCCGGGCGAAGAGTTCCTTGCCGGTGCCGGTCTCGCCAGTGACCAGGACGGCGGCGTCGGAATCGGCGGCCTGGGCCACGAGGTCCAGGCAAGCCTCCATGGCCGGGGCCGAGCCGATGATGGCCTCGCGCTTGAGCACCGACGGCGGGCGGCGGGCGGCCTTCTGAGCCCGGTACTCCAGGGCCCGGGTAAGCGGCAGGGTGACGCGGTTGGGGGTCAGCGGCTTTTGGATGTAGTCCCAGGCCCCGGATTTGATGGCGATGGCCGCGCCTTCGGGGTCTTCCTGGCCGGTGACGATGATGACCTCGGGCGCGCCGGCGGCGGCCTTGACGTCGGGGAGCAGGTCCAGGCCGTAGCCGTCGGGCAGGCGCAGGTCGAGAAACACCACGTCCAGGCGTTCCCGGGACAGGGTGAGGCGGCCCTGCTCGATGGAGCCGGCCCAATAGAGGGTATGGCCCAGGCGGCGCATGAGCGCGCCAAAGGTTTCGCGCAGGATGGGGTCGTCGTCGACGAGGAGAATATGGGCCATATCTTTGATTCCGTTTCCGATTCCAAAGCGTCGCCAAACGGATTGTGGGGCCTGCTCCAGCCCCCGTCAAGGCGCATTGCCATGACGGAGGCCGGAGCAGGCCCCACAAGATGGGGGTCCGGGGGCCTAAGGCCCCCGGCGGGGCGTGGGGCAGCGCCCCACTTCCCAAGCCCCCTACAACTATTCTTCCTTCTTCTTGCTCTCGGCCACCACCTTTTCGGCGATGGGCGGCGGGCATTCCTCGTAGTGGTCGAAGGCCAGGGTGAACGCGCCCTGGCCGCCGGTGGTGGAGCTCAGCGTCTTGGCGTACTCCTGCATCTCGGCCATGGGCACATGGGCCTGGATTTCGGTGATGCCGCCGGTGGAGTCGGACCCCAGCACCTTGCCGCGCCGGCTGGACAGGTCGCCGATGATGTCGCCCATGTATTCGTCGGGGCAACTCACCGACACCAGGACGATGGGCTCAAGCAAGGATATCTTGAGCTTTTCGCAGGCCGCCTTGAAGGCGATGGAGCCGGCGATCTTGAAGGCCATTTCCGAGGAATCGACGGTGTGGAAGGTGCCGTCGAAAAGCGTCACCTTGAAGTCGACCATGGGATAGCCGGCCAGATAGCCGCGAGCGGCCGATTCCTGCACGCCCTTGTCCACGGCCGGAATGTACTGCCGGGGAATGGCCCCGCCGACGATGGCGTCCACGAAGGCGTAACCGCCGCCGCGCGGCTGGCCTTCCATGCGAATCCAGCAGTCGCCGAACTGGCCGCGCCCGCCGGTCTGCTTCTTGTGGCGGCCCTGGACCTCGACCTTGCCCTTGACCGTCTCGCGGTAGGGAATCTTCGGGGCCTTGAGCACGGGCGTGACCTTGTAGCGCCGCTTGGCCTTTTCCACGGCCGTTTCCAGATGGGTCTGGCCCATGCCGGAGATGAGAATGTCGCCGGTCTCCTCGTCGCGGGTGATGGACAGCGTGATGTCCTCGTCGAGGAGCTTGGACATGGCCGCGAAGACCTTGTCCTCGTCGCCCTTCTCGGCCGGGGCCAGGGCGTAGGAGATCATGGGCGGGGGCAAGACCGGGGCGGGAACGACCACGGGCTTTTTGGGGTCGCACAGGGTATGGCCGGTGGCCGTGTCCTTGAGCTTGGCCAGGGCGATGACCGAGCCCGGGCCGGCCGGCTCCTTGGAGATGACGGTTTCCTTGCCCAGAGGCAGCAAGATCTGGCCGGCGCGCTCCAGGGTGTCGGTGGCCGGATTGTGCAGTTCCTGGTTGGTGGCGATGGTTCCGGTCAGCACGCGCACGATGGAGAGCTGGCCGGCAAAGGGATCGAACAGCGTCTTCACCACAAAGGCGACGGCCGGGCCGGACTCGCTGGCCTGGATCTCGCCGCCCTCGGCGGCGATGACCTTGCCGCCGTCGGCGGACTCCAGGGGGCCGGGCAGGTAGTTCTGAATGGCGGCCAACAGGCGCGCGCCGCCCATGGCCCTCAGCGCCGAACCGCAGCACACCGGACACAGCTGCCCGGACAGGGTGGCCTTGTGGACGGCGGCCAGCAGCTCCTCCACGGCGATCTCCTCGCCTTCGAGGTAGCGCTCCATGAGCTGCTCGTCGGACACGGCCACTTCCTCGATCATGGTCTCGCGAAGGGTCTCGACCTCGTCGGCCATGTCCTCGGGGATGGGGCCTTCGGTGGAGCCGCCCTTGTCGTCGAAGAAATAGGCCTTGCCCTCAAGGACGTTGACCACGCCCTTAAAGGCCTCTTTCTCGCCGATGGGGAGATTTTGGATGTAGGTCTTAACGCCGAGCTTTTCCTTGATGCCAGAAAGCGCCATCTCGAAATCGGCCCGGTCGCGGTCCATTTTGTTGATGAAAAACAGCGTGGGCAGGCCGAGCTTGGCGACTTCGCCCCACAGCTTCTTGGTCAGCGGCTTGACGCCGTCCACGGCGTCGACCACAAAGACCACGCCGTCCACGGCGCGCAGCAGATACGGCAGATCGCCGTTGAAGCTGCCGTCGCCCGGGATGTCCAGGAGAAAGTGGCGGTTTTTCTGGAACTGGAAGGCGGCCAGGCCGGGCTGGGTGCTGCCCCGGCGCTTTATTTCCTCGGGCTCGTAGTCCAGGGTGGTGGCCCCTTCCTCGATCTTGCCCAGTCGCGGGATGGCGCCGGCGGTAAAAAGGAGCATTTCGGCCACAGAGGTCTTGCCGCATCCGCCGTGGCCGATCAGGGCGTAGGTGCGTTGGCTGGCGAGGTTTTCCGACATTCCCTTCTCCCTTGTGCTAGGCGTTGTCACCGTGGTCCAAACGCCTGGGGGCGTTTTTCCTGTCCCATATCGAAAGCCGGCGAGCCGGCTTCGTGACGAAGCGAATCGAGAGAGAGATCGGGCGGAAATCCGGGCATTTTCAGGCCCTTGGCTTTTCCGCGAGTTTGGGCATATTGGATGAGGCGTCACCCCTTGTCAAGACGACAACTTCCTGAAATCACAAACTCTACGGCAAAAAGCCAAGAATACCGACACCGTGCAGCCACTCTTTCTTCACCCTCGCGACATCGACCTGTCCGCCCCGCACCTGTTCTGGGGCGCGGCGCCCGACGCGGCGCTGACCGATTCCCTGGCCGCCCTGGGCCAGGTCACCCCGGCCCTGGTCCTGGAAACCGACGGCCGGCCCATCCTGGCCGCCGGCAGCAGGCGCGCCGCCGCCCTGCGGGAGCTCAAAGGCCGCACCCTGTGCGCCCTGGCCTTGCCCGAGGCCGACCCGGACGCCTCGGATCATCCCCTGGCCCCGGACGGCGGCCCGCTGTCCCTGCCCTTGCGTCTGGGGCTCATCTATCTCGCCTCCAACCTCGGCCGGGCCGTCACCGACGCCATGGCCGCGGCAGCCGGGCGCTATTTCGTGCCTCTCGTCGGCGTGGACGGCTTCCTGGCCCTGGCCGGACCGCAGCTTTTCGCCCCGGACGACCGGCGCGGCCGGCTGGTGGCCCGCTGGCTCACCCTGCCGCCGGCCCTGGACGCCCTGCTCGCCTCGGGCCATGTGCCGCTGGGGGCCGGCGAACGCCTGGCCGCCCTGGCCCCGGAGGATCTCAATGCCTTTATGCCGCTTCTGGCGGCCGTGCGCTGGTCGCGCGGCAGCCTTTCGGCGGCGTTGGCCTTTTTGACCGAGGCCGCCCGGTTGGCCGGCGAGACCCCGGCCGCAACGCTCTCCCGCTCGGGCCTGCTCGACCTGCCGGGCCGGGGCCTGTCGCCAAACGATCTGACCGCCGGACTTTTAGCCGGGCTGCGCCGGCTGCGCTATCCGGCCGTCACCACCCTGGAGGCCCGGTTCACGGCGCTCTCCCGGGAACTCTCGCGCGGCAGCCGGGTGAAAATCCGCCCCAGCCAGGGCTTCGAGTCCGACAGCGCCACCTTCGAGGTCACGGTCAAAAGCCGCCAGGAGCTGTCCAAGGCCGCCGCCGATCTGGCCGCCATGGCCGCCGCCCCGGCCCTGCCGCGCCTGCTCGCCGTGGCCCAGGAGGACGTGTCCGAAGAGCCAGGAGAAAAAACGTGAGCCCGCCCCTGTGGGACATCACGGCCCTGGCCGTGGACGCGGCCGTGGCCGAAACGCCCATGGCCGCCCGGGCCAGGGCCGCCCTGCCCGAGGCGGCCGTGACCGTGCTGGCTGCGGGCGATCCCCTGCCCCAGGCCCCGAACGGCGGCCGGGGCCTGCACGTCAAAGCCCATCCCGGTCGGTTCCTGCGCCCCTGCCCGGCCACGCGCCACTACCGCTGCTGCGGCTACCAGATCATCCACATCGGCGAGAACTGCCCCATGGACTGCTCGTACTGCATCCTGCGGGCCTATTTCCGAGACCGCACGCTGACCGCCTTCGCCAACACCGAGGCCATGTTCGCCGAGCTGGGCCGGGTGTTCGGCCGCGACCCCAGCCGGCTGTTCCGGGTCGGCACCGGCCAGTTCGCCGACGCGCTGGCCCTGGAACCCATCACCGGCCACACCCGCGAACTGCTGGGCTTTTTGGCCGGCCACCCCAACGTCGTGCTGGAGCTCAAGTCCAAGACCGCCGACCTCACGTGGATGGAGGCCGACCCGGACCCGAAAACGGTGCTGCCGTCCTGGTCGCTCAACGCCCCGGCCATCGTGGCCGCCCAGGAGCGCGACACGGCCTCCCTCGAGGCGCGGCTGTCGGCGGCCCAAGCCTGCGTCCAGGCCGGCTACCGGGTCTGCCTGCACTTCGACCCCATCTGCTGGTTCGAGGGCTGGGAGCGGGAGTACGCCGCCACCGTGGACATGATTTTCGACTTTCTCGCGCCGGACGACATCGCCTACGTGAGCCTGGGCTCGTTTCGCTGCCTGCCCGAGCTGCCCGGCCGGCTTATGGCCGAGGGCCGGGAGCTGCCGCGCTACATGCTTGGCGAATTCACCATCGGCCCGGACGGCAAGACGCGCTTGCTGCGGCCCCTTCGCGTGCGGCAATTACGTTTCATGGCCCGTCGGCTGGCCGGGCACGGCTTTTCGCGGGGGCTTTATTGCTGTATGGAATCCGACGAGGTCTGGCGCGCCGCCTTGGGCCAGGCTCCCCGCGAACTCGGGGGGCTGGCCGCCCATCTGCTGGCGCGCGCCCACAATCCCGGAGGAACGCGGCCATGCTCGTAGACTACGCCGACACCCTGGACCGTCTGGAAAAGGCTTTGGGCCGCCATTTCGCCGACTCGCCGTCGATTCTAAACGTGCCGGGCGTGTCCGTGGCCCTGAAAATCGACCCGTTTTACTATCTGGCCCTGCGGCCGGCCTTTTTCGAGCTCTTGGGCAAATGGGCGGCCGTGCCGCCGTCGCGGGTGGAAGAGACGCTTGCGCGCACGGGCAACATTGTGCTCGGGCCGGGCAAGGCCCGCTACGACAAGCCCATCAGCGTGTTCGAGGACGGCACGCGCACGATGCTGAAGCTGCCGGCCGATTTCGTGCCGGCCGAGTGGATCGACCGGGCCGTGGTCATGTACGGCGGCGAGGCCGGGCCGCTGCCGGTGTCCGGGCTGCGTCTGGCCGAGGAGCAACGGGGGGAGCTGGCCCGGCTCTTCGCCGGCAAGACCGAACTGGCCGCCCTGGCCTTCGGCGCGCCCCGGCAAAGTTGAACAACAGCCCCTTCCCTTGACACAAATGGCTGTTGAGGGGCATGTGGGCAGCATCGACTACAGATGGCCGCCGGCCATGGAGGGATATCGTGAAACGTCTGCTTGTCTTATTGCCGCTTCTGTGCCTGCTTTTGGCGTCCTGTTCTTCCACCATGAATTTCTTCGGCTTTGGCGGCAAGGAAGACAAACCGCAGGAACCCACCATCGTCATGGTGGATTACGGCATCTATCAAAACGGGGCGCTGTCCCTGGCCACCACCAGCGTGCCGCGCCAGCTCGGCGCCACCTTCGGCATGCGCTTTAAGACCCTCAAGCCCGAGGGCGGCGTCTCCAAGGTGAAGATCATCACCACCACGCCAGGCATCATCGATCCGGCCAAAAACGCCGTGGTCTTCACCACCGAGTCCGTGGAGACCATCGCCACGGGCAAGGAATACCACTGCACGTTCACCTTCCAGAAGGAATGGGAGATGGCCACCGGCGACTGGACGCTGACGGCCATCGCCGAAGACGGCAGCCAGGTGAAAAAGACCTTCCAGGTCTTCAATCCCCAGCCCTAGAGCACCTTTTTTCGCTTCCGCGAGCGCCCGGGACAAAGCCTGTCCCGGGCGCTTTTTTATTTACGATTTTATATAACCCTTGCCGAAACTTTCGCAAACCGGATATGCAATATGCGTGTCCATAATCAACCTGCAACAGAAAGGATGGTTAAAATGAGCACACCCTATGCCGGCGAAATGACGATCGGGGGAGGGGCCACGCTGTCGTACATATCCGTGGACGGCATGAGCGTTGCCGTTTCGGCGACCGTCGGGGGAGTCTTGCAGGGGGCAGCGACCCTTGATGCCGCCACACCCAGTGCGAAGCTTTGCGAGCAAGGCGTGCCGGGGTCACGGGTCCCGTCTATCGAAGTGACTCTGGCGACAGAGCAGCAGACGGTTGAAAAGGCAACAGAGAACCAGAGGATTGTGCGTTGGACGTTAAGCTGGGCAGGGATCCCCAGCGGCTCGACAAGCCGCGGCATCCTGGCTGGTTGGCCTGTTTAGGGACAACGGCGGGCGCCTTTTGGGGGACAACCTGGCGGCGAGGTTGACCGCTTTTCCCGGTGTACTGGGCATGTCGCCAGCGGAGCTGCCGCCGCCCTGTTCGGGGCATACCCCGAGCAGGGCGGCGGCGCGATTTGACGAGAGGCTTCGTCGGGCGTCTGTCCACCAGGGCCCAATGCGCCGCCGGGACAGCGTCGCCCGGACCGCCTCAGGCTCCAGCACCCCCAATCGTTGTCTTCACTCCGAAGCAGCCGCGGCACAGCCTGAGTCGTACGCCACGCCCGGAATCGCTTGGCGCGCCGTCTCCGCCCCCTACGCCCTCCTGGCCGGCACAGACATACCGCCAAGGGCGGCGTCCCCAAAAAACTCGGCCTGCCCAGACACGCCTTTGGACTCGGCGTTGAGCCGAGCGGCCCTCGCCCTACGCGAAACGAGTCCACCGGCTTCCAAACTGTTCGATTCAAGCTCTACTCATTAAAATAGCTTACAAAAAAAACGAACACGGCTTGTTCATATGCTGTTCGCTCATTGTTCTCTTATTGTTCTTTCGTTTTCTTTCGCTGTTCGTAAGCTGTTCGTTTCTCGGGGATTTGCTGTTCCTTAAGCGTTTCTTCGCCGTGCCTGGCTGTGCCTTTTCGGCGTGTCCGGACGCGGCATCCGGCCGTGCCGGCCAAACACCCCATCGGCTCCAAGCCGGCCCGAGGGCGGCTTGAGCCAATACGGCCAGCCGCCGGGAACGCCAAGACCGTCGCCTGACTGTGCCTATCAACAACATTTCCACAATATTATTAGAGAAAATAACGAACATGTCCTGTTCGCTCCCTGTGCGCGCAGGTTCCTTACCAGCCTTGGCCTGTGCCTATCCCGGGCGTGGCTGTGCGTAACCGGCCCCGAAGCGTGTGTTTCGGGGCGACGATTGTTCCTTGGCCGTGCCTGACTGTTCCTTATGGCGTGCATACGCCGATACGGCCGGAAAGCGGGAGAGTGTGGGAAAGGGGCGCGGCGCAAACCCAAGGCGCGGGGCCAGGAGGGGCGACGGCGCGGGCACGGCCCTGCACCGGCCGCATCCGGCAATCCAAGGACGGAGCAGGCCCGGGGTGTCGCGGGAGGCGGCCGGCCGGCGCGGCTGTTTTCCGGACAGCCTCCGCAGCCGGCGGGCGGGCCGGCTATTTGGCCCGCAGCAGCTCCCAGTCGATGGCCAGCACCGCCGCGATCTTTTTGAGCGTCACCGCGCGCGGCCGGCTTTTGCGGGCCTCCATCTGGGTCACGGCGGCCGGGGATACGGCCAGCCGGCGGCCAAGCTCCTCCCGGGTCACGCCCAGGTGCTCCCGCCAGGCCCGGATGGGCGAATAGCCTTCCTCCACCAGCCAGGCCACTTCGCGCGGCAAGGGCTTGGGGGCGTTGGGGGCGTCGTTTTCCGTCGTGTCATTGTCCGCCATCATGTCTCCTCCTGCCCGCCGCCCAGGGCTCGACGCAGCATAAAAAAAGCCGTCCGCGTCGCGGACGGCCCAAAACGTTCGCGCGCCCTGCGGCTACTCCGGCCTGGCCCAGGCCGCCGCCACAAAGGGGGCCAGCGTGTCGCCGTCCTGGCGATAGAGATCCAGGGCGTCGCCCTCGGGGCCCGACCAGCGCACGGCCAGCTCCCGCCCGGACGCGCCGGCAAAGGCGAAAAGCGGCCGGTAGCTCTCGGGCGAAAACTCGCCGCCGTCGCCGGCCTGCCACGTGCCGCCGGCCTCGGCCGTCCCGGCATGGTCCAGATAGACCGTGGCCGCGCCGGGCATGGTCCAAGCCAGGGTCACCAGCTCGTCGCGGCCATGGGGCGCAAGCCGGGCCAGGGACAGCCGGCCGCCGTCGGAAAGCGTGCCGATCTCCCGGCACCAGACCACGTCGCGCCCGGTCCGGTCGGCCAGCTCATGCCGCACGGCCGGGGAACAGGCCACCTCCCCGGCGGCCGGGGTGACGGCCAGGACTTGCCGCGCGGCCAGGAAATCCTCGGTGGCCACCAGCACGTGGTCGCCCGGGCCAAAGGCCTGGCTGGCCGCGAAGACCGCGCCCGACACTTCGCTAAAGTGCTGGGCCGACGCCTCGGGGGCCGGGTCGCCCCGCTGGGAGCCGGCATAGGCCAGATCGACCACCCGCCCCGGGGCGGCCACGGCTTTGCGAAAGCCCTTCATGCCCCGGGCCAGGCCCGGTTCCACCGGCACCAGCACCTGCCGGCCCGGCTGGTCGGCAAAGCCGAAAGCGCTGCCTGAAAGCACCTGGTTGGCTCCCGGGTCGTCCTCCCGGTAGTTGGCCTGGGCAAGGGCCATCATGGACAAGAGCAACACCAACACCGTAACGCCGCACGCGGCCCGCCAGGGCAGTTCCCGGTCAGGCTTCGCCGACTCGCTCATGCAACAGTTCTCCCGCGCTTGTTCACAACTCTAGGCCGAGTGTCTCGTTCCCGAAAACGCCTGGGGCGTCTCGTGGGCTGCCAAAAAAACCAATGGATTTTCTTAAAAAAACCGTTCGTATTTTCTAAGGGGCTGGGCATGAACGTTTCCGGGCCGGAAGTCCCCAGACCTCGGCCACGGCTTCGGCCACCGCTTCGATGCACCGGTCCGCCGCCCGTTCGCGGCGGTGGACCAGGGCCAGTCCCAAGGCCATGCCTTCCCATGGCCACACGCAGGCCTCGCCGGCAGCCGCCGCCTCCAGGGCGTCGTCGCGGCGCAGCAAGGTCAGTCCGACGCCGGCTGCCACCAGAGTGCGCAGCGTGGCGTCGTTGTCGCCCACCATCACCTTGTTGATGGGCAGTCCCCGGCGTGAAAACGAGGATTCGAGCAGATACTGGAACGGACAACGCTCGGAAAACCACACCCAGGGCAGGCCGGCCAGTTCGTCCCAATCGGCCCCACGCACCCGCTCGGCCCAGGAGGTCGGCCCCACCACGGCCATGGGCACCTCTTCCAGGGGGGTCACCGCCACCTCGTGCCCGGCCTCGATGATGTTGTCGTAGACGAAACCGACGTCAAGCCGGCCCAGGCGCACATTGTCGAGGATGCGCGGCGAACTGGAATTGACCAGATGCAGCTCCACCCCGGGATGCCGCCGGGTCATGACGGCCAGGATTTCCGGCACATGCAGGCGCGCGGCTTCGTTGTTGAGCCCCAGCCGCACCACGCCCGTCACGTCCTGGCGCAAGGCTCCGGCCCGCCGCCGCACGGCTTCCAGGCCGCGCAAGGCCTCCCGAGCCTCTTCCAAAAGCGCCCGGCCCTCGGCCGTCAGGCGCATGCCCTTGGGCGTGCGCGAAAAAAGCGCCACCCCGAGTTCCTCTTCCAGGCCCCGGATATGGGCGCTGACCGCCGGCAGGCTGGCGTTTAGCCGCTCAGCCGCCCGGGTGAGATGCTCCTCCTCGGCCACGGCCACGAAGGTGCGCAGGTGATAGTATTCCACAACGCCCCTCCCGGCGTCGCGCGTCTTCGGCCAAGCCGAAGCACCGCTTCGGACATTGCGATTGGATCGCGACCGGCGCGGCGGGCTACGGTCCGACCGAACCCCAACCCGGCCTATGGCACAGCCCGCCCCCGTCGTAAAGGCCGGGCCGGGCGTGACGGATGGAGGAAAAAACAATGTCCAATGTCAAGAACATCGTCGTCGCCAGCCTGGCCGTCGCCGCCATCCTCGCCCTTTTCGCCCTGGACCGGCCCTCGGCCGGCCCGGCCGCGCCGGCCCCTCGGGCGGCCGTCTCGCCGG